>NZ_QQNA01000309.1 GCF_003346515.1 Streptomyces corynorhini
GGCGGCACGTCCCGCTGCCCCGAAGCCCGGCGTCCCGGCCCCCAAGCCGGCCGCCGCCGAGGCTCCCAAGAGCAACGGCACCCCCGCCGCGGCGCCGACCCCCGGCCCGCGTCCGGCACCGGCCCCGCGGCCCGCACCGGCCGCCAAGCCGGCGCCCGCGGCGCCGTCCGTCCCGGAGTTCACCGCGCCTCCGTCGGCCCCGGCCGCCGGTCCCCGGCCCGGTGCCACCCCCGGCCCGCGTCCCTCGGCCCGCCCCACGGGCGGCCAGGGCGACCAGCGCCAGGGTGACCAGCGCGGCGAACAGCGTGGCGACCAGCGTCAGGGCGGCCGCTCCGGCGGCGCGCGCCCCGGCCAGGCCCCGCGTCCCGGCGCCCGCCCCGCGGGCCCGCGTCCGGGCAACAACCCCTTCACCTCGGGCGGCTCGACCGGCATGGCGCGCCCCCAGGCGCCCCGTCCCGGCGGCGCCCCGCGTCCCGGCGGCCCCGGTGCCCCCGGCCCGCGTCCGCAGGGTGCGGGCCAGGGTGGCGGTCCCCGCCCCCAGGCCGGTCCCGGCGGTCAGTCCGGTGGCGGTCGTCCGTCCCCCGGCGGCATGCCGCGTCCGCAGGCCCCCAGGGCCGCGGGTCCCGGCGGTGGCCCCGGTGGTAACCGTCCCAACCCGGGCATGATGCCGCAGCGTCCCGCTGCCGGCCCGCGTCCCGGCGGTGGCCCCGGCGGTGGCCGCGGTCCCGGTGGTCCCGGCCGTCCGGCCGGTGCCGGTGGCGGTCGTCCCGGTGGCGGCGGCGGCTTCGCGGGCCGTCCCGGCGGCGGTGGCGGTGGCGGCTTCGCCGGTCGCCCCGGCGGTGGCGGCGGCGCTCCGGGCCGTCCCGGCGGCGGTGGCTTCGGTGGCGGCGGTGGCCGTCCCGGCTTCGGCGGACGTCCGGGTGGTCCCGGTGGCCGCGGTGGCACACAGGGCGCCTTCGGCCGTCCCGGCGGGCCCGCCCGTCGTGGCCGCAAGTCGAAGCGGCAGAGGCGCCAGGAGTACGAGGCCATGCAGGCCCCGTCGGTAGGCGGCGTGATGCTGCCGCGCGGCCAGGGCCAGACGGTCCGGCTGTCGCGCGGTGCCTCGCTCACCGACTTCGCGGAGAAGATCAACGCCAACCCGGCGTCGCTCGTCGCCGTGATGATGAACCTCGGCGAGATGGTCACGGCCACGCAGTCCGTCTCCGACGAGACCCTCCAGGTCCTCGCCGGTGAGATGAACTACGTCGTCGAGATCGTCAGCCCCGAGGAGGAGGACCGCGAGCTGCTCGAGTCCTTCGACATCGAGTTCGGCGAGGACGAGGGCGGCGAGGAAGCACTCGTCTCCCGTCCGCCGGTCGTGACCGTCATGGGTCACGTCGACCACGGTAAGACCCGGCTGCTGGACGCGATCCGCAAGACGAACGTCGTCGCGGGCGAGGCCGGCGGTATCACGCAGCACATCGGCGCGTACCAGGTCGCCACCGAGGTCAACGGTGACGAGCGCAAGATCACCTTCATCGACACCCCGGGTCACGAGGCGTTCACCGCCATGCGTGCCCGTGGTGCCAAGTCCACCGACATCGCGATCCTCGTGGTCGCGGCCAACGACGGTGTGATGCCCCAGACGATCGAGGCGCTGAACCACGCCAAGGCGGCCGACGTGCCGATCGTGGTCGCGGTCAACAAGATCGACGTCGAGGGCGCCGACCCGACCAAGGTGCGCGGTCAGCTCACCGAGTTCGGGCTGGTGGCCGAGGAGTACGGCGGCGACACCATGTTCGTCGACATCTCCGCCAAGCAGGGTCTGAACATCGACAGCCTGCTGGAGGCCGTGGTCCTCACCGCGGACGCCTCGCTCGACCTGCGGGCCAACCCGGAGCAGGACGCGCAGGGTATCGCCATCGAGGCCCACCTCGACCGCGGTCGCGGCGCCGTCGCCACCGTGCTCGTCCAGCGCGGCACGCTGCGCGTCGGCGACACGATGGTCGCCGGTGACGCGTACGGCCGGGTCCGGGCGATGCTCGACGACAACGGCAACAACGTCGACGTGGCGACGCCCTCGACGCCCGTCCTGGTCCTGGGTCTCACCAACGTCCCCGGCGCCGGTGACAACTTCCTCGTCGTCGACGAGGACCGCACCGCCCGGCAGATCGCCGAGAAGCGCGCCGCCCGTGAGCGGAACGCGGCGTTCGCCCGCAGGGGCGTCCGGTTCTCCCTGGAGAACCTGGACGAGGCCCTCAAGGCCGGTCTGGTGCAGGAACTCAACCTCATCATCAAGGGCGACGCGTCCGGTTCGGTGGAGGCCCTCGAGTCCTCGCTGCTCCAGCTCGACGTCGGCGAAGAGGTGGACATCCGCGTCCTGCACCGCGGTGTGGGTGCCGTGACCGAGTCGGACATCGACCTGGCCATGGGCTCCGACGCCATCGTGATCGGCTTCAATGTGCGCGCCGCCGGTCGTGCCGCGCAGATGGCCGACCGCGAAGGCGTGGACGTCCGCTACTACTCGGTCATCTACCAGGCGATCGAGGAGATCGAAGCGGCCCTCAAGGGCATGCTCAAGCCGGAGTACGAAGAGGTCGAGCTGGGTACGGCGGAGATCCGCGAGATCTTCCGCTCGTCCAAGCTGGGCAACATCGCGGGTGTTCTCATCCGCTCCGGCGAGGTCAAGCGCAACACCAAGGCCCGGCTCATCCGCGACGGCAAGGTCATCGCGGAGGACCTCAACATCCAGGGTCTGCGCCGCTTCAAGGACGACGTCACCGAGATCCGCGAAGGCTTCGAGGGCGGTATCAACCTCGGAAACTTCAACGACATCAAGATCGACGACGTCATCGCGACGTACGAGATGCGCGAGAAGCCGCGAGGCTGACGTACATCTGCCGTCCGGGGCCGGTCGACGGGACGAAAATCCGTCGATCGGCCCCGGCCGTTGCGGGTACGGTTCTGATGCCTCCGCCGAGCACCGGCGGACATCCGAACCCGTACCGGCGGGACATCCGGACATCCATGTATGTGGGGACTCTGTCCTTCGACCTCCTCCTCGGCGACGTACGGTCGTTGAAGGAGAAACGCTCCGTCGTCCGGCCGATCGTCGCCGAACTGCACCGGAAATTCGCGGTCAGCGTGGCGGAGACCGGTGACCAGGACCTCCACCGCAGGACCGAGATCGGCCTCGCGGTGGTGTCCGGCGACTGGGAGCACCTCACGGACGTGCTCGACCGCTGCGAACGCGTGGTGGCCGGCCGGCCCGAGGTGGAGCTGCTGTCCGTACGGCGGCGGCTTTACGGCCCCGACGACTGACCGGCCGCGCGCCGACCGGGCGACAAGACTGACCTGCACGACAAGAAACCCAGAAGGAAGAGTGACGGACCGGTGACCGACAACGCGCGGGCCCGCAAGCTGGCCGATCGCATCCAGGTCGTGGTCGCGGAGACCCTGGACCGGCGTATCAAGGACCCGCGACTCGGCTTCGTGACCATCACGGACGCCCGCGTCACCGGTGATCTGCGGGAGGCCACGGTCTTCTACACGGTCTACGGCGACGACGAGGAGCGCGCGGCCTCGGCCGCCGCGCTGGAGAGCGCCAAGGGCGTGCTCCGCTCCGAGGTGGGCCGGCAGACCGGCGTCCGCTTCACGCCCACCCTGGCGTTCGTCCCCGACGCCCTCCCGGACAACGCGCGCACCATCGAGGACCTCCTCGACAAGGCGCGCGCCAAGGACGCGGAGGTGCGTGAGGTGTCGACCGGCAAGACGTACGCGGCCGGGGCCGACCCGTACCGCAAGGACGACGAGGCCGACACGGACGACGAGACCGACCGCACGGACGGCGCTGCCTCGGAATGACTCAGCAGAACAGGACGCCCGACGGGCTTGTCATCGTGGACAAGCCGTCGGGCTTCACTTCGCACGACGTCGTCGCCAAGATGCGCGGGATCGCCAGAACCCGGCGCGTCGGCCACGCCGGCACCCTCGACCCCATGGCCACCGGCGTCCTCGTCCTCGGCGTGGAACGGGCCACGAAACTCCTCGGCCACCTCGCGCTGACCGAGAAGGAGTACCTCGGCACGATCAGGCTCGGCCAGGACACCGTCACGGACGACGCCGAGGGCGAGATCACCTCCGCCACCGACGCCTCCGCCGTGCGGCGCGAGGCCATCGACGCCGGGATCGCGGCCCTGACCGGCCCCCTCATGCAGGTGCCCTCCAAGGTCAGCGCCATCAAGATCGACGGCAAGCGGTCCTACGCGCGGGTACGCGGCGGCGAGGAGTTCGAGATCCCGGCCCGGCCGGTGACCATCTCGTCCTTCCGGCTGTACGACGTCCGCGAGGCCGTCGCCGACGACGGCACCCCGGTCCTCGACCTGATCGTCTCCGTCGTCTGCTCGTCCGGTACGTACATCCGCGCCCTCGCCCGCGACCTGGGCGCCGGGCTCGGCGTCGGGGGCCATCTCACCGCGCTGCGCAGGACCCGGGTGGGCCCGTACGCGCTGGACGCCGCGAAGACGCTCGACCAGCTCCAGGAGGAGCTGACCGTCATGCCGGTCGCCGACGCCGCCGCGGCCGCGTTCGCGCGCTGGGACGTCGACGAGAAGCGCGCCAAGCTGCTGGTCAACGGCGTACGGCTCGACATACCGTCGTTCGCCACCACTCCCGTCGCCGCGTACGACCCCGAAGGGCGCTTCGTGGCGCTCGTCGAGGAGCAGCACGGCAAGGCGAAGAGCCTCGCGGTCTTCGGCTGACCGGGACCCCTCCTGTGGAGCGGGCAGGCGTACCTGCCCGCTCCACAGGCCCCCTCCGACAGAGATCTGTCCACCTCGCCCCCCTCGGTCACCCCGTCGGCCGGGCGCACGGAGTGTCCGGCGGGCGCACGGGTGGCGTGCCCGGCTCACCCACCGTCCGGGCGGGGTTCGCCGGTGCCGGTGAGGGCGGTGGGCGCCGGGCATGGCAGTCTTAGAGCTGCGCAACGGGAAATCTCACGTACAAGGGTTCGGGCGAGGAGCGGTCACAGTGCAGCGCTGGCGTGGCTTGGAGGACATCCCCCAGGACTGGGGGCGCAGCGTCGTCACCATCGGTTCCTACGACGGGGTGCACCGAGGACACCAGCTGATCATCGGCCGGGCGGTGGAGCGGGCGCGGGAGCTGCGCGTCCCGTCCGTCGTCGTGACCTTCGACCCGCACCCCAGCGAGGTCGTCCGCCCCGGCAGCCACCCGCCCCTGCTCGCCCCGCACCACCGGCGTGCCGAACTGATGGCGGACCTGGGCGTGGACGCGCTGCTGATCCTGCCGTTCACCGTCGCCTTCTCGAAGCTCTCGCCCGCCGACTTCATCGTCAAGGTGCTCGTCGACAAGCTGCACGCCCGTGCCGTCATCGAGGGCCCCAACTTCCGCTTCGGCCACCGGGCGGCGGGCAACGTCGGCGTCCTCGCCGACCTGGGCCCCACCTACGACTACGAGGTCGAGGTCATCGACCTGCACGTCTCCGGCGAGGCGGGCGGCGGCGAGCCGTTCTCCTCCACGCTCACCCGCAGGCTGGTCGCCGAGGGCGACGTCGCGGGCGCGGCGGAGATCCTCGGCCGGCCGCACCGTGTCGAGGGCGTGGTGGTACGGGGCGCCCAGCGCGGGCGCGAACTGGGCTTCCCGACGGCCAACGTCGAGACCCTCCCGCACACCGCGATCCCGGCGGACGGCGTGTACGCGGGCTGGCTCACGGCCGACGGCGAACGCATGCCGGCGGCGATCTCCGTCGGCACGAACCCGCAGTTCGACGGCACGGAACGGACCGTCGAGGCGTACGCGATCGACCGCGTGGGCCTGGACCTGTACGGGCTGCACGTGACGGTCGACTTCCAGGCGTACGTGCGCGGGCAGCGGAAGTTCGACTCGATCGAGGGGCTGCTGGAAGCCATGGCGGACGACGTGAAACGGGCGCGGGCGCTGACGGAGGCGTAGGCGTGGGCCGCGTCCGCGCCCGTTTCACGTCGTCC
>NZ_QQNA01000031.1 GCF_003346515.1 Streptomyces corynorhini
GACGGCGCGGATCCGCGCCGTCCTCCGTCCGTTCGGTGAGTCCGCCCATCGGCAGGTGCCCGTCGCTGGGCCAGCTGCCGCGGCCGGCGAGGGAGAGGGCGGCCCGGCTGTCGTGCTCGTGGGCCTCGTGGTTGAGGCGGGCGACGGTGGAGCGCAACGGCTCCACATACCAACGGCACTCCGCCAGCCAGTCGTTGCGGGCCCGGTGGACGTCGAGAACGTCGGGGGAGGGGAGGGCGCCGACGAGCAGGCTGCTGACGGACTGCACGACCAGCGGCCGGTCGCCCTCGTTGCGCAGCAGCACCTCACCACGCAGCACGGACACGCCGTCGGGGGAGGAGTAGCGTACCTCGACCGTCAACCCCGTGAGCGCATCGTGGAGTTCGACGGTCAGCCGGTGCCAGTCGCCGTCCCGGACGCCGCGGTGCGCGCGGTGCCGCAGCCGGGAGCCGAGCGCACCGTCGAGGAAGCGCTGCCCCGACCAGCCGCTGCCGTGGCCGAGGGCGGATATCTCCACCAGGGGAAGGGGGGTACCGGCGTGCGCGGGGTCGGTCGCCGGGTCGCCCGGACGGGCCAGCCGGACCATGCCGAGCACGCCGTCGGGGTCGGTGGCGAACTCCGTTTCGAGTGCCGAATGGCCCCAAGTGAACCTCACCGGGGTGTGGTTCGCTGCCTGTCCGGTCAACGTGCCCTCCTGATGCCGCGCTTACCAGCGGATTGCGTCCGGCCCATGAATCCATCGTTACGGTCTCTTGACGCGCTCTGTGTGACCGGTCACAATCCTGGCATGAATGTGACCGGTCACACAAGGAAGCTGTCGGGGACGGCACCCAGCATCAGGGACGTCGCCGCGGCGGCCGAGGTGTCGTACCAGACCGTCTCCCGCGTGATCAACGGCCATCCCAGCGTGAAGCCGTCGACCCGCGAGCGGGTCCTCGCCGCCATCGAGGAGCTGGGGTTCCGGCGCAGCGCCACCGCGCACGCGCTGGCCAGCGGCCGGTCCCGGTCGGTCACCGTACTCACCGCGAACACCACGCACTACGGGTACGCGGCCATCCTCCAGGGCATCGAGGAGGAGGCCAGGCGCGCCGCCTACTCCCTGGGCATCGCGGTGCTGGAGTCGGCCGACGAGAGCGCCGTGCGCGCGGTCGTGCGCCGCGCGGCGGACACCGGCGGCGGGCTCGTGGTGATCGCGTACGACCCGGCCGGAGTCGCCGCCCTGCGGGCCGTCCCCGCCGGGCTGCCGGTCGTGGGGGTGGTCGAGACCCCGGCGAGCCCGCCCGGCGGCGACCGGCCCTGGGTGTGGACCGACGACCGGGTGGCGGCCGAGGAGGCCACCCGGCATCTGCTCTCGCTCGGCCACGAGACCGTGCACTACGTGGCCATACCGTCCAGCACCCGCCGCACCGCCCCGCGTACCGCCGGCTGGCGTGCCGCGCTGCGCGAGGCGGGGGCGCCCGAGCCGCGCCCCCTGCAGGGCGGCTGGGGCCCGGCCGGCGGTCACGCGGCGGGCCGGAGGCTGGCCGGGGATCCGGCCGTCACCGCGATCCTGTGCGGCAACGACGACCTCGCGCTCGGAGTGCTCCGGGCGTTGCGCGAGGCGGGCCGGGACATCCCGGGCGAGGTGAGCGTGGCCGGTTTCGACGACGCGCCGTCCTCCGCGTACCTCACCCCGTCGCTCACCACCGTACGGCTGGACTTCGCGGGCCTGGGGCGGGCCGCCTTCGGACTGCTCCACGACGTCGTGGAGGAGTCGGCGCGGGTGGCCCCGCATCCCGTGTCCGTACCCGAACTGATCGTCAGGGAAAGCTCAGGCCCCCCGTCGGCCCGCCCGGCCCGGCGGTAGGCGCACTTCCTCACACCACCCTCTACGCAGCGAGGCGGATCTCACGATGAAGAGAGTTCTACCGGTCCTGGTGCTGATATGCGCCACCGCGCTGACCGCCACCGCGTGCAGCGATCCGACGGTGACGGACGACGGCGCGGAGTCCGGAAACGCGGCGAAGGCCGATCCCACGGCGAGGCTCGACGGTGTGAAACTGACCATGTGGACCGCCCAGAACACGGTCAACGCGCCCCGGCAGGTCATCGACGCCTTCGAGAAGGCCACCGGCGCGAAGGTCGACACCCAGGCCATCCCCGATCTGTACGAGCAGAACGTCCCGACCAAGCTCGCCTCGGGCGACAAGCCGGACCTGATGTTCTGGCAGCCGTCCCTCTCCACACTGCCGTTCATCCAGCCCCGGCAGAATCTGCTCACCCTGGACAGCGAGCCCTGGGTGAGCAAGCTCGGTGACACGGAGAAGTCCCTCGGTGTGCTGGACGGCAAGCGGTACGCCGCGATCGTCACCAGCCCCGCCATGCTCGGCGTCTACTACAACAAGGACGTCTTCCGGAAGGCGGGCATCGCCGAGGCCCAATTCCCCCGGAGCTACGACGAGTTGCTGAAGCTCGGCCACAAGATCAAGGACACGACGGACGCCGCCGCCTTCTACGAGTCGGGCGGCGACAAGTGGCCCATGCAGTGGCAGATGCAGGTGCAGCTCACCGACCTCGACCAGCGGTGGTGGGCGGGCCTCAACAAGAACGAGGAGAAGTGGACCGACCCGGTCGTCGTCAAGGCCGTCACCACCTACAAGGACCAGCTCCTCGGTGCCGGGCTCGCGCAGAAGAACTACCGCACCGGCACCTTCACCGGCTCGGCCGACGCGCTGTGGAAGGGCGAGGCGGGCATGGTCCTCAACGTCACCTCCTTCCAGACGCAGTTGCAGGCGAAGTACAGCACGGCGGAGATCGACAAGAAGATCGGCTGGTTCCCCGTCTCGAACTCCGACGCCACCGGCATGTACTCGCCGGACCAGACCAACGGCGTCGTCGCCTTCAGGACCGGTGACCAGAAGCGGCAGGACGCCGCCCGCCAGTTCCTCGCGTTCTGGCTCGACACCGACTACGCGGACTACATCGAGGCGATGAAGATCCCGTCCGTCCAGCCCGCCGTACCCAGCCCCGACGGGCTCCCGCAGACCTCTCTCGACCAGATCAAGGCGCTGCCCACCGCGAACGGTGTCTTCCAGGCCAAGGCCATCGTCGCGCCCGACACCCACCTCTATCTCGCCGACATGATCTACGACAAGAAGACCCCCGCGCAGGTGGCGCAGGCGATCCAGGACCAGTTCGCGCAGGTGGCCAAGGCTCAGGGCGCGCCCGGCTTCTGACGGCGGCGCCTGCCCGACCACCGCGGCGCCCGCCCCGACCACCTTGGCCCCGCACGCTCCCGCATGTTTCCCGAACGCCTCCGAACGCCTCCGAACGCTTCCGTACGAGGGATGTCAGCCGTGGCGGACACAGCCATACGCACCCGCGGGGCCGCGCCGCCCACCCGCGGAGGGAAGAAGCCGGGACGGCTGCCCCGTGCCGCCGTCCACCACCCCTGGTGGTTCGCACTGCCGGCCGTGGCGGTCTTCGCGGCCTTCTTCCTGGTGCCCAACCTGCTCAACTTCTACTACCCGTTCACCAATTGGTCCTCCTACCATCCGGACGTCGCCTTCACCGGCCTCGACAACTTCCGGACGATCGCCGACGACGGCTCCCTGCTGAGGTCCATCAGGACCACCCTCCTGTACGCGGCGCTCGCCGCCCTCTTCCAGAACGGCTTCGGCCTCGGACTCGCGCTCCTCCTCGAAGAGGACTCCCGCTTCAACCGCTTCTTCCGCGCCGTCTTCTTCCTGCCGGTGCTCATCTCGGCGCTCGCCGTCGGCTACGTCTTCCAGGCGCTCCTGGACCAGGACGGCGCGGTCAACGCCGCCCTCGGCACGGACATCCCCTGGCTGGGCTCCACCACCTGGACCGTCGTCCTGGTCTCCGTCATCCACGGCTGGAAGTGGATGGGCCTGGCCATGCTGATCTATCTCGCCGGGCTCAAGGGCATCCCCGGCGACATGCTGGAGGCCGCCAAAGTCGACGGCGCCGGGCCCTGGCGCACCTTCCGGTCCGTGCGCTGGCCGATGCTCGCGCCCGCCCTCACCTTCAATGTCACCACCGCGCTCATCGGCTCGATGAACACCTTCGACATCGTGCAGGCCACCACGGGCGGCGGACCGGCCGCCTCCACCGAGGTCTTCAACATCTACATGTTCCGGATCTTCGGACAGGGGCTGTACGCGCAGGCGTCCGCGATGAGCCTGGTCCTCTTCCTGATCGTCGTGGTCATCGCGATCCCGCTCGTCGTCGGGCTGCGCCGAAGGGAACAGACACTGTGACCAGCACGCCCGGCACACTCCCACGCCCCGGAACCGCCGGAATCAGCGGAACCGGCGCGGCCGGCCCGCGGCTGTGGCGGTACGGACGCCCGGCCCTGGTCGTCCTGCTCGCCGCGCTCGCCATCGGCGTACCCCTGTGGCTGGTGCTCGTCACCTCCGCCAAGCCGCAGGGCGAGGCGGTACGGCCCAACCTCGATCCGCCGCGCCACTGGCAGCCCGCCGACAACTACGCGGACGCCGTCGGGCAGGGCGAGATGCTCCGCGGCTTCGTCAACTCCCTGCTCGTCGTGGTGCCTTCGGTGGCGCTGGTCCTGATCCTCGGCGCCGGGGCGGCCTGGGTCTTCGCCCGCCGCTCCTCGAAGCTCGTCTCGGCCGCGTACGCCCTGACCATCAGCGGGCTGCTGCTGCCGCCCGCCGTGATCACCATCGTCATGGAGCTGCGCCAGCTCGGCCTGGCCGGCACCCGGCCCGGCATGATCGCCGTCTACACCGGGATGTATCTGTCCACCTCGGTCTTCTTCATGACCGGCTTCATCAGAACCATCCCCACCGAGCTGGAGGAAGCGGCCCGCATCGACGGCGCCGGGCCCACGCGGATCTTCCTGCGGATCATCCTGCCGCTGCTGCGGCCGGTGATCGCCACCGCGACGATCATGGTGATGCTCTATGCCTGGAGCGACATCTTCTACGCCTTCTTCGTCCTCGGCGGCGGAGACGGGGCGACCCTGCCGATCAATCTCTACCAGGTCGCCGGCGCCCAGCTGTACCTCAACAACTGGCACCTCATCTTCGCGTACGTCGTGGTGATGAGCCTGCCCATGGTCGCCGTGTTCCTGGTGGCCCAGCGCAAGATCGTGTCCGGAATCACCAGTGGAGCCGTGAAGTAGCAACTGGAGGTCCAAATGAGCACATCCCCCCGCACCTTCCGACCGGCGCGTGGCGCCGGAAGGACCAGACACCGGGCGTCGACCATCCTCGGCGCGACCCTGCTCGGAGCAGCCTTGACCGCCGGATTCCTGCCCACCGCACACGCCGACCAGACGTCCGCCGCGGCCGGGACCCGGGCCGCTGCCGCCCAGCGCGTCACCGTCGACCTCGCCGCGCCCGAGGGCGAGGTGCTGCGCGGTGCGAACGGCGCGCTGTACGGACTGAGCGACGACGGGGTGCCGAGCGACGCCGCGCTCGCCCCGCTCAAGCTCACCACCGTCTCCCAGAAGGCCGAGGGCGGCGCCCAGCATCCCAACGGCGACGCCGTCACCGTCTCGAAGTCGTTCTTCCGCAACGGCGGCGGCGACGTCCTGGTGATGATGCAGGACATCTACGCCCAGTGGCCGTACGAGGACCTCGGCATCGACGACTACCTCACCAAGGTCGACAAGATCGCCCGCGATGTGGCGAACGCGCCCAACAGCGAACACTTCGTCTACGTCCCGTTCAACGAGCCCGACCAGATCTGGTACCACCTGGGCGTCTCCGACCAGGCGACGTACCAGACCAACCGGGACCGCTTCCTCAAGGACTGGAAGACCGTCTACCAGCGCATCCGCGCCATCGACCCGGACGCCAGGATCGCCGGCCCCAACGAAGCCTCGTACCACACAAGGCTGCTGACCGACTTCCTCACCTTCGCGAAGAAGGAGAACGTCCTGCCGGAGGTCACCACCTGGCACGAGCTGAGCCCCTCCTCCCTGCGCGACTTCCAGAGCCACTTCGACACCTACCGGGCCATCGAGAAGAGCGTCGGGATCACGCCCCGAACGGTCAACATCAACGAGTACGCCAACCGCCGCGACCTCTCCGTACCGGGCCAACTGGTGCAGTGGGTCTCGATGTTCGAACGCAACAAGGTGTACGCGGACCAGGCGTACTGGGACGCCGCAGGCAACCTCGACGGCAACGTCGTGCGCACCAACATCCCCAACGGCGGCTGGTGGTTCTTCCGCTGGTACGCCGGGCTGACCGGCCGGACCGTCAAGGTGACCCCGCCCTCGCTCAACACCGTCGACACACTCCAGGGCCTGGCCTCCCTCGACACCACCCGCAAGCAGGCGCAGGTACTGCTCGGCGGTGCGGCCGGTGACGCTGACGTGGCCGTCCAGCACGTCGACCCGGCCGTCTTCGGCACCTCGGTCACCGCGACCGTGGCCGAGGCCGCCTGGTCCGGCTACGAGGGACAGCACGCCGCTCCGCGCGTCCTGTCCCGTACGAAGCTGACCGTCGCCGCCGACGGCTCCGTGACCGTCCCCCTCACCGGCATGAAGCAGATGTCCGCCTACCGGATCGTGCTCACCCCGGCCGGCTCCGGCACCCCCGCCGCCGCCACCGTCCCGTGGTCCGCCTCCTACGAGGCCGAGGACGCCCGCATCACCGGCGGGCAGGTCTACACCCAGGGCACGGTCTCCAACGCCAACGGCTACGCCACCTCGGGCACCAAGGACGTCGGCTCGCTCAACACCTCCGGCAGCAAGGTGGACTTCACCGTCACCGTGCCCACCACGGGCGGCTACGACCTGTCGGTGCTGTACGGCAACCAGTCCGGCGCCCCCGCCACCCAGCTGCTCTCCGTGGACGGCGGCGCCACGACCGGCGTCCGCTACCCCTCCACCGAGAACTGGACCTACCGGGCGAAGGCCGATCTCACCGTCGCCCTCACCGCGGGCACCCACACCCTCACCCTGGCCAAGGGCACCGGTGAGGTCACCCTCGACCGGATCGACCTGACCGCGAACACCACCCCGGCCGCCTCCTACGAGGCCACCCTCGCCGACATCTCCGGCAGTGTGTCCTACGACTACACCGACGCCTCCGGCACCGGCACCGGAGCGCTCGTGCTCGGGTCGGGCGCCAAGGCCGTCTACGACGTGTACGCACCCCGCGACGGCTACTACACGGTGACCTCGCGCGCCTCCGCCGCCGTACAACTCGCCCTGCACGAGGAGACGGTGACCGCCGCCCCCGGCCAGGCCCTGCGGCTGTACCTCGTGGCGGGCAACAACCGCGTCACCGCCACCGGCAGCGCCTCCCTGCGCTCGCTCGACGTGTCCGGCACCGGCTCCACCACCGGCACCCTCGCCTACGACGGCGCCCAGGCCCGCCTGGCGGGCGGTGCCCGGCTGGTGGACAGCGCCCACGCCACCGAGGGCAGCTACATCGGCTGGCTGGGCAACAGCGCCGCCTCCACCGCCACCTTCACCGTCGACGCGCCGCGCGCCGGAAAGTACCTGCTCGTCCTCACGTACGGCCAGAACGACCGGCGCGACAACGGCCACGCGTACAACACCGACATCGTCTCGCGCACCGCCGACGTCACGGTCGGCGCCAACACCCGGAAGGTGACCTTCAAGAACACCTGGAGCTGGGAGGACTTCTGGACCCTCGGCGTCCCGGTCACCCTCCAGCAGGGCGCCAACACCCTCACCCTGTCCAACGCGTCCGCCTGGGCACCGAACATCGACCGCGTCGAACTGGCCCCGGTACGCGGCTGATCCGGCCCCGATCACCCCGCCCGGCACACCGAGGACCGGCCCGCTCCCTGGCCGGTCCTCGGTCCTCGCTCACCAGGGACGCGCTACGTCAGGCCGGTGACCTGCCAGCGTTGATTCGTACCGGAGTTGGGCTTCCAGACCGAGACCCGGGCGCCCTCCGCGGACGACTGCCCGGCGACCTCCAGCAGTTCGCCGCTCACGGCGCTGACGAAGGTGTAGCTGCCGTCGCCCGTGGTGGACAGGATCCACTGGGCGCCGCGGCCCGGCTTCGCCTGGTCCCTCTCCAGCACCGCCGTGCCGCCGTCGACCGCGAGTCGGCTGCCGTCCGCCGGGTTGCGCAGTACGTAGCGCTCCCGGTCGCCGACGCCCTTCGTCACCTTCTCGATCCGCCACCGCTGGCCGGCGTCGCCCGCGTCGGTGGTGCGGATCACGGCTCCGGTCGCGTCGTCCGAGACGCCGAGCGACTTGCCGCTGCCCACGCCGGTCAGGCCGTAGGTGTGCCCCGGCCGGATCGGCGCGGTGTCCTTGGCCACCCCGGACACGCCCGTGATCCGCAGGGTGGTCACCGAACCGGCCGGTACGGTGACGCTCGCGCGGCCCTTCGACACGGCGACCGCGCGCTTCTTGACCAGGGCGCCCGAGGCGTCCGTGACGACGGGGGTGACCTTCGCGCCCTTGGCCACCTCGGCGAAGCCGGACAGGTCGAGAGCGATCTCATGGGCGCTGTCGGTGTCGTTGACGTGGACGACGGTGGCCTCGCGCCCGGAGGCGGACACCGCCGCCGCGCTCGCGGTGTCGTCCACCCGGACCAGCCGGTCGCCGGGGCGGATGAAGTGGGTGAAGTTCCGCGCGGTGTCGAACTTGGTGTTGGTCAGCACCGGGCAGGTCTTCAGGGTGTCCTTCGCCGTGCAGCTGAACGGCACCTGGATCGAGCCCCAGTTGCCGCCCTTCGCGGACTCGCCGCCCGGCCGCATGTTGTCGTAGTCCTCCACCGGCTGCCAGAACAGCCAGGCGGTGGGCTCCAGTTCGCGCAGATCGTCCACGATGTGCCGGGCCAGACCCAGCCCCGGCCTCATGCTGGTGAAGTCCTGGCCGTCGCCCCAGTCGCCGTCGACCTCGCTCATCCACAGCGGCTTGTCGGCGCCCTTGGCGATGTCGCGCGCGGTGGTCCGGCCGCCGGTGCCGTAGGTGTGGACGTTGAGCTGGGCGACCAGATCCCGTACGTCCCGCGGGTAGGACTCCCAGTTGCGGGCGAACGTCGTCGGGTTCGTCTCGTCCATCGCGGAGATCACCGCGTCGGTCTTCGACTTGCCGAGCTTCTCGGCCAGCGCCCTGATGACCTGCTGCTGGCGCTCGGGGCCGACATGGGCGCCCTCCTGCCTGCCCCCCACCGGCTCGCCGTCCGGGCCGAGCGTGGTGCCCCAGTAGGACGTGTTGGGCTCGTTGAACGGGTCGACGGTGTCGACCTTGATCCGGCTCGCCTTCTCCAGCCGCTCCACCGCGCCGGTCAGATAGGCGGCGAAGTCGGCCACCTTGTCGGGACGCAACTGGTCCTGCCCGGCCTGGAAGTTGCCCGAGACATAGCCGCTCTCGGTCATGAACCAGGGCGGCGAGTTGGAGAACGCCTCCCAGTGCGTGACGTCCTTCTTGATCCGGTTCACCCACCAGCGCTGAGTGGCATCGGCGTTCGCGTTCCAGTGGGCGGGGTTGCCCGCCGACCACCAGTCGCGGTCGTCACGCGTGGTCCCCTCGGGCGCCCGCCACCAGCCCTCGACCGCGCCGCCCGCCCGCAGATAGTCCTTGACGTCGGGCGCGTTGCCGCCGCCAATGTTGTAGCGGGCGATGTTGAGGGCGAGCCCGTCGTCGCCGAAGACCAGCTTCGCCAGCCTCTCGCGGATCTCCGCCGGATAGCCGCCGGTCGCATGGGCGAACCAGACGAGGCTGGTGCCCCAGCCCTCGAACTCCTGCCCCTGGTAGGAGGGGTCGGGCCGTACGGTGACGGTGGTGGTGGCGGCCGGGGCGGCGGCCCCGGCCTGTGGACCGCCGGCCAGCACACCGCCGGTCGCGAGGGCGACGGCCAGGGCCGCCGCCGGATACCGGAAGGTACGTGGTCTCTTCATCGTGAGGAATTCCCTTGTCCGTGTCGCGTCATCGGGACAGAACCGCAGACGTGCCTGGTGAAGACCCCCCTCCCGGTGCCCTCCCGCGCCGGGGCCGGCGCGGACCTCAGCGGCGTACCACCGCCACCCCGCGCGGCCCGAGCACGAGCGGCCCTTCCGCGCCGTGTCGTGTGCTGCCCGCCGTCCCGGCGAGCAACGTGCCGCTGAGCCGGGCCAGTTCGACCGGCTCGTCGGTGCGGTTGACGAGGAACCAGTACGCGGTGTCGCCGTCGCCCCTGACCACCAGCTCCACCCGGCCGCGCGCGGCCTCGGGCAGTTCACCGGCCACCCCGGCCCGCGCGAGCAGCGGCGCGAGCACCCCTCGCAGCCCCTCGGCACCGAGCCGGGTGGAGACGTACGCGGCGGAGCCGCCGCCCACCGCGCGGCGGGTGATCGCGGGCCGCCCCGACTGGTCGCCCGTACGGTACGAGGCGAGTACCTCGACGGCGTCGTCCGTCACGGTGATCCGGTCGGTCCACAGCGTGCCCGTGGAGCCGTCGTCGAGGGTGACGTGCTGCCCGTCGAGCAGCGGCCCGAACTCCTCGATCCGGATGCCGAGCAGCTCCCGCAGCGCGCCCGGGTAGCCGCCCAGCCAGGCGTGGTCGTTCTCGTCCACCACACCGGAGAAGTACGTGGTGACCAGATGGCCCCCGCCCTCGACGTAGCCGGTCAGCTCCTTGGCGAGATCGCGCGGCACCACGTGCAGTACCGGCGCCACCACCAGGTCGTAGCCGTCCAGCGACGCGCCCCGGTGGACGACATCGGCCCGTACCCCCAGGTCGAGGAAGGCCGAGTACCAGTCCAGCGCCTCCTGGCGGTAGCGCAGCAGGGAGGTCGGGTGGGAGTCCTGCTCGCTGGCCCACCACGACTCCCAGTCGAAGAGGACGGCCGCGCGGGCGGGCCGCCCGTGGGAGCCCACGACCTCGGACAGCTCGCCCAGCAGAGCGCCGAGCGCGGCCACCGAGCGGAACACCTCGCTGTCGGGACCGGCGTGCGGCACCATCGCCGAGTGGTACTTCTCGGCGCCCGCCGCCGACTGCCGCCACTGGAAGAAGCAGACGGCGTCCGCGCCGTGCGCCACGTGCAGCAGCGAGTCCCGCGCCAACTCGTCAGGTCGCTTGGCCACGTTGACGGGCTGCCAGTTCACGGCGCTGGTGGAGTGCTCCATCAGGAACCAGGGGTGTCCGCCGGCGATCGAACCGGTCAGGTTCGCGGAGAACGACAGCTCGTCGAGCCGCTGCGGTCCTGGCAGGGTGTAGTGGTCGTTGGAGACGAAGTCCACCTCCCGGGCCCAGTCGGCGTAGTGCATCCCCTTCGTCTCGCCCATCACCATGAAGTTGGTGGTCACCGGGGTGTCGGGGGTCAGCCGGTACAGCAGGTCGCGCTCGGCCCGCAGATAGTCCTTCAGGGCGTCCGAGGAGAACCGCTTGAAGTCGAGCTGCTGGGTCGGGTTGGGGTGCGAGGCGGCCAGCCGGGGCGGCAGGATCTGGTCCCACTCCGTGTAGCGCTGGGCCCAGAAGGCCGTTCCCCAGGCGTGGTTGAGAGCCTCGATCGAGCCGTAGCGGTCGGTCAGCCAGCCGCGGAAGGCGTGCGCGGCGTCGTCGGAGTAGTCGTAGATGTTGTGGCAGCCCAGCTCGTTGGAGATGTGCCAGGCGGTGAGCGCGGGGTGGTCCCCGTACCGCTCGGCCATCTTCCGCGCGAGCTTGAGCGCGTAGCTGCGGAAGACCGGCGAGGTGGGCCGCCAGTGCTGGCGGGCGCCGGGCCACACCGTCTCGCCGGCGGCGGTGACCGGCAGGATCTCCGGGTGCAGCGTGGTCAGCCACGGCGGCGGGGAGGCGGTCGCGGTCGCCAGATCCACCGCGATGCCGCCCTCGTGCAGCAGATCCATGATCTCGTCCAGCCAGCCGAACTCCCAGGTGTCGGGGGCGGGCTGGATCCGGGCCCAGGAGAAGATGGCGAGGGACACGATGTTCACACCGGCTTCGCGCATCAGCCGGATGTCCTCGGGCCACACCTCGCGCGGCCACTGCTCCGGGTTGTAGTCGGCGCCGTACGCGAACCGCGGTGTGCGGTCGTCGTGGGGCCGGCGCAGCCAGCGGGGCGACGGGACGCGGGTCATCTTGCTCCTCGGATGAGAATCGAGCCGGTGGATACGCGGCGCGGGTGGGCCGCGGGCGCCGGGTGGTGACGGCTGACGGAGTCGCCGCCCTCCGCCACCACCTGCCCGGCCGGAGTTACTTGACGGTGAAGCCCTGCTCCGAGCCGTAGGCGCGGGACTGCTTCTGCCAGGCGGCGAGGCCCTCGCTCAGCGTGGTGCCGGAGACGTACGCCTTGCCGACGGTGTCGTTGAAGATCGAGTTCGCGTAGACCTGGAAGGGCAGGTACGACCAGTCGGACGCGACCTCGGACGCGGACTGGGCGAAGACCTTGTTGATCTCCTGACCGCCGAAGTAGTCGAACTTCGTGTCCAGGAACTCCTTGGACGTCATGTCGGCGGTGGTCGCGGGGTACGCGCCGTCCTTCACCCGGGACTTGACGCCCGCCCCGGCGGCGACGTACTCGGTGAACGCGTAGGCGAGCGCCTTGTTCTTGCCCGCGGCGGGGACGGCCAGCGAGCTGCCGCCGCTCTCCGCGCTGGACTTCTCGCCCGCCTTCCACTGCGGCAGCGGGGCCACCCGCCAGTCACCGGCCGCGGCGGGCGCGCCCGTCTGCAGGTTGGTGGGCATCCAGGCGCCGGTGGCCAGGGTGGCGATGGTGCCGTCACCCAGACCCTTGAACCACTCGTCGGTCCACGAGGTGACGGGCGCGAGCAGCTTGCCGTCGAGCAGCTTCTGCCAGGTCTTGGCGAAGGTGGTGCTTCCGGCGTCGCCGAAGTCGATGCTCACATCGGTGCCGTCGACCTTGTACGGGCGACCGCCGGCCTGCCACATCAGGCTGGTGGCGAAGCCCGCCTCGCCGGTGTCGGCGGTGATGTAGACCTTCGGGTCGGCCTTGTGCAGCTTCTCGGCCGCCGTCACGTACGCGTCCCAGGTGGTCGGCACCGCGATCTTGTACTTGTCGAAGACCTTCTTGTTGTAGTACAGGGCCATCGGGCCCGAGTCGACCGGCAGCCCGTAGACGGCGTCGTCGGAGGTGACCGCGTTCCACGGGCCGGGGGAGTAGGAGTCGGCCAGCTTGTCGGCACCGTACGGGGCGAGGTCGGCGACGGACTTGGCCAGCGAGAACTGGCCCAGTGCGAAGTACTCGATCTGCGCGACGTCGGGGACGCCCTTGCCCGCCGAGATGGCGTTCTGGAGGGCGGTGTACTCGTCCTTGGACGTCCCGGCGTTGACCACCTTGACCTTCACCTTGGGGTGCGCGGCCTCGAAGTCCTTCGCGACCTTGGGGATGGTGGAGTCCCAGGTCCAGACCGTGAGGTCGCCGCCCTTTTCGAGAGCCGCCTTGACGTCGTCGGCGCTCCCCGAGTCCGAGCCGCCGCTGTCGTCGGAGGATCCGCCGCAGGCCGTCAGGGTGAGGGCGAGGGCGAGCACGGAGGCCAGACCGGCACCGCGCACGCCGCGCCGGCGCGCTGTGTTGTACATCAGAGTCATCTCACTTCGTTGTCAGAGAACTGCCGAACAGCTGAGGAAAAGGGGAGGGATCACCAGGAGCGGGCGGGAAGCGAGCGGCTCACTCCTTGACGCTGCCCGCGGCGAGCCCGGACTGCCAGTACCGCTGGAGCAGCAGGAACGCGGCGATGAGGGGCACGATGGTGAGCAGCGAGCCGGTGATCACCAGGTTGAAGATGGCCTCGCCGCCGTTGGTCTGCGCCTGCGCGTTCCAGGAGTTGAGTCCGAGCGTGAGCGGGTACCAGTCCGGGTTCTTCAGCATGATCAGCGGCAGGAAGTAGTTGTTCCAGGTCGCGACCATGGTGAACAGCAGCACCGTCACGATGCCGGGGGCCAGCAGCGGCAGGCTCACCGTGAAGAAGGTACGGATCTCGCTCGCGCCGTCGATCCTGGCGGCCTCCAGCAGCTCGGCGGGGATCGCCTCGGCGGCGAATACCCACATGAGATAGAGGCCGAACGGTGAGATCAGCGACGGGATGATCACCGCCCAGGGGGTGTCGGTCAGCCCCATCTTGCTGAACATGAGGAAGGTGGGGACCGCCAGCGCCGTACCGGGGACGGCGACGGCGCCGATCACCACCGCGAAGATGCCGCGCTTGCCGGGGAACTGGAACTTGGCGAGCGCGTAGCCGCCGAGCACCGCGAGGAAGGTCGCGCCGCCGGCTCCCACCACCACGTAGAGCAGGGTGTTGAGCAGCCAGCGGACGAACACACCGTCGTTGTAGGTGAGCGTGTCCGCGATATTGCGGAAGAACGCGAAGTCGCTGTCGAACCAGAGCCCGGAGGAGGAGAGCAGCCCGCTCTGCGTCTTGGTCGAGTTGATGACGAGCCAGACCAGCGGCACCAGGGCGTAGACCAGCACCAGACCGGTCAGCACGGTGAGCAGCACACTGCGGCGCGGGCGGTTGACACTGTGCCGTTGTCCGGGGCCGGGGGTGCGCAGCCCGGTGACGGGCCGGGGTGCGCGGTCCTCGCCCGGGGTGGCGGTGGCCGGGGCGGTGGCTCCCATCGTCACGCTTCCTTTCGCATGCCGCGGAGCTGGACGGCATAGGCGATGATCATGGTGAAGATGCCCATGATGATCGCGACCGTGGCCGCGTAGTTGTGCTGCTGGCCGGAGAAGGCCAGCGAGTAGGTGTAGAAGTTCGGCGTGAAGTCCGTGGTGATCGTGTTGGGCGCCAGATTCTTCAGGATGCTCGGCTCGTTGAAGAGCTGGAAGCTGCCGATGATCGAGAAGATGGTGGCGATGACCAGCGCGCCCCGGATGGCGGGGAGTTTGATGGCCGTGATGACGCGCAGCTGCCCGGCGCCGTCGATCTCCGCCGCCTCGTAGAGCGAGTGCGGGATCACCCGCAGCGCCGCGTAGAAGATCAGCATGTTGTAGCCGACGAACTCCCAGGTCACGATATTGCCGATGGAGGCGAGCACCAGACCGGAGGAGAGCGGGTCGGGCAGTGACACCCCGAAGGCGTCGTTGATGTTGCCGACGAGGCCGAAGCGGGTGCCGTACATGAAGCCCCACATCAGGGCGGCCACCACGGCGGGGACGGCGTACGGCAGGAAGATCGCGATCCGGAAGAAGTTCCTGCCGTAGAGCCGGCCGCTGTCGATGGCCAGCGCGACCAGCAGCGCGATCCCGAGCATCACCGGTACCTGCACCGCGAGGAAGAGGGTCACCCGGCCCAGCGCGGACCAGAAGTTCGGGTCCTCCAGCGCCCGCTGGTAGTTGTCGAACCCGACGAACGAGGTGCCGCCCACGAGTTGGGTCCGGAAGAGGCTCAGATAGATCGAGTAGCAGATCGGGGCCAGGAAGACGAGGGCGAAGACCGCCATGAACGGTCCGATGAAGCCCCAGCCGATCAGGGCCCGCCTGCGTCGAGGGCCCCGTGGCGGGGCGGGGTGTCCCGCTGTGGAGGGCGGTGACAATGCCGTCATGACTTTGTTCCTCGCTGGTCGTCCTGGCGCACCCGGCACCCGGCAGCCGGATGGAAACGTACGTGAACAGGCCATGCCCCGATACCGCCGCGGGCGACATGTTTACGTAAACATCTGTTGATGGGATGCTTACATTGGGGCCCGGAGGGCGTCAAGATTCATGGCGGGGTCAGTTTTGCCCCGAGGCGGCGCCGACCGCGGAGCGTGAGGGTACGGGTGGAGGACATCGTGGACAGCGCGGAGCCGGACGCATGGTCGTCGCAGGCCGGAGCGGCGGGCCCCGGGACAGCCGGGGCGGGCCGCGGGACAGTCGGATCGCCGCGCCGTCGCAGAGTGTCCATGGCGGACGTCGCCCGGCGCGCGGGTGTCTCCTCGCAGACGGTCTCCCGGGTGGCCAACGGCCACCAGGGGGTGGTGGAGAAGACCCGGGAGCAGGTTCTGGCCGCGATGAAGGAGTTGGGCTACCGGCCCAACAGCGCGGCCCGCGCGCTCAAGCGCGGCGAGTTCCGCACCATCGGCATCATCCTGTTCACCCTCTCGACCACCGGCAACGTCCGCACCCTGGAGGCGATCGCCACCTCGGCCGCGGAGCAGGGATACGCCACCACACTGCTGCCCGTCGCCATCCCCACCCAGGACCAAGTACGCGGCGCCTTCACGCGGTTGGGCGAGCTGGCGGTCGACGCCATCATCGTGATCATGGAGGTCCATCTGCTGGACGCCGCCACGGTCTCGCTCCCGCCCGACGTGGGCGTCGTGGTCGTCGACTCCAACGCGGGCGACCGCTACAGCGTGGTCGACACCGACCAGGCGGGCGGCGCCCGGGAGGCGGTGCGGCATCTGCTGGGGCTGGGACACCGTACGGTCTGGCACCTGGCCGGGCCCGAGGAGTCGTACGCCTCACAGCACCGCGCCGACGCCTGGCGGGCCACGCTGCGCGAGGCGGGCCGCGAGGTGCCGCCGCTGCTGCGCGGCGACTGGTCGGCCGAGTCCGGATACCGCGCCGGGCTGCGGCTGGCCCGCGAACCGGGGTGTACGGCGGTCTTCGCGGCCAACGACCAGATGGCGCTCGGGCTGCTGCGGGCGCTGCACGAGTCGGGCCGTACGGTCCCCGGCCAGGTCAGCGTGGTGGGCTTCGACGACATCCCGGACGCGGGCTCGTACCTGCCGCCGCTGACCACGGTCCGCCAGGACTTCGCCGAGGTCGGGCGGCGGTGCGTCGAGGGCGCGCTGCGCCAGATCCGGGAACACACCGAGGAGCCCGGCACCACGCTCGTACCCACCCGGATCGTGGTCCGCGAGAGCACGGCGCCGCCACCGGGCCCGGCGGGCTGACGGGCTGACGGGGTGACGGGCTCAGGGGCTGACGGGGGGACGGGGGGAGGCTCAGCCCCGCTGCCCCAGGTACGCGTCGCCCTTCCTGGTCAGGTGGCCGGCGTACCCCCTGCCGATCAACGGCTTGCCCCGGAAGACCGCGACCTCCCCCTTCGACGAGTCCACGACCACGGGCCGGGCGAAGCAGGCGAATTCGTTGCGCTGCCGCTCCCGTGCCCAGGCGAGCGCCGCCGGGTCGACCCGCTCGCTGACCAGTACCGGGAAGACCGCCACCCCCGTCTGCAACCCGACGGGCAGACCGCCCTTGTTCTCCCTGGCGTACTGGAGGCACTGACCGGTGAAGACGGCGATGGTCTCCGTGGCGACATAGGGGACCGCCGCCGCGATGGTGAACAGATGGAGGTTCGTGGCCAGCCAGCGGAGCCGGAAGTCCGAGCGCCGCCCGACCAGGACGGGCGCGCCTCCCCAGTTGTCCTGGCGCGGCGCGCATCCGTCGGCCGCCAGCCGGCTCTCCAGTCCGGCCAGATAGTCGCTCGTCGCATCGTGGATCATGGGTGCGATTGTGCACCGGCCGGACGTGCCCGTAAAGATCGTTTCATGGAGCGGCCCGATGGTCCCGGCGGTCCGCGGCGTCCGGCCGCTCGCAGCTCAGCAGATCGCCCGGACCGCACTGGAGTGCCTCGCAGATCGCGGTGAGTGTGGAGAACCGGATCGCTCTGGCGCGCCCGTTCTTCAGGATCGACAGGTTGACCACGGTGACGCCGACCCGCCCGGCCAGCTCGGTCAGGGTCATGCCGCGCTCGGCGAGCAGCCGGTCCAGATGGACCACGACGCGGTGCTCGTCCTCGGGGGGCATCAGACCAGCCCCTCGGTGTCGGCGCGCAGCCGGGTGCCCCGCCGGAAGACCTCGGCGAGCGCGGCGATCAGCAGCCCGAGCAGTACGGGGCCCGAGCTGAACGTCGCCTCGACCGACACCTGGTCCTCGACCGCCGTGCCCAGCACCAACTGCCCCGTGGTGACCATGTCGAGCAGCGGACGCAGGACGGCGAGGCTCAGGACGGCCACCGCGATCCCCCTCGCCCGCCGCGCGTTGTCCGGCACGAACGGGTCGCCCACCGCGAGCGTGCGCACGATCCGGTACAGCAGGTACGCGACGACCAGCAGCAGCGCCCCGCTGAAGACCTCGGGCAGTGCGAGCAGTGCGCGCTGGGTCAAGTCCGGCTGGGCGAAGGTCACTTCGCCCTGGCTGGTGCCGCTGAGCGCGATGCCCTGCGCGCCGCCCGCGTCCGCGACCGTCGCGGTCGCGCGCAGCGGTACGGTCCGCCCGGCGCCGTCGCCGCTCGTCACCCCCAGCACCTCCAGGAGCGGGATCAGCACGGCGAATCCGGCCACCAGGGCGGCGCCCACACCGAGGGCCAGGCGCAGTGCGAGGTGGTCGCCGCGATCCCACTCGACCCGGTACCAGGGGGACGCGTTCATGGCAGCCTCATATCGAAAGTCGTTGTTATCGATCATCGATAATATCGATGATCGATACCCTCGTGTCAAGTGCGCGGCTGCGCTTAACATGCGGTGATCGTCGAGGTGTTCTGCGGAAGGGGCGGGCATGCGCGCGGAGAACTGGACCGGGATCGTCACCCATCACGGCGAGGGCCCCGGGTGGGATCCCGGTACGGGGCGGCTGAGGATCGTCGACATGCTGGCCGGGGATCTCCTCGCCTTCGACGACCAGGGCGCGTATGTACGGCAGCACCTCGGCGATGTCGCGGCGGCCTGGCGCCCGCGCGCGTCCGGCGGTCTCGTGGTGGCCGTCGAGCGGGGCTTCGCGCTGATCGCGGCGGACGGCACGGTCGACGCCGGACCGGAGCTGTGGAGCGACGGCTCGATCCGGATGAACGAGGGCGGCTGCGACCCGGCCGGCAACTTCTACTGCGGCACGATGGCCTACGACACCCGCCCCGGAGCCGGCACGGTGTACCGGCTCACCCCCGGCGGCGACGTGTCCGTCGTCCACACCGGCGTGACCATCTCCAACGGTCTCGCCTGGGCCCCGGACGGCACCTTCGCGTACTACGTCGACACCCCCACGCAGTGTGTCGCCCGCGTCGCCGTCGACCCCGCCACCGGCCGGTTCGCCACCCCCGAGCCCTGGGTCACCATCGACCCGGCGGACGGCGCCCCCGACGGCATCACGCTCGACGCGCAGGGCGGGGTCTGGGTCGCGCTGTGGGGCGGCTCCGCGGTACGCCGGTACGCCGAGGACGGCACCCTGGACGAGGTGGTCGAGGTCGACGCCCACCAGGTCAGCGCCTGCGCGTTCGGCGGCGATGACTACCGGCGGCTGTTCATCACGACCTCCCGCCAGGACGTGCCGGACGGCGAGGATCCGGCGGCCGGTTCGGTCTTCACCGTCGAACCGGGGATCGGCGGGGTCGCGCCGCTGATGTTCGCGGGCTAGGCCGTGTCTGACAAATCCCGCCTGGCTCGAGACGCCTGGCACGCACGCTCGCTGCGTTGTCGGAGTCGCCCGAGTACGTCCAGTACACGGGCGATCCTCCGCCTTGCGATCGCACGCACCAGACGCCGCGAGCCCCGCCCTACGGGCGGACGGCGCTATTTGTCAGACACGGCCTAGGTTCTTCCGTCTGGATCGTGCCGGGCCCGTGTGCCTGTGTGCTCGTGTGCTCGTGTGTCCGTGTGTCCGTGTGTCCGTGTGCCCGCCTTCTCTGGCGCCTCGGGGTCAGGGCTGGGCGGCGGGGCGGATGATCATTTCGTTGACGCCGACGTCGTCGGGCTGTTCGATCGCGAACCGGATCGCCCGCGCGATGGCCTCGGGCGGGATGGCGAACTCCTCCTTCATCGCGGTCATCCGCGCGCGCAGCTCCGGATCCGGCACCGATTCGACGAATTCGGTGGCCACATAGCCCGGCGAGACCATGGAGACCCGGATCGAAGGGCCCACCTCCTGCCGCAGCCCTTCGGTGAGCGCACGGGCGGCGGCCTTGGAGGCGGAGTAGACCGCCTGTCCCGGGACCGTCTTGTAGGCGGCGGTCGACACGGTGTGCACGAACTGTCCGTACCCCTGGGCCCGGAACACGGGGAGGGCCGCGGCGATGCCGTACAACAGCCCCTTCACGTTGACGTCGATCATCGAGTCCCAGTCGTCCACCCGCAGCTCGTCGAGGAGCGAGACCGGCCCGACTCCGGCGTTGCCGACCAGGACGTCCAGCCGGCCGAACGTCTCCTGGGCGAGCGCCACCAGGCGGGCCTGATCCTCGCGGTGGCGGACGTCGACCGAGGTGAACTCGACGTCGTGTCCCTGGGCCCGCAGTTCACCGGCCAGGTGGGCGAGCCGCTCCTCGCGGCGCGCCCCCAGGACGAGCCTCGCTCCGTCCTGTGCCAGCGAGCGGGCGGTCGCGGCGCCGATTCCACTGCTCGCCCCGGTGATCGCCACGACCTTGCCCTTGATGCCCGACATGCGGTACCACCGTTCTGGATACAGTTGAAACGGACGCCTGTCCGTTACGCTTTCGACAGTAACGGACATGTGTCCGGATGGGCAAGCGGGGCCCGCCCCGGCCCGGATCGGAGCACCAGATGGAGCAGCCCCGTCGACGCGCGACGCGTTCGGACGCCGAGGGCAACCGCGCGCGCATCATCGACGTCGCGCGCACCACGTTCACCGAGAGCCCCGGTGCGAGCCTTCAGTCGATCGCGAAGACGGCCGGAGTCGGCCAGGGGACCATGTACCGGCACTTCCCCCACCGCGAAGCCCTGCTCCTGGCCGTCTACCGGCACGACGTCGAGGCGCTCATCGACGCCGCCCCCCGGCTCCTCGAAGAGCACGAGCCGCTGGAGGCCCTCCGCCTCTGGTTCGCCCGGCTCGCCGCCTACGGCCGGATCAAGCACGGAGCGTCCCTGGCCATCGAGGCCGCCACCCGCGCCGACCTCGGCAGCCAGTACTACCCGCCGGTGATCGCCGCACTGGACCGGCTGCTCGGCGCGGGCAAGGCCGCGAAGCGGCTGCGGCCCGATGTCGAGGCCGAGGAGGTCCTGCTGCTCGTGTCCTTCCTGTGGAAGGCCGACGGCGGGCCCGACTGGCAGGAGCGTGGCGCGCACATGCTCGCCATCGTCGTCGACGGACTGTGCGCCGGAGCGGCGGACTGAGGCCGTCAGGACGCGACCGCCCGCTCGGGAGGGGCACGCCGATCCGCCCCGGCCCGGCCGTCACAGCCCAGGGGCGCCCCACACGGGGAACCAGCGCGAGAGGTCGGGCTCGATCCGCAGATCGTCCCCGAGCACCGCCCTGACCTGCAGCTCCCGTGGACTGTCGCGCTTCTCGGCGCCACCGGGCACCGGCGCGAACGGGTAGAAGCTGCCGCGCTTGTAGAGATAGACGAGGGCCAACGGCCGCTGCTCCGCGTCCTCGAAGCCGAGCAGGGAGCAGAGCAGATGCGGCCCGAAGCCGCCGTCCTGGAGCAGCGTGTTGACCGCGTGCAGATCGTTGACCAGGGCCGCCGTGTCGTCCGGCGCCCGCTGGGCGAGCAGCCAGGTGTAGCCGTACGCGTCCTGGCTGAACGCCACGGGCGGCCCGGAGCGGTCCTTGTCCGCGTCGAGCAGCTCCCGTACCTCCTGGGTGATCCGCGCGAATCCGCCGCCCTCGACGCCCGCGAAACAGACGGATCCCAGGCCGGTGGGCCGGTACCCGGCGCCTGCCTGGAGGGTGAGAGCCGCTGACGGCACGGAGAACAGCTGGTCGAGATCGGGACGGACGGGCTTGCTCCGGCCGAGGATGGTGTCGAGAAGGCCCACAGGGCCGGCTCCTCACTGTGCGGGGGACGGGGGGCTCATGTCGTGTCGTACGGCGCGCGGGTCCCGGATCGCGGGTCCCCGGCAGCCGCTTACGGGCGAGCCAGGTCGGCGGAGATCCGGGCCAGCTGGTCCAGCCGCTGTTCGAGCGTCGGGTGCGAGGAGAGCAGCCGGCCCAGGCTCTCCTTCGAGGAGAACGCCGGGACGAAGAAGAAGGCGTTGTACGGCTCCGCCTTGCGCAGGTCCTCCGTCGGGATCCTGGCCATCTGCCCGCTCACCTTCGTCAGGGCCGAGGCCAGCGCCGAGGGGCGGCCGGTCAGCAGGGCGGCGGCCCGGTCGGCGGACAGCTCGCGATAGCGCGAGAGCAGCCGGGTCAGCAGGAAGCCGACCGCGTACACCACCGCGCTGACCAGGGGGATCAGCATGATCGCGATACCTGCGGGTCCGGCGTTCCTGGCGTTGCGCGCCAGTCCGCTGTACAGCGCCACCCGGGTGATCAGCCCCGCCAGCACGCCCAGGAACGAGGCGATGGTCATCACCGCGACGTCACGGTGCGCGACGTGGGACATCTCGTGCGCGAGGACACCTTCCAGCTCCTCGGGCTCCAGCCGGCGCAGCAGTCCTGTGGTGGCGCAGACGAGGGAGCTGCGCTCGCTCCTGCCCGTGGCGAACGCGTTGGGTATGTCGCTCTGCGCGATGGCCACCCGGGGCTTGGGCATGTCGGCCAGGGCGCAGATGCGGTCCACGGCGCCGTGCAGCTCGGGGGCCTCCTCGGGGGTGACCTCCCGCGCTCCCATGCTGAAGGCCGCGATCTTGTCGCTGAACCAGAACTGCGCGATGAACAGACCTCCCGCGAAGATCAGGATGATCGGCCACGCGTGGTTCAGCACCGCCAGCAGCACCCCGACCAGGACCACGTAGAGCAGGCCGATCAGGAACATGGTGGTGACCATGCGCGTGGTCAGACCGCGGTCCGGCGTGTAGCGGTTCTTCGTCGTCATCTTCCGCCTCCTGTTAGCTCTCACTGCTGCCATTTTCCTCTCTTTCCGGCGAAACGGCGTAAACAGCGGATATGGAAGATCAGCCGCACCCGCCCGCCCGTACGGCGAGCGTCGGCCCGTAGGGGCCGGAACCGGCCCGCGGCCAGGGGCGCACGGTGGCGCATTGCTGTACGCGGGGGCTCGCGCGATGGCGAGAAGTGCCTCCCGTGCTGCCGTTGTTGTGTTCCTCACCTTATGAGCCGGGCATTGAGGTAGGCGCGATGTAGGTAAATGACCACCATGTCGTGTGGGTAGACGAAGGCGATAAGGAGGTGCCGCATGATCAGAGTTCTTGTGGTGCACAAACTGGGTCTGTTTCGTTCGGCCCTGGTGGCGTTACTCCGTCCCGAGGCGACTCTCGATGTGTCGTCGGCGTCGGGGCGGACGGCATTTCGTGGAGCGTACGGTGTTCCTCCGCATGTCTATGTGGCGGACATCGACTGTCTCGATTCTCCTGGTTACCGGGAGGAGACCGGCTTCACCCGCGATGACCTGGGCTACGATCCGGCCCTGCTGGTCCTCGCAAGCTCACGGAAACCAGGAGCTTTGCGCAAAGCTTTTGACGCGGGCGCGCTCGGATACGTCAGCAAGGACGGAGAGCCGGGGAGATTAGTGGAGGGCATCCACAAAGTCGCACGAGGCGAGCGATTCGTCGATGAAACGCTCGCTTTCGATTTTCTGCAGGCCGCGAAGATGCCGCTGACCCCGAGAGAACTCAGCGTCCTCGCGCTGGCCGCCGAGGGGGCCCCGATCGATGAAATCGCGAGATCACTGCATCTGTCCAACGGGACGATACGCAACTATCTGGCCGCCGCGATACGGAAGGTGGGCGGCCGGAACCGTTTGGACGCGATACGTATTTCGCAGGGCGCGGGCTGGCTCTGAGCCCTCCGTCGGGTACGCGCGGCCCGCGCACGCGGCCGTCGGCGGTTCAGCCGACCGGGCCCGTGGCGCCGCGGTCCGCGGTGTTCCGTTCCTCGGCGCTCCGGTTCGTGCCGCTCCGGTCCGTGCCGCTCCCGTCCGCGCCGTTCCCGTCCTCGGCGCTCAGCCAGTGCCCCACCAGATCGCGGTAGAGAGCCGACCGGACGAGCAGCTCCTCGTGCGTCCCGTACGCGGGCCTGGTCCCGTCCAGGACGAGGACGCGGTCCGCCCGGCGCGCCGACGACAGCCGGTGTGCGACGACGATCAGCGTCCCCGGCCGCTCGGCGAGGGCAAGCTCCGCGCGGGCCTCGGCGACCGGATCCAGATGACAGGTCGCCTCGTCCAGGATCATCAGGGGGGCGGGGGAGAGATGAGCGCGGCACAGCGCCAGTGACTGACGCTCTCCCTGGGAGAGCGTGGCGGGCTCGACCAGGGCGTCCAGCCCGCCGAGCCGCCCGATCAGCTCGTCGACGCCCAGCGCCTCGACCGCCCGGACCAGAGCGGACGGCGACGTACCGGGCGCCAGATGGAGCAGGTTCTCCCGCACCGTGCCCGTGAACACGTACGCCTGCTGCGGGATCAGCACCCGCAGCGCCGCCAGCTCGGACGGCGTCCGGCCGGCCACCGGCTCTCCCGCCAGGAGGACAGTGCCCCGGTCGGGCGCGAGCAGCCCCGCGAGGACCCCCGTGAGGGTCGACTTGCCGATGCCGCTCGGCCCCACCACCGCCAGGTGCTCGCCCGGCCCGACGCCGAGGTCGAGCCCCGCCAGGACCGGCGGCGCGCCCGGCCCGTACGCGAGGGTGACCGCGCGGATCTCCGCCGCCGGAGGCACGGGCGCGCGACGCGGGAGGGGGCCCGGCCGCGTTCCGCCCGGCCCGGGTGCGGGCGGCACCGGCGGTACGGGTGGTGTGCGTGTGGCCGCTGCGTCCGGCGCGACCGGCGTGACCGGCGTCATCAGCGGCGCGTCCGCCGCCCCGTCCTCGAACCGCTCCAGCACCACCAGCAGCCGCGTACCGGCCGCCCCCAGGGCGGTCATCAGTGTGTGCAGCGCGGGCAGCAGGGCCTGTACGAGATAGGTGAGCGCCCCTATCAGCGCCCCGGCCGTGACCCCCTGCCGCAGCAGCCAGGGCGTCGCGACCAGCAGTGCGACGACCGGCAGCTGACCGGCCACCCCCAGCGCCAGGGCGCGCACCGCGGCCCAGCGGGCCAGGACGCGCGACGTCCGTTCACCGGCCGCGATCAGCCTCTCCGTACGGTCGGCCGCCTCCGCCCGCGTACCGCAGGCCGCGATGGAGCGCAGCCCCGCGCCCAGCGCGCCCGCCCGGTCGGCGACGGCCTCGTCCGCGTCCAGGAAGGCGCGCTGCGCGGCGGCCATCGGGGCCAGCGTGGCGAGGAACAGCGCCAGCCCCAGCACCAGCGGCCCCACGACCACCAGCAGGAGCTGGGGCGCCAGCGCCAGCAGCCCGGCCAGCGCGCCCAGGGCGGTGAAGACGAAGGACCGCGCGGTGAGCACCAGCCCGGCGAAGCTGTCCCGGACGATCTCCGTCTGATGGGTGAGCCGCGAGACCGCTCCGCTGTCGGTTCGCGCCGGATCGGCCAGCGCCCCGCGCAGATACTGGTGCACCGCCCTGCGCACCAGCGCGTCGCGCAACGGCTCCACCAGCGCGGCCAGTTGGGCGAAGACCCCGCGCACCAGCGGTCCTCCGGCCAGGATCGCCGCCGCCGCGACGGCCAGCCACAGCAGGCCCGTGCGGGTGTCCCCGGCCAGAAAACCCCGGTCCAGCGCCCGCGCCAGGCAGTAGCCGCCCAGGAAGGTCTGCGCGGACTCCAGCAGCGACCAGCCGCCCAGCCGCACGAGCGCCCCCTTCCTGCGCAGCAGGAAACGACGGCCCTCGGGCAGCAGACGGCGCAGCGTCCCCCGGCCGTCCCGGGGCTCCTCGGCGACGCCCGCGCGGGCCCGGCCCGTCACCGGCCGGGCTCCCCGTGCGCCAGGCGGCCGGGGAGCCCGGCCGCCGTGGGCGCCGCCGCCTCCGCCGTGGGCGTCGCCGTCTCCGACGCCGGTGTCTCCGCCTCCCGCGCGGCGAAGACGGCGCGGTAGGCGGGCAGCCGCCACAGTTCCGCGTGCGTTCCCACCGCCCGTACCCGCCCCTCCTCCAGCCAGACCACCAGATCGGCCCTGACCGCGGAGGAGAGCCGGTGGGCGATGACCAGCCGGGTACCGGCCCGGACGTCCCGGGCGAGCGCCCGCTCCACCTGGCGCTCGGTGACGGTGTCCAGACTGGACGTCGCGTCGTCCAGGATCAGCAGCCGTCCCGCGTGCGCGAACGCGCGTGCCAGCCCCAGCCGTTGCAGCTCCCCGCCGGACAGCGGCGCCTCGCCCGGCGGGGTGTCGTACCCGCGCGGCAGGAGCCGTACGAACGCGTCCGCGCTCGCCGCCCTGGCCGCCGACCGTATACGGCCGGGGGAGGCCCGGTCGGGTCCCGCCGCGAGCGCCTCACCGATCGTGTCGCCGAACAGCACCGGCCGCTCGAACGCGTACCCGACCTCGCGCCGTAACGGTCCGTACGCCACGGACTCCAGCGGTACGCCGTCGAGGAGCACCCGGCCCGCGTCCGGGTCGGTCAGCCGGCCCGCGACGGCAGCGAGCGTCGACTTGCCGGCGCCCGAGCGGCCCACCACGGCCGCCGAGACGCCTCCCGGTATCGTCAGGTCCACCCCGGTGAGCAGCGGCCGACCGTCCCGAACCACCCGTACGCCCCGCAGTTCGAGCCTGCCAGGACCGTCGGCCGGGAGGCGGGCGGTGCCGTACGCCATGGGCGCAAGCCCGGCGAGAGCGGCGGTCCTGCGGGCGGCGGAACGGCTCCGTACGAGCGAGCCGACCAGTCCGGCCCCCGCGCCGATCCCGGCGGCCAGCGTCGCGTAGCGGGAGGCGGCCAGCAGCTCGCCGACGCTGATCCGGCCCGCCGCGAGCGCCACCCCGCCGACCGCGAGCACACCGGTCGTCAGCAGCGGCATGAGGACTCCGCCGCGAGCGACGGCCCGGCCGTGCACCTGCCACATCCGCCGCCCCTGGACGGCGAGTTCGGGCAGCGGGGCGAGGATCCGGTCGCGTTCGCGCTCCGCCGTACCGGCGGCCGCCACCGTCCGCGCGCCGTCCATCACCTCGACCAGCCGGGAGGCGATGACGGACTGGACCGCCTGGTAGCGCGCGACGCTGTCGGAGGTGCCCCGGGCGAAGGCGCGCACCACCAGCGCCAGGAGCGGCACCCCGGCCAGGAACGCGACGGCCGTCCACAGGTCGATCAGGAACAGCGCGACGACCGCACCGGCCGGAGCGAGCAGCGAGGCCGCCAGCGCCGCCGCGCTCACCGGCGCCGTACCTGCCTCCGTGGCGTTCGCGGACAGCCGGGTCGCGAGGTCACCGGGCGTCAGCCGCGCGGCGCGGTCCGGCGGGGCGCCCAGCAGCCCGGTCAGCGCGCGCAGCCGCAGCCAGGCGGTGGCCCTGGCGCTCGCCACCCCGCTCAACAGGGCCTCCAACGCGTCGAGAAGCACCTCGGCGCCGATCAGCCCGATACACAGGACCGGCCAGAACCCGGCCCCGTCGGCCCCGCCGAGCGAGAGGTCCAGCGTCCGGCCGAGCACCGCGGGCAGCGCGAGGGACGCGCCCGCCGAAGCGGCGGAGCAGACGAACACGGCCGTCGTACGGCCCGCGCTGTGCCGGGCGGCGCCGAGCAGCAGGCCGGTACCGGTGTGCGCCGTGGTGCGCGGTGCGCGGGCGCCGCGGCGTGGAAACACCATCGGGGAGAAGTCCTCCTCCGGAGCGGGAACGCGACGGGGTGTGCGGAGGGCGAGCGGCTCGTGCGCCGAACCGGCGGAGCCAGGACGCGGGGAAGGCCCCGGGCGCGTTCACGCGCCCGGGGCCCTGCCGTACGTCAGTTACACGTGGTGATGCTCAGGCTGCTGTTGCCGCAGAGGAGCAGGCTCGCGCGGCTCCCGGTCTCCACGTCGCCGATGGCCTCTTCCTTCGGGGTCTCCAGCGACTGCAGGTCGAGAAGGTTCATGGTCGTTCCTCTCATTCATGGGGACGTTGTCTTGCCACGGCTCGTGGGACGAGCCGGCTCATGGGCCCGCCGGAGAGGCGGGAGGAACGGCAGGCAGGCCCGCCGTTCGGGCGAGGAGGCCGCGGCCAGTGCCAGGAGCGCGCCGGCGGTGCCGGTCGACAGATCCATGGACAGCCGCATCATCTGCTCGCCGGGGAAGGCCAGTTGGCCCCGGTACGTCATGGCGTGCCAGCCGAGCGCGTCGACCTGGCGCCGCAGGTCGGCCGGGCCGGTGCCCGGCCCCGCCGCCGTGGTGCGGCTGAGGTGCAGCACCATCCCGGCGGCGCCGCGGAAGAGACCCGGCTGCGCGTAGAACATCGCCTGCGCCGCCCGTACGATCTCGCCGCGCGCCCGCTCGAACGCGTCGTCGGCGCGGTGGGCGAGATAGTCGTCCAGGACCATGCCGATGCCCACGCTGCCCGCGCCCAGGTACGGCATGGTGCGCCATCCCTCGTCGACCTGGAGCGCGCCGCCGACGCCCGGTTTGCAGCGGGCCAGATCGAGGCGGAGCGCGTCGGCAGCCAGGTCCAGAAGGGCGCCGTCCCCGGTCCGTTCGTACAGCCGGATGAACAGCAGCGCGACGCCGCTCGCGCCGTACAGCAGACCGGCGCGGGGCAGACCACCGCCCGTCGACGGCGCGGACGGCAGTGACGCGGCGGCCAGTTCCGCACAGCGCAGGGACCCCTCGCGCAGCGCCGTCTCGCCGGTGGCCGCGGCGAGCGAGTCGAGCGCCAGACCGAGCCCGGCGGAGCCGCTGTGCAGATCGGGCGGCATGTCCCGCCAAGACTGATGGAGCATCAGATCAGCCAGTTGCAGGGCCGATTGGCGGTGGCCGAGCCGGTCCAGGCTCCAGGCGACGCCCGCCAGGCCGTCGTAGAAGCCCAATGGGGTGCCCGGCGCGGGCTCCTTGGACCGCGGCAGCAGCCACTCCTCGGCCTGCTCACTGCGCACGTCCGCGCTCATCTCCAGCGCGTAGAGCACCCCGGCGGCCCCGTACCCGAACGACAGGCCGCCGCCCGGCGTGGCGAACTGGGCGATGTCACCGGGGAAGAAACGATCCTCCCGGTCCGGGGAGGCCGTGGACAGGATGGCCCGCACCAGGGAGTCTCGGCTGCGCGGCCAGTCGCCCGGCGCCACCGGCAGATACCCGCCGGGCCGGGGCGCGGGCCGCCCGCGCGCCGTATCGGTGGTGCCGTCGGCGCCACCCGTACGACCCGTGCCACCCGTACGACCCATGCCACCGGTGCCGCCCGTGCGACCGGTGCCACCCGTACCGCCGGGCGCCCCGGCCGCCCCGGGGGCCCGCCCCACCTCCGCCCCGGGCTCGCGCAGGATCTCCGCCACCGCCGCGTCGAGGAACGCGCGCTCCACCGGGAACTGCTCGGCCACCACCTCGGCCAGATGGGCCGCCTTCGCGCGGTCGATGGCCAACAGGCTGGTCAGCGGCAGGAACAGGGCGAGACGCAGACAGGCGAGCGCATAGCGGTCGACATCGAATCCGCGCCGGTCGCCCGGTGCCACGAACCCCGGATTGGCCACCGTCTGACGCCCGTTGTCCGTGACGGGCGCCGCCGCCTCGAAGTCGAGCAGGACCACCGAGGACTCGTCCTCGGAGACCATGATGTTGAACAGATGCAGATCGTTGAAGACCACCCCGCGCTCGTGCACGGCGGCCACGGCCTCCTCCACCAGCCGGTGGATCCGCAGCGCCCACGCGGTGTACTCGGCGAGCCGCTCGGCGCCCGGCTCCGCGTCGATCAGCGGATGGCGGCGGGCGAAGAAGGAGTTGAGCGGCTTGCCCTCGATGAATTCGAGCACCAGGAAGTGGTGGCCGCCGACTTCGAGGCTGTCCCGCACCTCGGGGGTGCACCCCAGTCCCGACAGCCGCTCCAGCGCGGCCCGTTCGCGCCCCAGGCGCGTCACGGCGTCGGCGCCGTCCGCCGCGAGCCCCGCGTGCGGTCTCGCCTCCTTGAGCACCACCTGCTCGCCGGTCTCCAGGTGCCGGCCGACGTACACCCCGCCGCCGTTGGAGAAGTGCAGCGCCCGCTCGACGCGGTACGGCAGTCCGGCCACACTCATCGCGTCCCTCGCCGCGAGATGCGGACCGAGGAAGGCGGGCGGTGTGACCCACTCGGGTATCCGGAAGACCGGGCCGCGCGGATCGGGGACGAGTCTGCCCTCGGCGTTCTCCACGGCGGGACGCAACTGCCCCTCCGCGTCGTAGCAGTTCCGCTCGGTGAAGCTGCCGTAGCGCAGATGGACAGGACCCGCGCCCCAACGCAGATCGCTCAGGATGTACGGCCCGTCCTCGCCGGTCAGCAGCGCGTCCAGGGCTGCCGCCGTCACACCGCACTGCTCGTCGTCCGCCGGATAGACGGTGATGAACTTCCCGCTGGCGGCGCGGTCCGCGTACTTGGCGTTGCGGTTGTGCAGCAGATAGCGGCTCGGTACGAACTTGAAGGCCACCCGGCGCGGTACGCAGTACGCCATGACCCGGGCGAGCACCGACTCGGCGTTGTCCAGACAGGCCGAGACGTGGATCTTCCAGCCCTGGGAGGGCAGTTGACCGTCCAGCGGACGCCAGGCCAGCCAGTCCCCGGCGCGGTGGCGCTGCCAGCCGACGGGCGCCGGCCGCTCGGCGGCTTCGTACAGCGCGCCCTGTCCGGTGGCGTCGGTGGACGCCGTCCGGTGGGGTGCGTCGTAGAAGTGCCGGTCCGCGTCGCAGAATACGGCGTAGCCCTTGTTCACAGGCGCTCCTTCGGCTGATGACAGGGCCAACCGTGTCATCCTCCGGAAACGTCAGACAGTCGCCGATGTCACCTCCCGTACGTGGACTACGCACAGGTAACCCGGACACGACGGACCGGCGGACCCCTGGCAGGGGCCCGCCGGTCCTGGTGCCGGTGGGACGGTGGAGCGGCGGAACGCGCGGTTCTACAGCGCCGGGTAGGCGTTCTTCAGCAGCTCCTGGAACTGCGCGGAGAACCAGTCACCCGAGAGCGGTGCGTTGGCCAGCGCCCCGGACAGGTGGTTGTTGTTGCGCGGGTTGCCGGTGTACGTCGGGTCGCACATCCGGTCGAAGCCCTTGCCCTGGTCGTTCGGGATGGCCTTGCTCGCACCGTCGGACTCGCCCGGGGGCTTCACCCAGACGTACGCGTCGATTCCGGTGGCGGGCGCCGCGGTCGGCCGCTCGCCGAGCCCGGCTCCGGACTGGTTGCACCAGTTGCCCAGGTGGATCCGGCGGTCGTAGCGTCCACCGTCCACGTAGGTGTCCACACTGGTCTGGGCGCCCGGTCCGGTGGGCCGGGCCGTGCCGCCCCAGCCGTTGCGGGAGGTGTCGATCAGCATGCCGATGTCCGACCTGAAGCCGACGCCGACGAGTTCCTGCCGGAACGCCTGGGCGAAGGACTGCTCGTCGACGTACCGGTTCCAGTCCACCCACGTCGACTCACGGACCGACTTGCCTGCCACGCTGTCGTTGATGGTGAAGTTGTTCTCCTTCGTCGCACCGTAGTTGGCGGTGTTGACGATGAAGCCGGTCACGTTGTCGACCGTGCCGCCCTCCGTGGTCGCGGCCTGCTTGAGGATCTGCGCGGACGCGTTGAAGTTGTCGTCCCAGCCGAGCCAGCCGTGGTGTCCCGCGTCCACGTAGTTGTAGACGTTGGGGATGGCTCCGAGCTTCCGCAGCGCGTAGCCGACGCCCTTGACGTAGTTGCCGTTGGCCTTCATCACGTCGCAGTCGGGGGTGGCGGTGGGCCGCGGCGAGACGTTGGTGACCAGGTTGGGCAGCGAGTCGATCTCGACCGTCGTCACGATGCGCAGGCTCGCGTACTTGGTGTCGGCGAGGATGGCCGCGATCGGGTCGATGTACTCGGTCTGGTAGCGGCCGATCTCCGTCGGGCCCAGCTCCCCGTTGGAGGCGAGCGCCGAGCAGTCACGGCCCGGCAGGTTGTAGATGACGAGCTGGACGACCAGCGGGCTGCCGGCCGCCTGGGTCAGGGCCGTGTCGAGGTGGGCGCGCAGCCCGCGGGCGCCGCTCGTGCCCTGGATGGCCGCGATGCGGTCCAGCCAGACGCCCGTCGGCTGGTTGGAGATCTTGCTGCCGCCCGGCTCCGCCGCCGCCTTCGCGGACCAGTCCGGGTTGACGTACACCTTGGCGCCGGCGTACGGGTTGTCGACCTTGGCGCTCGGCCCGCTTCCGCCGTCCCCGCCGCCGTCTCCTCCACCGCCGCCCGGGACGTTGCAGGTCACCCCGTTGAGCTTGAACGTGGTGGGTATCGCGTTGGCGCCGGTGACGTTGCCGTTGAAGCCGAAGCTCGCCGACCCGCCGGTGGCCAGGGTGCCGTTCCAGGCGACGTTGGTGGCGGAGACCGCCGTACCGCTCTGGGTGAGCGTGGAGTTCCAGCCCTGGGTCACCTGCTGGTTCCCCGCGAAGCTCCACTCCAGCTTCCAACTGCTCACCGCGTCACCGGTGTTGGTCACCGCGACATCGGCGGAGAACCCCCCGGACCAGGAACTCTGGATCTTGTAGTCGACGGTGCAGCCCGCCGCCGCCGCGCTGGCGGGACCGCCCAGCGCGGTCGTCGTGCCGGCGACCCCGGCGACCAGGGCGAACGCGGCCAGGACCGCCGTTCTGGTGCGGCGTGGGGGAGAGGTGGTGCGGCTCATGAGAGTCCCTTCAGATGGTCACGGAGTCCCACGCCGAAGTTGGTCGGCGTGCCGTTGTAGTCGCTGATCAGGGAGGGCCCCGAGGAACAGTCCCACGTGTTCCAGGTCCACCCGAGGTACGAGGCGCCGCGGCCGTCCAGCCAGGCCATGACCCGGTCGATATAGCCGTGCGCGCAGGTGTTCTCGCCGATCTCGCCCGCCACCAGCGGCACCTGTGCCAGCACCGGGGCGAGTTGTTCGTTCCAGCAGCTCTCGCTGGAGCAGGTGTTGAAGTTGTACGTGTGCCAGGCGGCGGCGAGGTTGCCCGCCGGATCGCTCGGCCGGTACTGGAGCCACTGGCGCATGTCGTTCGCGTACGCCAGACCGGGCACCAGCACCAGGTTCTGGGCGCCGGTGGCCCGTACCGCGGTCACCAGGGACTGCATTCCGGCCACCTGGAAGTCGATGCCGGGGCAGCTGCCTCCGTCGCGCCAGCAGGTCCAGGCCGCGGTCAGGTCGGTGGTGGCCCGGTCCGGGAAGGGCTCGTTGAACAGGTCGAAGACCACCGCCGGATCGCTCTTGAACGTCTCGGCGACCGAACTCCAGAACGCCGGGGTGTACTTCGCGTCGGGCATCGGCTTCTGGCAGGTCGCGTACTCGGTGTCGGGGCAGTGGCTGTCACCGCCCGTGTACTTCCCGTTGGTCCAGTGCAGTTCGACCACGGGGGTGATGCCGTGCGCCTCCAGCCTGGCCACGTACTCCTTCACGGCGCTGATGTAACGCGCCCCTGCGTACTCCGGTTTGACATGGGAGAGCCCGAGCCAGCACTCCTCGTTGAGGGGTACCCGTACGGTGTTCACCTTCCAGTCCGCGATGGCTTTCACGGACGCGTCGTCGACCGGACCGTCGAAGAAGCCGTAGCCCTGGACGCACATGAACTCGCCGCCGGAGCGGTTGACTCCGAGCATGCGGCGGGTGGCGCCGTTCTGGTCGACCAGCTTGTTGCCCGAGACATGGAGCTTCGGTGGAGCGCCGGCCGGGTCGGTCGGGGGGTCGGTAGGGGGATCGGTCGGGCCGCCGGGGTCCGGCTGCCCGTCGCACGTCGCGCCGTTGAGCTTGAAGGCGGTCGGAGCGGGGTTCGACCCCGACCACGAGGCGGTGAACCCGGCGCTGAGCGAGCCGCCGGTCGGAATTCTGCCGTTCCAGCTCTCGTTGACGACGGTCACCGTCCTGCCGGACTGTGACCACTTGCCGTTCCAGCCCTGGGTCACCTGCTGGCCTCCGGTGAAGTCGAAGGTCAGGCTCCAGTTCTCGACCGGCGATCCGCTGTTGGTCAGGGTGACTCCGCCCTGGAAGCCGCCGTCCCACTGACCGGTGGTGCTGTACTCGACCGTGCAGGTCGCCGCGGTTCCCGACGCGGCCGCCTGCGGAACCAAGGCGGTGCCCGCCACGGCCAGGGCCGCGGCGGCCAGCAGCGCACAGAGGCGCGGTGGTGCTCGCATGGAGCGACTCCTCGGGGCCGATACGCCACCTGACGCGGCGTATGACTGATGGAAGCGCTCCCACTGGTTGTGTTCGACGGTAGCGCCGAAGTGGCCTGAGTCAACAGCCCAGTTGAATTCTTTTATCTCCGGACTCGGCTGGACGTGCGTCTTGTTCAAAGTCTTGACAGGTGCACGTACCCGCTCAACGCTTGGGAGCGCTCCCACTGGTTCGCTCCCCACCCCCACCCGCACCGGACCGCGAGGAGGACCCCTCCATGCTCGGTTTACGAGGCTCCGCACCAGGCACACCCCCACCCCTCGGCGGACATCGCGGGCGGGGTACCCGGCGGCTGCTCACCGCCCTGGTGGCCGCCCTGTCCCTCCCGCTGGCCATGACCGCGATCGGTTCCACCCCCGCGCGGGCCGCGGCGGTCCAGTGCGGCGTCGACTACAAGACGAACGACTGGGGCTCCGGCTTCACCGCCGACCTCACGATCACCAACCGCGGCACGGACCCCCTCGACGGCTGGACGCTGACCTACGGCTACGCGGGCAACCAGACCCTCACGAGCGGCTGGAACGGCACCTGGACACAGTCCGGCAGGACCGTCACGGTCAAGAACGCCGCGCACAACGGGTCGATCGCGCCCGGCGCCGCGGCGACCACCGGCGCCAACTTCACCTACAGCGGCAGCAACGCCGCACCCACCGTCTTCGCTGTCAACGGCGTCACCTGCGCAGGTGCCCACCAGCCGCCCATCACCGTACTGAGCGCTCCGGCCCCCGGCGCGGTCTTCACGGCGGGCGGCACCATCCCGATGGCGGCCACGGCCGCCGCCGCGGACGGCGCGGGCATCACCAAGGTCGAGTTCTACAGCGACACCACGCTGCTGGGCACCGACACCACCTCGCCGTACACCTTCGACTACCCGAACGCCCCCGCGGGCGATCACTCCCTGTACGCCAAGGCGTACGACGGCCAGGGCGCCTCGGCCGAGTCGACTCCGGTCGGCGTCCGTGTCGTCGCGGGCCCCTCACTGGTCGCCACCCCGGCCCAACTGGCCGTCCAGCAGGGGAAGACGGGCACCTTCGGGGTGAAGCTCTCCGCCCAGCCGTCCGCCGCGGTGAACGTGAGCGTCGCCCGTACCGCGGGCAACACCGGCCTCAGTGTCACCGGCGGCGCCACCCTCACCTTCACCACCGCCGACTGGAACACCGCCCAGCAGGTGACCATCACCGCGGCGGCCACCGGCACCGGCGCCGCCACCTTCACCGCGACCGCGCCGGGACAGGCCAAGGCGGACGTCACCGTCACCCAGCTGGCCGCGGCGAGCACCTACGACGCCCGGTTCCTGGAGCTGTACGGCAAGATCACCGACCCGGCCGCCGGATACTTCTCGCCCGACGGCATCCCGTACCACTCGGTGGAGACCCTGATCGTCGAGGCGCCCGACCAGGGCCACGAGACGACCTCCGAGGCGTACAGCTATCTGATCTGGCTCCAGGCCATGTACGGCAAGGTCACCGGCGACTGGACGAAGTTCAACGGCGCCTGGGACATCATGGAGAAGTACATGATCCCCACCCACGCCGACCAGCCGACCAACAGCTTCTACACCGCGTCGAAACCGGCCACCTACGCGCCCGAGTGGGACCAGCCCTCCCAGTACCCCTCCCAGCTGAACAGCAACGTCCCGGTCGGCAACGACCCGATCGCGGCCGAGCTGAAGAGCGCCTACGGCACCGACGACATCTACGGCATGCACTGGATCCAGGACGTCGACAACGTCTACGGCTTCGGCAACTCGCCCGGCAAGTGCGAGGCGGGACCCGCCGACAAGGGCCCCTCGTACATCAACACCTTCCAGCGCGGACCCCAGGAGTCGGTCTGGGAGACCGTGCCCCAGCCGACCTGTGACTCCTTCAAGTACGGTGGCAGGAACGGCTATCTGGACCTGTTCACCGGAGACGCCTCCTACGCCAAGCAGTGGAAGTTCACCAACGCCCCCGACGCCGACGCCCGCGTCGTCCAGGCCGCGTACTGGGCCTCGGAGTGGGCGAAGGAACAGGGTAAGGGCGGTCAGATCGCGGCGAACGTCGCCAAGGCCGCCAAGATGGGCGACTACCTCCGCTATGCGATGTACGACAAGTACTTCAAGAAGATCGGTGACTGTGTGGGGGAGACCGCCTGCGCGGCGGGCAGCGGCAAGAACAGCTCCCACGACCTGCTCTCCTGGTACTACGCCTGGGGCGGCGCCACCGACACCTCGGCCGGCTGGGCCTGGCGCATCGGATCCAGCTTCAGCCACAGCGGCTACCAGAACCCCATGGCGGCCTGGGCGCTCAGCTCGTACGCCGATCTCAAACCCAAGTCGGCCACCGGCCAGCAGGACTGGACCACCAGCCTCAAGCGCCAGGTGGAGTTCTACCGCTGGCTCCAGTCCACCGAGGGCGGCATCGCGGGCGGCGCCACCAACAGCTGGCAGGGCCGCTACGCCCAGCCGCCGACCGGTACCCCGACCTTCTACGGCATGTACTACGACGAGGCGCCGGTCTACCACGACCCGCCGTCCAACCAGTGGTTCGGCTTCCAGGCGTGGTCCATGGAACGGGTCGCCGAGTACTACCACCAGACCGGTGACAGCGCCGCCAAGGCCGTGCTGGACAAGTGGGTGAGCTGGGCGCTGTCCAAGACCACCGTCCATCCGGACGGTACGTACCAGATCCCGTCGACGCTCCAGTGGTCCGGCAAGCCGGACACCTGGAACGCCACGACGCCCGGCGCCAACACCGGGCTGCACGTCACCGTCGCGGACTACACGAACGACGTCGGTGTGGCCGCCGCGTACGCCAAGACCCTCTCCTACTACGCGGCGAAGTCGGGCGACGCGGCGGCGAAGACCACGGCCAAGGCGCTGCTCGACGGCATGTGGGACCACCACCGGGACGCCCTGGGCATCGCGGTGCCCGAGACCCGCGCCGACTACAGCCGCTTCGACGAGCCGGTGTACGTACCGAGCGGCTGGACCGGCACCATGCCGAACGGCGACGCGATCGACTCGGCCGCCACCTTCGCCTCGATCCGCTCCTTCTACAAGAGCGACCCGGCCTGGTCCAAGGTCGAGGCGTATCTGAAGGGCGGCGCCGCGCCGACCTTCACGTACCACCGGTTCTGGGCGCAGGCGGACATCGCGCTGGCGCTCGGCTCGTACGGGGATCTCTTCGAGTAGCGCGTGGGCGCGCTTCCCCGTCCCTGACGCGGAGGGTCCCGGCTGTCGCCCGCCGGGACCCTCCGTCCTCATGTTCCGCGCCCGAACACCCCAGTCATTACGGCCGTTTGATGCGCTTTTGGCACACGAAATTGACAACGCAAGGTCAAATTCTGGTATCTGACCTGTCCGAACGGGTCGATTCGATGTCACTCTCTGGACGGCTCACCGCGCGTAGATCGCTTGGCGGGCTTATGACATGCACAGCTCAGCACCCTGGGCGGTGGCCGCACCCCTACGGCCCCCGCTTTCCCCACAGAGGGTCCGCTCACCGGCGGCCCGACACTCTTGGAGACTGAGTGAGACTCGTAGCTTCCTCCCCCCGCACCACCACCTCCCGCAAGACCTCTCTGCGCGTCGCCGCCCTCGCCGCCTCCGCGGCCATGGTCGTCGTCGGCGTGCAGTCGGGCACCGCGAGCGCCCAGCCCGACGCCGCCCGCGAGAGCGGCGCCACGGCCCTCGCGCTCACGCCCGGCCAGCGCGTCGAGGCCATCAAGGACGCGCAGGCGGACTCCGTCGGCCAGGCGAAGTCCCTGGGCCTCGGCGCCCAGGAGAAGCTGGTCGTACGGGATGTGATCAAGGACGCCGACGGTACGGTCCACACGCGTTACGAGCGGACCTACGCCGGTCTGCCCGTACTCGGCGGCGACCTCGTCGTCCACGAGCCCGCCGCAGGGAAGACCAGCGTCACCAAGGCGGTCTCGGCCCGGATAGCCGTCGACTCCACCACCGCCGAGGTCGCCGCCTCGGCCGCGAAGTCGACCGCGCTCAAGACCGCCAAGGCGGAGAAGACCGCGAAGGCGGCGGCCGAGAACGCCCCCCGCAAGGTGATCTGGGCGGCCGACGGCGCCCCCGTGCTCGCCTGGGAGACCGTCGTCGAGGGCTTCCAGCCCGACGGCACGCCGAGCGAGCTGCACGTCGTCACCGACGCGGCCACCGGCAAGGAGCTGTTCAAGGACGAGGCCATCGAGACCGGCACCGGAACCGGCAAGTACAACGGCACGGTGACCATCGGCACCACCAAGAGCGGCACCACGTACAACCTGACCGACAGCGGCCGCGGGAACCACAAGACGTACGACCTCAACCAGGGCACCTCCGGCACCGGCACCCTCTTCACCAACTCCACCGACACGTGGGCGGGCGGCCGGCTCACCGCCGGGGTCGACGTCCACTACGGCGCCGCCACCACCTGGGACTTCTACAAGAACGTGGTGGGCCGCAACGGCATCAAGAACAACGGTGTCGCGTCCTACTCCCGCGCCCACTACGGCAACAGCTACGTCAACGCGTTCTGGAGCGACAGCTGCTTCTGCATGACGTACGGCGACGGCTCGGGCAACAGCAACCCGCTCACCTCGCTCGACGTTGCCGCGCACGAGATGACCCACGGCGTCACCGCCGCCACGGCCAATCTCAACTACAGCGGTGAGTCCGGCGGCCTCAACGAGGCCACCTCCGACATCTTCGCCGCCGCCGTCGAGTTCTACGCCAACAACCCGAGCGCGCCGGGCAACTACCTGGTCGGCGAGCAGATCAACATCAACGGCAACGGCACCCCGCTTCGCTACATGGACAAGCCGAGCAAGGACGGCGCGTCCAAGGACTACTGGTCCTCCACCCTCGGCAACGTGGACGTCCACTACTCCTCCGGCCCCGCCAACCACTTCTTCTACCTGCTGTCCGAGGGCAGCGGCGCGAAGACCGTCAACGGCGTGAGCTACAACAGCCCCACGTACGACGGCTCGACGCTCGCCGGTATCGGCCGGGACAAGGCCATCCAGATCTGGTACAAGGCCCTCACCACGTACATGACGTCCACCACCAAGTACGCCGGCGCGCGCACCGCGACGCTGAGCGCGGCGGGCGCCCTGTACGGCACGACCAGCACCGAGTACAAGGCGGTCGCCGCCACCTGGACCGCGATCAACGTCAGCTGATCCGGCGGGTCCGCCGGCCGGCGTCGGCGGACCCCTGCTGGGCACGGGCCCGCGCGTTCACCACGCGCGGGCCCGTGCGCGTGTGCGGCCCGCCGGGGCCGGGCCGGGGAAGTAGGGTGCGATGTCCGAAGCGTCCCCGCCCCACCCGCGAAGGAGACCGGCGATGAGCGCGCCCGCCGAAGGCAACCAGGCGTACGGGAAGAAGCCCTTCAAGCGTTCGACGAGCCACTTCGCGGACCGGATCACGGCCGACGGCCGGGACGGCTGGCCCGTCGAGGCCGGCCGCTACCGGCTGGTGGTCAGCCGCGCCTGCCCCTGGGCGAGCCGCGCCCTCGTCGCCCGGCGCCTCCTCGGGCTGGAGAGCGCCCTCCCGCTCGCCGTCGTGGACCCGATCCAGGACGACCGCAGCTGGCGCTTCACCCTCGCCCCGGACGGCCGTGACCCCGTCCTCGGCATCCGCTTCCTCGCCGAGGCGTACGACGCGCGCGAGACCGGCTACCCCGGCGGGGTCAGCGTGCCCGCGATCGTGGACGTCCCCAGCGGGAAACTCGTCACCAACGACTACCAGCGCATCACCCTCGACCTCGCCACCGAGTGGACGGCGCTGCACCGGCCGGGCGCCCCCGACCTCTACCCCGAGCCGCTGCGCGCGGAGATCGACGAGGTCATGGAGGGCGTCTTCCGCGATCTCAACAACGGCGTGTACCGGGCCGGATTCGCCACGGGACAGAGCGACTACGAGGACGCCTACCGGGCCGTGTTCCACCGGTTCGACCTGCTCTCCGAGCGGCTGGCGGACCGCCGTTACCTGGTGGGCGACACCCTCACGGAGGCGGACATCAGGCTGTTCACCACGCTGGTGCGCTTCGACGCCGTCTACCACGGACACTTCAAGTGCAACCGCGACAAGCTGACGGAGAACCCGGTGCTCTGGGCGTACGCCAGGGACCTCTACCAGACACCCGGCTTCGGCGACACGGTGGACTTCGACCACATCAAGCGCCACTACTACCAGGTCCACACCGGCATCAACCCGACCGGCGTCGTACCGCTGGGCCCCGATCCGGCCGGATGGCTCACCGCGCACCACCGCGAGCGGCTGGGCGGCCGGCCGTTCGGGGACGGCACCCCGCCCGGCCCGGTGGAGCCGGACGAGCGGATCCCGCCCGCCGGACGGCCCTGAACGGCGCGGGCGGCGCCCGCCTCCCGGCCGGGCGCCGCGGTCAGCGCGGCGCCGGGGGCCGACGCAGCAGATACAGCCCCACCCCCGCCGCCAGCACCAGCACCACGACGGTGAAGACCATCCCCGCGCCCCGCAGCCCCAGCCACAGGGTCAGCGCCCCGACGCCGACGACCGGCAGCGAGATGCCCAGATAGGCGACGACGAAGAACGCGGAGACCGTGCCGCCCCGGTGCTCGGGCGGCGCCGCGCCGCTGACGGCCGTCATACCGGCGCGGAAGGCGAGCCCCTGGCCGAGTCCGCCGCACAGCGCGCCCGCCACGAGCAGCGGCAGCGACCGTACGGCCAGCGAGGCGCCCACCAGCGCCAGCCCGGCGACCAGGACGAAACAGCCGCCCGGCAGCGCCGCGCGTACGCCCACGCGGCCCAGGAGCGACTGGCCGACCGTGGAGGCCAGGAAGACGGAGAAGACGACCGCGCCCGAGACCGCGAGATCGCGCACCCCCAGCGTCTGGGCCATGAAGGACGGCGCCACCGCCGTGAACAGCCCCAGCAGCGCGAACCCGGCGAACGCGGCGAGGGCCGACGGCACGAACACCCCGCGCACCCGCGGCGGCACCGTCAGCCCCCGCGGGCGCGGCGTACCCCACCCAGGCCGGGCCCGCTTCGTCACCGCGACGGTCTCCGGCAGGAACCAGGTCACTACGCCTGCCGCCGCCACCAGCGCCAGATGCACCAGGAACGGCAGCCGCAGCGGCCAGGGCGCGTACTGCGCCAGTACCCCGGCCAGCAGCGGGCCGCACCCCAGACCGCCCATGTTCGCCGCGGTGGCCGCGAGCCCCGCGCGCGCCTCGCGGCCCGGCGGTGCCAGCTCCATGACGGTGACGGTCGCGGCGCCGCTCAGCAGCCCGGCGGCGAAGCCCGACAGCAGCCGGCCCGCGAACAGCGCAGGGAGCCCGCCCTCGAACACGAAGCACAGCGCGCTGGCCGCCGAAAGACCGAGCGCGCACAGCAGCACCGGCCGTCGGCCCACCTCGTCGGAGACGTTGCCCACCAGCAGCAGCGTCGCGATCACGCCCAGGGCGTAGACGGCGAACACGATCGTCACCATCAGCTCGGAGAAGCCGAGTTGCGCGCGGTAGAGCCCGTAGAGCGGGGTGGGCAGGGTCGTACCGGCCATGCCGACGGCGAAGACCGCCGCGGCCATCGGATATCCCGGGCGCCGGTGGCCGTGGCCGTGGTCCATCTGGCGGTGCATCGGGAACACGTCCCCTCGGCAGAGCTGCACGCGGGTCGGGCGGGCCCCGCGCCGATCGGGTCGGCGCGCGCCCCGAGGGCGCACGCCTGCCTCCATCAACCCGCACATCGCTCCCGCGCACCATCCGGCACGGGCGTAAGAGGGACGGCCCCCGAGCCGCCTGCGGCACGGCCCCGAGCGTCTAGGAGTCGCCCGCGCGCCGCCCCGCGGGTCCGGCCGCGGGTCCGGCGGACAGCTCGCGCGGCAGCGCGGGGTCCGGCCGGGGAACCTCGCCGAAGTCCTCGTCGGCGCCGTCCACCCGCAGCCGGTTGATCACCGCCTCCAGCGAGGCGGGCAGGGTGGGCCTGCGGCCCTCGTGACACTGGCTCAGCAGGTCGTGCCCGACCGTCTCCGGCAGCAGCGCGCAGAGCACGGCCGGTGAGACGGTGCGGCCGGATCCCGGCAGCCGCCGGGACTGGTCGCGCCAGTGGGCGGCGTCCCGGAACTCGGCTCGCTGCCGGTGCGCGAGGAACAGACAGAAGGCGGCCGTCCGGTTGCCGCCCCCGGCCGCGAACTGCCACCAGAACTGCGCCGCGTCCCGGTGCCCGGTCAGATGCAGGAGCGCGGCGAAGACGACGGCGCCCTGCGGGTCGATACGGTCGTGCTCCACCAGCCGGGTCAGCGCGGCGGCAGCCTCGGGCGCGTTGAGGACGAGGGAGACGGCGAGCCCCAGATCGTGCGCGGCCTGCTCATGGGCGGAGGGAAAACGCGCGGGAGGCGCCGCCGGACCCGCGGGCCGCGTGCCGGACGTGTCGTCCGTGCGCCGTGCAGTCAGCCGTGCGCGGGTGGCCGCCGCGTCGTACACGCCGTAGTCGGCGTAGGCGTCTTCGAGGACTTCCGCGTCCTCCAGCAGCAGGTCGACGGCGGCGCCGGGTGTCCTCGGGGCGCCGGGGCCGGTGTCGTTCGCGGGGTGCACGGTGGCTACCCTCCCGCTTCCGTGTCGTCTGCCGCTTCCGTCTCCGTCTCCGTCACGGGCGCCGGTAAGCCGAGATCCTTGGCCAGTCGGCGCCGCGCGTGCCGTACGTGGGAGTGGACGGTGGCCAGTTCCACCCCCAGGTACTCGGCGACGACCTCGTCCGGGATCCGCAGGACATGGCGCAGCACGATCACGTCGTACTGCCGCTCGGGGAGCCGGGAGATGGCCGAGTAGAGCGCGATCTCGTCCTGGAGCACGGCGAACCGGTCAGGGCTCTCGTACCGCAGGAGCTTGCGGATCGCGGCGTGGAAGGCGGCGGTGTCGACCAGCGCGGGCCGCAGGCCGCGCGCCTCCAGCCAGTGGGCCACCTCCTCCTTGAGGACGGCCCACGCGTACCGCGCCACCGATTCCTGGAGCAGGACATGGGGCCAGTGTGCCAGCAGCCGGGCACAGGCCGAGTCCACCACGGACTCGGCGGCGGCCCGGCCGCCGACCTGGGTGTGGGCGTAGCGCAGCCACAGCCGGTGGTGGTGGGCGTCGAACGCGTCGAAGGTCAACGCCAGCCGCCGCTCGGGTGGTTCGCCGGGAGAGAGCGGGACACCGAGCGTGTCCGTGCCCGGGACGCCCCGGTCGGCGCGCGCCCTCACGAGCCGCTTCCGGCCACGATGGTCGGATCGACGTGCACAGAGGCCCCGTTCACTGGGCACCACACCGCTCCACGGCGGAGGGCGTCGGTGCGGGAGGGTGTCTCCCCCCGGTCAGCCAACCGGATGCGCGCCGCCGATGCGCTCGGCGCGCCCGGAATGTTTCGCCGATAGTGATCATGCGATTACCCTAGGGTCAGGAAGGTATGTTCCGCTTCCCTCTCCACCTCACTCCCCATCGGCCGCTTCTGTAAAGAGGGTTGGTGTACCTCGTACGGTTGTCCGTATACGCGGCTGGGCAGTTACCCCGAGGCCGCGTGCGGGCCATACGCGCACACGGGCGCGGACGGATACGGACACGGACACGGATCCGGGGACGGGACGGGGGCAGGCGTGGGCGACGGCGGCATGGTGGACCTGGAGCTGGACCGGGCGCATTCGGCCCGCATGTACGACTACTACCTCGGCGGCACGACCAACTTCCCGGCCGACCGCGAGGCAGCGACGCGCGCCATGGCGGCCTTCCCCTCCATCCTGGCCACCGCGCGGGTCAACCGGCGCTTCATGCACCGCTCCGTGCGCTTCCTGGCCCGGGAGGGCATGCGGCAGTTCCTCGACATCGGGACGGGCATCCCCACCTCGCCCAACCTGCACGAGGTCGCCCAGCGCGAGGCCCCAGAAGCCCGCGTCGTCTACACCGACAACGACCCCATCGTGCTCGCCCACGCCCGCGCGCTGCTGCGCAGCGCCCCCGAAGGACGCACCGCCTACGTCCACGGGGACGTCACCGAGCCCGAAGTCCTGCTGGCGGCACCGGGGTTGCGCGAGACGCTCGACTTCACCCGGCCGGTCGCCCTGAGCCTCAACGCGCTGCTGCACTTCGTCACCGACGAGCACGACGCGTACGCCGTGGTCGAACGCCTCAAGGCCGCGCTGCCCTCCGGCTCCACCCTCGCGATAGCCCATGCCACCACCGAGTTCGACCCGGCGGGCATGGCGCGCCTCACCACCGCGTACCGGGCCGCCGGCACCCCCGGCCAGGCACGCACCCGTGCGGAGATCGCCCGCTTCTTCGCCGGGTGGCGGCTCCTCGGCCCCGGCATCACACCGTCGCACCAATGGCTGCCCGATCCCGAGGAGTCGAGCGAGCGCGTCACCGACAAGGAGGCGGCCTGCTACGCGGGCGTGGCCCGCAAGCCCTGACCCCGACCGGCCCCGGTGTCAGGGGCGCGCCACCACGTCGTCCCGGTCGGGGACGCGGACCACGTCGTCCAGCACCCCGCCGTCCCGACGGGTGCGCAGCCCCGCCTCGATCTCGTCCAGCGCGCGCCGCGCGGCGGCTATCCGGGCCAGGAGGAGCGGAGCGGGCTCGCCCGGACCGGCCGGTGCGACCGGCACGTCCGCGGCCCGCTCGTGTTCCAGCTCCCGTGCCTCGTCGAGGGAGTTGATCACCACCCCGATCAGCAGATTGACGAGAATGAACGAGCCCAGCAGGACGAACGAGGCGAAGTAGAGGATCGTCCACCGGGACACCTCAAGGCCCCCGCGCACCGCGTCGCCCAGACCGTCCAGGGTGATCAGCAGGAAGAGCGTGAGCGCGGCGCGCCCCAGGGAGCCGTAGTGCTCGGGATCCGAGCGGGCGAAGAAGACCCAGCCGACCATGGCGTACACGTACAGCAGCAGCGCGCCGACCAGGACGAAACTCACCGTGCCGGGAAGGCTCTTGCCGACCGCCACGATCACGATGCGCAGCTGCGGCAGGAACCGGGCCGCGCGCAGCACCCGGGCCAGCCGCAGCAGCCGCAGCGCGGTGGCGTTGTCGCGGGCGAACGGCGCGAGCGCCAGCAGGACGACCACCAGGTCGAACACGTTCCACGGATCGCGGAAGAAGTCCCTGGGGCGGTCCGCGCAGGCGGCGGCGCGCAGCAGGATCTCCCCGGCGAAGGCGGCGAGGAACAGGTGTTCTGCGGTCTTCAGCTCGTCGCGCCACTGATGGACGGCGCCGGTGTACGTCTCGACGCCCAGCAGAGCGGCGTTGCCGACGATCAGACAGAACACCACGATCTGGAAGCCGTCGGATTCCACGACACGGCGGCTGCGAGCGGCGAGCACGAGGGGCCGTAATCGACTCGTCCCGTTGGACATGGGCTGAACCTGTTTCTTGCGGACGTGCGGGCGCACGCGGAACGTGTGCGCACCAAGATACGGAGGTGCCGGGCGGCGGGAGCGACCGGTGCCGGGGACGGGGCACCGGTCGCCCTCCGGTGGACGCGCGCGCCGCCCGTCAGGCGGTGGCGGGTGATCCGGTCGCGGGACCGACCAGCTCCTCCAGCACGTCCTCCATGGTCACGAAGCCGATGACCGTCCCCTTGTCACCGGTGACGGCGGCCAGGTGCGTACCGGCGGCACGCATGGCCGTCATCGTGTCGTCGAGCGGGGTGTCGATCTCGACCCTGATCACCGTGTGCAGCGCGGAGCGCGGGAAGGGCCGCGTCCGCTCCGTGACGCCGAGGGCGTCCTTGATGTGCAGATAGCCGAGGATCGTGTCGTCAGGCCCGGTGACCGGCAGCCGGGAGAACCCGGAGGAGGCGGCGGCGCGCTCCAGCTGCTGCGGGGTGGTCCGGTGGTCGACGGTGATCGTCCGGCCCAGCGGGACCATCACCTCGCCCGCCGGGCGGGTGCCCAGCTCCAGGGCGTCGCGCAGCCGCTCCCCGTCCGCCGGGTCCAGCAGCCCCGCCTCGCTGGAGTCCGCGACCAGCCGGACCAGCTCGTCGTCGGTGAACACCGAGGCGACCTCGTCCTTCGGCTCGACCTTCAGCAGCCGCAGGATCGAGTTGGCGAACGCGTTGATCCCGAAGATCACCGGACGCAGGGTCCGGGTCAGCGCCACCAGCGCGGGACCGAGCGCCAGCGCCGTGGGGGCGGGCGCGGCCAGCGCGATGTTCTTCGGGACCATCTCACCGATCAGCATGTGCAGATAGGTCGCCAGGGTCAGCGCGATCACGAACGCGATCGGATGGATCAGCGGCGAGGGCACCCCGACCGCCTCGAAGGGCGGCTCCAGCAGATGGGCGATGGCCGGCTCGGCGACGGCGCCCAGCACCAGCGAGGAGATGGTGATGCCGAGCTGCGCGGTGGCCATGGCCGCCGAGAGGTGCCGCAGCCCCCACAGGGTGCTGGCCGCCCGCCGGCTGCCCTTGAGCGCCAGCGGCTCGATCTGGCTGCGCCGTACCGAGATCAGGGCGAACTCGGCACCGACGAAGAACGCGTTGGTGAACAGGGTGAGCACGCCGATGGCGAGCTGAAGGGCGGTCATCGGGCATCCTCCGGAAGCTGCGTGGCCTCGGCGGGCGCGGTGACGGCGACCCGGTCGGCGCGATGGTGGTCGACGCGCAGCACGGCAAAGTGCCAGCCGTCGACCTCCAGGGTGTCGTCCGGCACGGGCAGCCGCTCCAGCCGGGTCGCGAGCAGCCCCGCGAGCGTCTCGTACGGGCCCTCCGGCGCGTCGAAGCCGATCTCCCGCAGCTGGTCGAGACGGAGGGAACCGTCCGCCTCCCAGACGCCCTGGCCCTCGGGGGAGGGGGCGCCGACGGCCAGCCCCGGGATCTCGTCCGGGTCGTGCTCGTCGCGCACCTCGCCGACGACCTCCTCGACGATGTCCTCCACGGTGGCGACGCCCGCGGTGCCGCCGTACTCGTCGATCACCACGGCCATCGTCCGCGACTCCCGCAGTCGGCGCAGCAGCCGGTCCACCGGCAGCGAGTCGGGCACCAGCAGCGGGCTGGTGGTCAGCTCGGTGACCCGCGTGTGCGTGCGAGCGGACTCCTCCAGGGCCAGCACGTCGCGGATGTGGACCGTGCCGATGACCTCGTCCAGGCTGTCCCGGTAGACGGGGAACCGGGACAGGCCGGTGGCCAGCGAGAGCAGCGCCGCGTCGGCCGCCGTCGCGTGGGCCTCCAGCGCCCGGACGTCGACCCGGGGCGTCATCACGTTCTCCGCGGTCAGCTCGGCCAGATGCAGGGTCCGGACGAACAGCTCGGCGGAGTCCGGCTCTATGGCGCCCTCCCGCGCGGAGTGGCGCGCCAGGGCGACCAGCTCCTCGGGGGTACGGGCGGAGGCCAGCTCCTCGGCCGGCTCCAGGCCCATGCGCCGTACGAGACGGTTCGCGGTGTTGTTGAGGTGGCGGATCAGCGGGCCGAAGGCGGCGGTGAAGCCGCGCTGCGGCCCCGCCACGACCTTGGCGACGGCGAGCGGGCTGGAGATCGCCCAGTTCTTGGGGACCAGCTCGCCGACCACCATCAGCACCACGGTCGACAGCGCGACGCCGAGCAGGGTGGCCACCGTGGAGACCACGCCGCCGGGCAGCCCCACGGCCTCCAGCGGGCCGCGCAGCAGCACGGCGAGGGACGGCTCGGCGAGCATGCCGATGACCAGCGAGGTCACGGTGATGCCCAGCTGGGCGCCGGAGAGCTGGAAGGTCAGCCGCTTGGCCGCCTCCAGCGCACCGGCGGCGCCGCGCTCACCGGCCTCGGCGGCCCGTTCCAGCTCGCCGCGCTCGACGGTGGTCAGGGAGAACTCGGCCGCGACGAACACCGCACAGGCGAGGGTGAGCGCGAGGGCGAGCAGCAACAGAAGCACTTCGGTCACCGTGCCACCTCCGGCCCTGGACTCGACGGGACGGGAATGGCACGGCTCGTACTGGGAGGCTCACCCATTGCGGGACCGCAGCTCCTTCTCGGATCAGACGTTCTGGACGGGGCGGGCACCCCGTGGATCAATAGTAAAGGAATAGCAAAACAGTGCAACGTGGTGGCGGGTGTCCCCCCGGCGCACCGTGTCGGGGCCCGGCGCACACCGGGCCCCGACGGGCTCAGCGCACCCCGACGGGCTCAGCGCACCCCGACGGGCTCAGCGCACCCCGACCGGCTCAGCGCACCCCGTCGAAGTCCCTGCCCACGGTCAGGGTGACCACACCGGGCGCGGCGGTCCCGTCCTGCCGCGCCGTGCTGTCCGGCACCCGGGTGGCCAGCACCCGCGCCGGTTCCGCCTGGTCCCGCGGATAGCCGACCGTGGTCCGCTCCGCGCTCCCGGGCGCGTTGCCGATCTCCGTCACCGTGAAACCGGCCGACCGCAGCTCCCGCGCGACCGCCGCCGCCCGCCCCGGCACCCCGGTCCCGTTCAGCACGCGCACCCGTACGGTGTGCGCGTAGACCGGGTCCCCGGCGTCCGCCTCCAGCTCCTCCTTGTCGACCTCCCGGTCCTTGCCGAGCGACGCGAACAACGCCGCGGCCTGCGGGTACTGCCACACGACGTTGGCCCGGTCCGTCGGCACGTCGGCCTGGCGCGCGTAGTTCGGGACCGTCAGGAACGTCAGCCGGTCGCCCGGGATGTCCTTGATCTCGTTGGCGAGACCGGTCAGCGGCTTGATCCCGGCCAGCTCCTTGTCCGTGGTGAGCGACTTGGTCGCCGAGTCGAGGAAGCCGTAGAGCGCGTGGGGGCTGGTCAGCTTCTGCTGCGCCTTGGCGGCCAGCGCCTCCATGAACTCCTGCTGGCGGCCGATGCGCCCCAGGTCCGAGCCGTCCCCAATGCTGTAGCGGGTACGCACGTAGCCGAGCGCCTTCTCGTCCCTGACGGTCTGGCAGCCCGCCGCCAGGTCGAGCCGGGCCTTCTGGTCGTGGATCGGGGTCCGGGGGCAGACCTCGATGCCGTCCAGCGCGTTGACCATGCCCTTGAAGCCCTGGAAGTCGACGGACATGAAGTGGTCGACGCGCAGCCCGGTGTTGCGCTCCACCGTCCGGATGGTGCACGCGGCGGCGTCCGCCACCTCCCCGCCGGTGCCGCCGATCGCGAATGCCTCGTTGATCTTGAAGTGGTGCGGATCCGACCTGCTGCCGTCGCCCCGGTCGCAGGACGGGATGGTGACCCACGAGTCGCGGGGGAGCGAGACCACCGTGGCCCACTTCCGGTCGGCTGCCAGGTGCATGACCATCAGGGTGTCCGACTGCATGGTGGTCAGACCCTTGCCGTACGCGCCGTTGTCGCCGTCGCGCGAGTCGGAGCCGACGACGAGGATGTTCTTGGACCCCGGACTCAGATTGACGGGACGGCCGCCGCCGACCCTGTCGTCGATGTCCGCCGCGTGGATGTTTCCGTCCAGGCTCTGGTACACCCAGCCGCCGGCGCCGGTCGCGCCGAGGAGCAGCACCGCCAGCGCGCCGCCCGACCAGGCCGCTATTCGCCCGCGCCGGGTCAGCCTGGTCCTGCCGGTACGGGGCGCCGCCCGCCGCGCGCCGTGCCCCGTACCGGCACCGCGGTCCCGCCCCTTGGATTGCCCGCCCACGCTGATCCTCCGTGCCCCGTTCCGGCCGGTCCGCGCGTCGGACATGCCGGTCATCGCCGTGTGCGACGCGTGCACTCTACTGGCTCTACAGCCCTGTAGAAGGCGATGTGCGGCGCGGTTCCCTCCCCCGGGTGGTCACAGCGGCGCCGCCGCCGCTTCGAGCACCAGGAACAGCGCGGAGGCCGCGTTCAGCGCGGACACCGTGGACGCCGCCGTGCCGGCGGCGGCGAAGTACGCGGCGATCCCGGCCCGGGTCAGCGCGGGCGGCCAGCTCCTGCGCGGCGGCACCGGCCCCAGCAGCGCGGCCACCCGGCGCGGCACCGGCCCCGCCGCGGCGAACGAGGCCAGCCCCGGAGGCGCGCCGGGGCCGGAGAACAGGGCGGCCTTGCCCACCGCGCGCGCCGTGGTCCGCCGGTCGCCGGTGGCCTGCGCCGCCGCCTCGTCGGCCCAGCGCTCGGTGGAGAACGTCACCGCCGCCCGCAGCGGGCGCAGAAACGGATTCGCGCATCCGGCCAGCCGGACCGCGAGCAGCAGCCGGTGATGGCGGCCCGTCAGATGGGCCCGCTCGTGGGCGAGCAGCGCCTCGCGTTCCCCCTCGTTCAGGCAGGACAGCATGCCGGTCGAGACCACGACGCGGCCAGGGGAGCCGGGCAGCGCGTACGCGTACGGCAGCTCGTCGTCCAGGACCGCCGGCTCGTCGGGCGGCAGCCCGGCCAGCGCGCCGTGGGCGCGGGAGCGGAAGCGGATGTGCCGCCGTACGGTGAGCGCGCACGCCACGACCACGACGGTCAGCGCCACGATGGCGGTCTTCCCGGCCACCTCGTCGTACGGCACCGCGCCCCGCACCTCCGGGTCGGACCAGCTGTCCGGCAGCGGATTGCCCGGCAGCTGGGCGGTGCCGACGACCATGAGCAGACCGAGGCAGAACGTGCTGCACGCCGCCAGCACGACGGTGACGGAGGTCAGCAGCAGCGCGGCGCTGCGCGGATGGAGATGCTGCTCGGCGAGCCGGGCGATGGGCAGCGCGGTGAGCGGCAGGACCAGCGGCAGGAAGACGAAGACGCCCATGGGTCAACCCTCCGCTTCGTTCGCCGCCGTACACCCGGCGCGCGCGCCCGCGTGCCGGCCGGAGCCCGCGCCCGCGTCGGCCTCCCGGAGCAGGGAGCGCAGCACCTGCTCGTCGTGGGGGGAGAGCGCCGACACGAAGCTGGAGAGCACCGCGTCCCGGTCGTCCCGCTCGTCGAGCAGCCGACGCATCCGCAGCGCGGTCAGCCCGGCCTCGTCGGCGACCGGCGTCCACAGGAAGGAGCGGCCCGAGCGGCTGCGGGTCACGGCCTGCTTGCCGAGGAGACGCGTGAGGATGGTGATGACGGTGGTGTACGCCAGTTCCCCGTCCAGCCGCTCCTGCACCCAGGTCGCGGCCACGGGTGTGGTCGCCGACCCCAGAACCGCCAGCACCTGGGCCTCCAGCTGCCCCTGGCCGCGTCTGCGGGCAGGGGACGTCCGGTCCCTGTCGTCTCTGTTCCCGACCACGAAGTGGCCTCCTCCCACGCTGCCGCCCCAGCCGCCCTGGCGCCGGGGCATCGTAACCAGCCTTTCCCGCGCACCTTCACGACGGCCAATTTCTACAGTGTTGTAGATTTGAGATCGTGTCATCACGGCACGAGGCGCGTCGGGGCGTCCGGCGTGCCCGGTTCTGGGACGGACGGAAGGAAACAACATGGGTGTGAGCCTCGCCAAGGGCGGCAACGTCTCGCTGAGCAAGGAGGCCCCCGGCCTGACCGCCGTGCTGGTGGCTCTCGGCTGGGACGTGCGGACCACCACCGGGGCCGACCACGACCTGGATGCCAGCGCCCTGCTGTGCGACGGCTCCGGCAAGGTCGCCTCGGACCAGCACTTCGTCTTCTACAACAACCTCCGCAGCCCGGACGGTTCGGTCGAGCACACCGGCGACAACCTGACCGGCGAGGGCGACGGCGACGACGAGACCGTCAAGGTCGACCTGTCCGCCGTCCCCGCCGAGATCTCCAAGATCGTCTTCCCGGTGTCGATCCACGACGCGGAGTCGCGCGGCCAGAGCTTCGGCCAGGTCCGCAACGCCTATATCCGGGTGGTCAACCAGTCGGGCGGCGCCGAGCTGGCCCGTTACGACCTCAGCGAGGACGCCTCCACCGAGACCGCGATGGTCTTCGGCGAGCTGTACCGCAACGGGGCGGAGTGGAAGTTCCGCGCCATCGGCCAGGGTTACGCGTCCGGACTCGCCGGGATCGCGTCCGACTACGGTGTGAACGTCTGAGATCCGTCACCATCTCCAGGAGCGAACGATGAGCGTCAATCTTGCCAAGGGCCAGCGGATCAGCCTGACCAAGACCGGCGGGGGTGAACTCACCGTCGTCCGGATGGGACTGGGCTGGAAGCAGGCCGTGCGCAAGGGGTTCTTCGCCCGGCTCACCGCACCGGCGGAGATCGACCTCGACGCCTCGGCGCTGCTCTTCGCGGGCAAAGAGGCCGTGGACGTCGTCTTCTTCCAGCATCTGAACAGCGACGACGGTTCCGTCCAGCACACCGGGGACAACCGGGTCGGCGGCGCCGGTGAGGGCGCCGACGACGAGTCGATCGTGGTGGACCTCACCCGGGTGCCCGCCCGCGTCGACCAGATCGTCTTCACGGTGAACTCGTTCACCGGCCAGACCTTCGAGGACATCGAGAACGCCTTCTGCCGGCTGGTCGACGAGACCACCGGCGAGGAACTGGCCCGGCACACCCTGACCGGCGGCGGCGCCTACACCGCCCAGATCATGGCCAAGGTCTTCCGCGGCGACGGCGGCGGCTGGCAGATGACGGCCATCGGCGTGCCCGCCGAGGGCCGTACGTTCCAGGATCTGATGCCCTCGGTGACCCCGCACCTCTGATCCACTCCCTGTCGCGCACAGGTCGTTACCGACCCACCGGCCCGTCGCGGCCGGTGACCCACCAGATTCAGGAGACTTCACGTGGCCCTGTGGGACCGCATCAAGGATTCGGCCTCGTCGATGCAGACGCAGCTGAACGCGAAGAAGAACGACCTCAAGAGCGGCGCGTTCCGGGACGCGAGCATGGCCATGTGCGCACTGGTCGCCGCCGCCGACGGGTCCATCGACGCGTCGGAGCGGCAGCGTGTCGCCGCACTGATCATGACCAACGATGTGCTCCAGAACTTCCCCGCGGAAGATCTCCAGACGCGCTTCAACGACTACTGCCAGAAGCTGACGGCCGACTTCGACTTCGGCAAGGTCGCCGTGCTCCAGACCATCGGCAAGGTCGCGAAGAAGCCCACCGAGGCGCGCGCGGTCATCCAGATCGGCATCGTCATCGGAGGCGCGGACGGCGACTTCGACGCGAGCGAGCGCGCGGTGGTGCGCGAGGCGTGCTTCGCGGTCGGCATTCCGCCGACCGAGTTCGACCTCTGATCCGACGCCGACCACCGGGCCGGGGACGTGCCGGTGTGCCTGGACGAGCGAGTCCGCGCCCACCTGTACGGCTCCGGCCTTTTCAGCGGTCGGCGGCGCGCCGGCCCCACGACGTGCCCGCCAGGACGAGGGCGCCGCCGAGCAGCCCGGCCGCGCCCAGCCGCTCGCCGCCGATGGCGATCCCGACCGCCGCCGCCCACAGCGGTTCCGTACCGAGCAGCAGGCTGACCCGGGACGGCGAGGTGCGGCGGACCGCCCACATCTGGACGGCGAACGCGACCAGCGTGCAGAAGACCGTCAGGAAGAGCAGCGCCGCCCACTCCCGCACCCCGAACCCGGCGGCCACCGTCCACGGCGCCGGGCCGCCGCCGGGCAGCGCGGCCAGTACGGCGAACACCGCGACGGCGCCGCCGAGCTGAACGGTGGTCAGCGACAGCGAGTCCGCGCCCCGCACCGCCCGGCTCCGCGACATCACCAGCACATGCGCGGTACGGGCCAGCGCGGCCAGCAGCATCAGCAGATCACCCGTCGAGGGCGCGGTGAACCCGCCGCTCTGTGTCAGCAGGACCACCCCCGCGACCGACAGACCGGCCGCCGCGACGAACGAGGCGGGCGGCCTGGTCCGGGTGACGGCGGCCTCCGCGAGTGGCGTGAAGATCATGGTCAGGCTGATGATCAGCCCGGCGTTGGTCGCCGACGTGTGCACGACGCCGTACGTCTCCAGCAGGAAGATCCCGCTCAGCACCAGCCCGAGCGCCCCGGCACCGCGCCACTGCGCCGCGCTCAGCGTCCGCAGCCCACGCCACCCGGCCACCACCAGTACCGGCAGCACCACCGCGAAGCGCAGCACCAGCACGGCGAGCACCGTATGCCCCGTGGTGATGCCCTTCGCGGTCAGATAGCTGGCGCCCCAGACCACCGCGACCAGCAGGACCGGCAGATCGGTCGACCAGGCCCGGCGCGGCACGGGCAGGGACACGGAGGAGGCGGCGAGCGACGACATCGGGGACGGTCTCCATCGGGTGCGAGGGGCCACGGGGCTGCGGAGACGGCGGCGGCTCGCGCGGAAGCGATCACCGTACCCGCGTACGTCCCGCGCGGGAAGCCACGTGCCTCAAGGGCCGTCGCTCAGCGGCCCCCGGCGCCACCGGCCGGACCGGGCCCCGCCTCCTCCGGGGGCCGCCGCCCGAGCCGCAGCCGGGTGCGGTGATCGTGGTAGAGGCGCCCGACGAGCGCGCCGCCGTACACGACGAAGCCCACCCCGACGAGCCAGGACTGGAGCACCAGCACCGTCCCGAACGGCCCGTACGTGACGGCGTTCGAGGCGATCAGCGGGGAGAAGACGACCCGGGAGAAGAACCGCAGCCCGAGCAGGCCCAGCGCGATCGCCACGGCGCCCGGCAGCAGGGCCCGCCAGCGGACCCGGCCCGCGAGCAGGACGTGCTGGGACCACCAGAAGAAGAGGAACGTGCCGACCAGGTCGCCGATCGTGGCGAGCACCAGCGTGAACGCCGAGTCGGAGGTGACTGGCGTGTTCACGAAGACGAGCAGGAAGACGACGAGGACCGCGAGCCACAGCACATGGCGCCACATGGTGTGCCAGCGGGCCGTCGGCAGCTCCCAGACCCGCTCGTACCCCGTCTGCACCGCGCCCCCGAACGTCAGACCGAACGCGGCGAGCGCGGCGAGCCCGAGCGCCGTGGTGCGCTGCAGCGCCTGCCCCGGTCTGCCGAACAGCTGCTGGATCTCGCCCTGCGACGCCGCCGAGACCCCCAGCCCCTGCCCCAGCCAGCGGGCGAAGCCGTGGCCGCTCGCCGGGTCCGCCGCCGCGACCAGGATCAGCAGGGGCACCAGCGTCAGAAAGCCGAGCGCGGCGAAGCTCATGGCCCGGTGCATCAGCTCCATGTCGCGCCCGCGGTTCCAGGTGAGTACGGCGGGCGCGACCACGGCCTCGTGGAACAGGCTCCGCGACCGGCGCCCGCTCCCCGGCGTACCGAAACGCTTTCGGGTCATGTCTCGTCTACTACCCCACGGGGACCCCGCGTCCCGGGACGGGCCCCCGGATGGGCGTGCCGCCGCGGGCGCCGCGGTCCGTCGACCGGGTCGGGCGGGCCCTGTCAGTTCCGTACGGACAGGCTCCTGTCGTCGGCGGTCGTACGGGACGGGGCACCGGCGAAACCGCCCCCCTCGGAACGCGGCGTCCCACGCGGCGTCGTACCTCTCTGACTGTCGCGTCGGATGTGCACGAACATCCTGGGCACCGTGGATCCCCCGACGACCGCCTCGGCCACCACGTACTTCGCGACGTACCGGGTGCACGGCTACCGGGTCGGCACGGTGCCGACCCGGTAGCCGGCCTATGTCGGCCTATGTCGGCCATGACCAGGTCACTTTCCGCGTGGAGGACAGCCGTTGGCGCCTCGCGACCCGGACGACCTTCCCGCCGTTCGGGGGAGGTACGGAGCGGCTCACCGCTCCCTCCTCCTGATCACGCGATCTTCTCCTCGCCGTGGCCGTCGATCCGGGGAGACGGCTCGTTGACGTTGTCCGGGGTGACGGGACGGCGGCGCGACAGCGCCCGGAGGCACGTGGTGGTCGTCAGCGTGACGATCACCACCAGGGCCACTCCCCAGTCCCCGCATTCGATGGTCCACGCCGCGATCCCGCCCAGCACCGCCGCCGCAGGCAGGGTCAGGGTCCACGACAGGGCGATGCGTCCTGCGACGTTCCACCGCACCCGTGCCCGCCCGCGTCCGAGCCCCCCGCCGAGGATGCTGCCGGTGCACACCTGCGTGGTGGACAGGGGAAAGCCCAGGTGCGACGAGACGAGGATCACCGACGCGGAACCGGCCTCGGCGGCGAAGCCCTGAGGGGCTTCGATATCGGTCAGCCCGCGGCCCACGGTCCGGATGATCCGCCAGCCGCCGGCGTAGGTGCCCAGGGAGATCGCGGCGCCCGCGCAGAGGACCACCCACCAGGGCGGCCCGGCCCCGTGGCCGAGGATTCCGGCGGAGATGAGCGCCAGAGTGATGACCCCCATGGTCTTCTGCGCGTCGTTGGTGCCGTGGGCCAGCGCCACCAGGGACGCCGACCCGATCTGCCCCACGCGGAACCCCCGCCCGAGGCCGGTCCTGCTCGCTCCCCGGGCGAGGGCGTAGGCGACCCGGACGGCCGACAGCGCCACCACGCAGGCGATGACGGGGGAGACGACCGCGGGTACCACGACCTTCCCCATGATCTCGCCGACCCGGAGGGCGGAGCCCCCGGCGCCCGCCCAGACCGCCCCGATCAGGCCGCCCAGAAGCGCGTGCGTGGAACTCGACGGCAGCCCCAGGAACCATGTGGCCACATTCCACAGGATCGCGCCGATGAGACCCGCGAAGATCATCGACAGAGTGATCCTGCTGTCGTCGACGATGCCGCCGGAAATGGTCTCCGCCACCCGCACGGAGAGGAAGGCCCCGGCCAGGTTCAGCGCACCGGCGATCGCTACGGCGAGCCGTGGTGACAGCGCGCCCGTGGCGATGGACGTCGCCATCGCGTTGGCCGTGTCGTGGAATCCGTTGGTGAAGTCGAAAGCCAGTGCCGTGATGACCACGAGCACGAGGAAGACAGTGACCGAGCCCAAACGGACCTCCCGCGCCGACATCCAGCGCCGGGCCGGATTCCACCTGATTGCACCGTGGACGTCATGGTAAGTCGGGATATGGGACGAAAAGGGCAGTTGGCGCGCGGTTCGCGGGGCGTTCTCGGTGAACGGCGGAACGTGTGCGGCGCACGGTGTGCGGGCTGCCGGTCCTGTCCGGAGCCCGCCCGTTCGGTGCGTTCGGCCCGTTCGGTGCGTTCGGCTCGTTCAGTCCGTTCGGCCTCTAGGACCTGCTCCGGGTCAGCGGCGGCCGAGGCGCCGTTCGCCGTTGGCGCCCGTCGCGTAGGGCAGTCCGTAGTGCGCGAAGACCGCAGGCTCGTCCGTCGCGAGCAACTCGCCGTCGAGGTCGATCGACGGGGCCTCCTTGGCGAGCTTCTTGTCCCAGACGACCTTCAGATATCCGGGACCCACCGTGGCGTCGGCCAGCGGGACGAAGATCAGCCGCCGTTGGGTGGGCAGACCGATGGTGACGGTCGCGAACGACGGAGTGTCGGTCGCCGTGTCGACGTACACCGCCTCCAGCGAGCCGATCTTCTTCTTCTCGGAGTCGACCACATCATGGCCCCGCCACTCCCGGATGTCTTCGGCCTCGAACATGAGCTTCCGCCTTTTGTCTGCTGAAATCCGCCGGGTGGTACGACCGGGTGGGCGGCGATGCCGCCGGTCCTCGGCTACCCGATTTCCCGGAGAGTACCCGGCCGGGCGCGCACCTCCGTGAAACCGGGCCGCGACGCGGCACGGTCTGTCGTGGTGTCACGCCAGGGGCGAAAAACACTGGTGGCGGGGGAGTGTGCGAGGGCATCCTGTGCCCATGTTGATCAGAGAAGCCACCGCCGAGGACTGGCCCGCCATCTGGCCCTTCTTCCAGCGGATCGTCGCCGACGGTGAGACCTTCACCTATCCGGTCGACGTGACCGAGACGCTGGGCCGTGACCTGTGGATGCAGAACGCGCCCCACCGCACCGTCGTCGCGGTCGACGACGCCGGGGCGGTCATGGGTACGGGCAAGATGAACGCCAATCACATGGGCAACGGCTCGCACATCGCGGGCGCGAGCTACATGGTCGACCCGGCGTACGCGGGGCGCGGCGTGGGCCGGGCCCTGTGCGCGTACTCGATCGAGTGGGCCCGCGTGGCCGGTTTCCGCGCGATGCAGTTCAACGCCGTCGTGGAGACCAACACCCACGCGCTGAAGCTGTACGAGTCGCTCGGCTTCGAGGTGATCGGCACCCTGCCGGAGGGCTTCCGCCACCCGACGGAGGGCTATGTGGGGCTGCGCATCCTGCACCTCAGGCTCTGAAGTCCGCGCGTCCGCGGTCCGCGGGTCCGCGGGTTGCCCCTTCCGCGGCGCTCACCGCCCGGCCGCCTGCCCGGAGTCCCGGCTCGCCCTGCCGGGCACCGGCCGCCTGCCCGGAGTCCCGGCCCGCCCTGCCGGAGTCCCGGTCAGCGGTCCTGGAGCACGGACAGCACATTGCCCGCCGGGTCGGTGAACCAGGCGATGTAGGGGCCACCGCCCCGGAAGATCCCCTTCTCGTCCGCCTCCATTCCGGGGTAGCGCTCGAAACGCACCCCCTTGCCGCCCAGCTCCTCGACCGCCGCGTCGATGTCGTCCACCGGGAAGTTGAGGACGGTGAACGACGCCGGGGTGTGATGGGGCTTGGGGTAGACGAGCACGACGGCGCCGCTGCCCAGCCGCAGCCGCAGCAGTCCGTGCTCCTCGGACACCTCCAGCCCGAGCGTCCCGGTGTAGAACCGCCGGGCCTTCTCGATGTCGTCCACGGCGAATCCGCTGAACGCCTTGCTCTCGCCGAACATGGCAGCTCCTTCTCTCGTGTGGTTCCACAGGGGTAGACGGCCGCCGGGTCCCGGACTCATCGGACCGCCCGGCGGCGCGCGTGTTCACCGTCTGGCGACCAGGGGGCGCAGCCGGGTCTCCCGCAGCCGTCCCGCCAGCGGCGCGGCGCGCCGGGCGGCGACCATCAGCGGCCAGGACACCAGGACCCCCACCACCAGCCCCAGAGCCACGTCGTGCGGATAGTGCACCCCCACCCACACCCGCGACGCCGCCATCAGCAGCGCGGCGGGGACGGCGAGGGCCGCGAGGCGGCGGTCGGTGCAGAGCAGCACCGTCGCGGCCGCCGCCGCGATGACGGCGTGATTGCTCGGCAGCGACCAGTCGCCGAGCGCGGGACACGCCTCCACGGTCACCACGTGCAGCGTCTGGCACGGGCGCCGCTCGCGCAGGAGCGACTTGGCCACGCTGCTGACGGCGAAGGCGACGAGCACCACCGCGGGCGCCGTCAGCGCCAGCATCGCGCGCGCCGGGCCCCCGGCGTCCCGCGTCGCCGAGGCGGGCGGCCGGGCGCGCCACCACCCGGCCAGCAGCAGCGCGCCGAACAGCGCGAGCCCGTAGGCCGACCAGAGGGAGACCATGGTGTCCAGCGGACCGGGGGAGCGGTGCGCCAGCTCCGTGACCGCGCTGTACAGGCCGTCGTCGAACCAGTGGTCGTCGCCGAGGAGCGCCGGGGCGCCGGTCGCCGTCATCGGGTGCCGCCCCGGGCGGCGCGGCGCGCACGCAGCAGTTCGAGCGCGAGGGGGAGCAGCGATACGGTCACCACGAGCGCGACGAGCGGCAGCAGGTACCGGTCGACGTTCGGTACGGACGAGCCGAGCGCGTAGCCCGCGAGCACCAGCCCGACGGTCCACAGGGCGCCGCCGACGACCTGCCACAGGGCGAAGACGCGCGCCGGTACGTGCAGTGCCCCGGCCAGCGGGTTGAGCACGGTGCGCACGACGGGGACGAAGCGCGCGAGCACGATGGCCTTGGCGTGCCCGTACCGTTCGAGCAGTTCCTCGGCGCGCGCGGCGCCCTCGCGCAGTTTGCGGGCCCTGCCGCGCGCCAGCAGCGCCCGGCCGCCGCGCCGCCCGATCCAGAAACCGGTCTGCGCCCCCAGCAGCGCGCCGGCCACCGAGGCGAGCAGCACCTGGGGCAGCGCGAGGTGGACCGAGCCCCCGACGCCGGGGACGCAGAGCAGTCCGGCGGTGAACAGCAGCGAGTCGCCGGGGAGGAAGAAGCCGATCAGCAGGCCGGTCTCGGCGAAGAGGACGACGGCGATGCCGAGGGCACCGAAGGCGGCGAGCAGCGAGCCCGCGTCGAGGGGGTTCACGGCCTGCGGCATCGCCGCGAGCACGGATACGGCCATAAGTGGGGCTGCTCCCATAATGGTGGGCAGGGGAAACCTGCATGACGATCCGATTGACTACAATTCTGTAGACGGTCTACTTCACTGTAGACGAAGGAAACGGGAGGGGCGTTCCCATGGGCGACCGGAGCGCGGAACGGCGGCCGGCGGGGGAGCTGGAGGCCGGTGTACTGGCGGCCCTGTGGACGGCGGGCGAGCCGCTCACACCGGCCCGGGTGCAGCGGGCGCTCGGCGTGTCGCTCGCCCGCACCACGGTCACCACGATCCTTTCGCGGCTCTACGAGAAGGGCAGCGTCGGCCGGGTGCGGGCGGGCCGGGGCTACGCCTACGCGCCGACCGAGGACGCCCCCGGGCTCACCGCCCGCCGGATGCACTCGGAGCTGGCGAAGGACGAGGACCGGGGCGCGGTGCTGGCCCGGTTCGTCTCCCAGCTCACCAACGAGGACGAGGCCCTGCTGCGCTCCCTGCTGGACGCCGGGGAGCTGGACGGCGGGGAGGACCGGTGACGCTCCTCGTCTGGGTGCCGCTGCTGATGCCCTTCCTCGCGGTGCCCGCCGCCCGCCGGGTCGCCGCCGCCCTCGCGCCGCGCCACGCGGCCCGGCTGCTGACCGCCGTCGCGCTCACGCTGGCCGCCAGCAGTTCGGCCGCGCTGGCGCTGCTCGTCGTCCCGGGCGCGTCCTACCTGCCCGTCGTCGCCGTCCTCGGCGATCTGGCCGAACCGCTGACGGCGGGACCGCCCCTGGTCGCCGTGGCGCTCGCGCTGGGCGCGGGCGGCCTGCTGCTGTGGCGTACGGCGCTGGTGGCCGTCGCCGTGGTGCGCGAGCGCGCCGCGCTGCGCCGGGCCAGGGCCGCCGTCGCCGGTACCCGCGACGAACTGGCCGTCCTGCGGGACGCGCTGCCCGACGCGTACGCGCTGCCCGGCCGCCCCGGCCGCATCGTCGTCACCACCGGGATGCTGCGCGCCCTGGAGCCCGCCGAACGCGAGGCGCTCTTCGCGCACGAGCGCGCCCATCTGCGTGGCCGCCACCACCTCCTGCTCGTCCTGGCGGAGCTGGCCGCCCGCTGCCACCCCGCGCTGCGCGCGCTGCGCGACCCCCTCGCCTACGCGCTGGAGCGCGCCGCCGACGAGGCCGCGGCCACGGCCGTCGGCGACCGGCGGCTCGCGGCCCGCGCCATCGGCAGGGCCGCGCTCGCCACCAAGGCGCCCCTGCCCACCAGGCCGGGCGCGGTCCTCGCGGCGACGGCGGGGCCCGTGCCGCGCCGGGTCGCCGCGCTGCTGGACCCCGCCGCGGCGGCCCGGCCCACCCTGCCCCGCGCGGGCCGACTCGTCGCGGGCGTGCTGCTGGCCTCGCTGGTGGTCTCCGGCGCCACCGCGATCGGCGCGGCGGACGATCTGCACGCCCATATCGAGGTCGCCCAGGGGGAAACGACGGCGGACGCCGCCCGCTGACCTCCCGCTGTCGTTCTGTGTCGTCCACGGAAGTGCAGAGCATGCCGGGTCGGTGGACTTCGTCAGAACCGCCGGAGTCCCAACTCACCTTCACGGTGGAATCGCGCGAACTCCGGAGGCTGACCTTCAAGAAGCCGACCGAGGAGGCCCTCGCCCGCAGAATGGGGTGCGGTCGCAGACGCGCCGTTACCCGCCCACGCAGTACACGACCCGGGCCTCCGCCCAATACTTCCGGACCATCCTGGACTGGGCCGGCGAGGACAGCGACGACGAACGAAGGGTGCGGCGCATCATCGGTATCCCCGAACGCAAGGGGCTTCCTGACCGGGACATGTTCGCCTGGGCCCGTCAGCACTACGAGGACAGCGAGCACATCCTCAACTACGAGGCCAACGCGCCGCGGTGGACCGCGGCGGCCGACGGCCCGAACATGGCGCTGATCGACGACAGCCTGATGTTTCTGGCGTTCTCCGGCGGGCCACGTCAGAGGCTGAACGGCTTCTGTGCCGGGGATCCCGCGTTCATGACCTACTTCGCCTCGTACTTCGCCTCGTACTTCGACCAGCTCCGGGCGGCCGTCCAGCCGCTGGGCACCTACCTCGGCGAAGTGGACGGTGACCGCCCCGACAAGCCCGCGTAATCCCACCGGTCCGCGGCGGACCCGTCCCGGCGTGGTAGCTTGCTTTGCATGGTAGATGGTTATGCAAGTATCCCCGGGGCGGATGGCCGAGTGGCGAGTCAGCTCCGTAAGGGGGTGCTGGAGTACTGCGTCCTGGCGCTGCTGCGGGACGGACCCCGCTACGGGGTGGAGCTGCTGGCGGAGCTTGCCAGGGTCGACGTCATGGCAACCAGCCAGGGCACGATCTACCCCCTGTTGTCGCGCCTCCGGCGAACCGGGCTCGCCGACACCCACCTGCGGGAATCCGAGAACGGACCGCCACGCAGGTACTACACACTGACCGACGCCGGACGTAGCGCGCTGGAGGAGTTCACCGCGAACTGGCCCTCCTTCCGCACCGCCGTCGACCACTTCCTCACCCCAGGAGAGACAACGTGAACGACACTTTCGCCCACCCCCTCGTGCACTCCTATCTCTCCTCGGTCGGGGACCGGGCCGCGGTGCTTCCCGACGTCCGCCGTCAGGAACTGCTGGCAGATCTGCGCGAGCACATCGAAGTGGCGCTGGCGGAATCCGACACCGTCGACGAGGGCGATGTGCGCCGCGTCCTGGATCAACTGGGGACACCCGGGGAGATCGTCGCTGCCGCCCTGGCCGAGGAGGCGAACAGCGGCCCCGTACCGGAGAGCGGCAGGCGCACCGCGATCACCCTCTGTCTGATCGTCGTCGCGCTGCCGGCCGCGCTCATCCCGGTGATCGGATCGTTCTTCGCACCGGCTGCCATGATCGCCGCACTCGTACGGCTGTGGAGGTCCCGGCAGTGGGCACGCCGGGAGAAGTGGCAGGCGACGCTGCTCATGTTCTCGCCGGTCATCGTGGTCCCCGGGCTCGCCGCCGTCTTCTCCGTGGCAGGCGGCGGTCTGACGGCCGTCGCGGTGATGGCCACCCTGGTGGTGGCAGCTTCCCTCCCGGTGACAGCGGCGGTCCGGCTGCACCGTTCCGCCGCACGGGTCCGGCAGCGAATTCGCCGGACCGCATGACCCGTGACCGGCCCGCGCCGCCACCGTTACCGTCACCCCGAGGTGCTTTTCCGAAAGAGTCCATGGCCAGGCCGCCTGCAACGGTTCCGCGAACGCCAGAACCGCGCCTCTCGGCGCCCGTCGAAAGCACCGTCGACGAGTTCGTCAACGGTGCTTTCGTGTCCTCAAGCCCCCAATTCTCAAGATCCCCGCAAGCGCCAGGTACTCAGCCGTACTGCGGGCCGAACGGCAGCGGGGGCTCCCGATACGCGTCCCGCTCGCCGTACGCGAGCGGCGCCGGAGCGGTGAGAGAGGGCTCCAGCAGGGATCTCTCCGACAGGGCGACGGGCGTGATCAGAACCGGCAGCGCCCGGTCCATTCTCATGGCGTCCACGGATTCCGCGAGCAGTTCGTATTCGGTGGTGTCGTCGCGGGTGGCGACGCGGATCAGGTGTCCCGCGGCCAACTGCTCCGCGATCATCTCCTGATGGGCCACGTCGTCCCGCCAGGCCCGCAGCGTGGCCGGTACGTCCGGCACGCTCTCTCCGACCGGAGTCAGCGCTCTGGCCGGAAAGTGCTCCCTTTCCGGGCTGGGGTCGAGCCGTTCCGCTATCCAGGTCGCCCGGTCCCGCAACCACCACAGTGCAAGAGCCAGAGTAGGGGCGCGATATGTTCCCAGAGGGACGCCGACTCGCTGTCCGCCGCAGATGCCGTACGCGGTGACATGGCACAGGAATTCGTCATGCACGGCCGCTCTCCTTGCGCCGTTCTGTCCTGCCTGGTGGCCGGGGCCACAGTGCTTTTTCAGTGACGTCGCGCGGTCTCGCGGGGCGAATACGCAGGCCGATTGCGCCGTATGGCGGAGATCGGTCTCCGAATGCCCGAACTTACAACTATGAGGGAATTGCTGACGAGCTGTCACCAGGAAGTTCCGGCCACAATGCGAACCGCCGTCCACCGGCTCGCCCCTACCGGGCGCCTGTGGTCCGGCACGCTCGACGCGCTCGAACGGCACCTTGAAGCGACGGAGGACGACACACCATGAACACCACCCCGGGCCCCCACCCGAACCCCGCTCGGCACCCGGACCCCGACGCCGCCGCGCCGGACAACGCCACCCTGACCACGACGGACGGCCGTACCGCGCTGCGCATGGAGCGCCGCCTCGCGCAGCCGCCCGAGCGGGTCTGGGCGGCGCTCACGGATCCCGCCGCGCTGGCGCAGTGGTTCCCCTCCGAGGTCGCACTCGACCTCACCCCGGGCGGCAGGATGGAGTTCCGCTTTCCCGACGTCGGCACCGCAGCCGCAGCCGTCGGCGCGGGTGACGGAGCGGGCGACAGCGCGGGCGACGGCTCCGAGACGGTGATGACGGGCGCCGTCACCGCCGCCGAGGCGCCCCGGCTGTTCGCCTTCACCTGGGGCACCGACCATCTGAGCTGGTCCCTCGCCCCCGACGGCGAAGGGTCCCTGCTCACCCTCGTCCACACCTTCGGGGATCTGCCCGGCGCCGCGAGCTTCGCCTCCGGCTGGCACCTGTGCCTCACCGCGCTCGGCCAGTCGCTCGACGGCGAGCGCGTCGTACCCGGCCGCGACACCGGGGAGCTGCACGAGTCCTACCTCCGCGCGTTCGGCCTCGACCTGGGCGCCGTCGGGGCCGCGCCCGCGCGGGAGGCGACCGGCACGCCCGGCCCCTCCGGTACGGGCGGCCCCTCCGGCACGCCCGGCCCCTCCGGCGCGGACGGCGCCGTGAAGCGGGTCCGCTTCGAGCGCCAGCTGGTCCGGCCGGCCGAAACCGTCTGGGAAGTGCTGTCCGCGGGGATCGAGCCGGTCGCCGGACTGCCCGTACCGGAGGGCTTCACCGCGCGGAAGGTCCCGGCGGGACCGGTCACCGAGGTCCGGGCACCGGCATCCCTCACGTACCAGGCGACGCCCGACTCCGCGGTCCGCTGGGAACTGGGCGAGGGCACCGGCCACGGCGCCCGGCTCGTCCTCACCCAGACCGGTCCCGCGGACTTCGACACGGACACCGCGCTGAGCGCGTGGCACGCCAGGATCGACGAGCTGGCGACGGCGCTCCTCGCCCGCTGAGTCTCCTCGCCCGCTGAGTCTCCTCGCCCGCTGAGTCTCCTCGCGGTCAGTCGCCGATGTCCGCCTCCAGGGACGACACACTCAGCACCTCGTCGAACTCCGCCACCTCGGCCACCAGCTGATGGACGTTGCCGGTGCCCTCGACATCGACGTACACCAGGGCGGTCCCGGCGTGGAGGCCCTCCTGCTCGTCCTGGTCGGCGGGGCGGGCCGCCGCCCGGTCCACCCGGATCCGCGCCACCTCGAAGCCCTTGCCGGTGATGTGCTCCAGCACCCGGGTCAGCACCCCCGTCCCCACGCGGTAGGACAGATGCAGCCGCGTCTGCTCGGTGCTGGCGAGCACCGGGACGCGCCTGGTCAGCCACGGGTATCCCTGGATGACCAGGAAGTGCACCAGGGTCGCGCCGATCGCCAGCAGCGGCAGCCCGCCCCCGCACGCCATGCCGATGGCACAGGTGAGCCAGACCGTGGCGGCGGTGGTCAGCCCCCGTACGGCGTCCCGGCGTACGAAGATCAGCCCGCCGCCGATGAAGCCGATGCCGGAGACGATCTGGGCGGCGACGCGCGAGGGGTCGAAGGAGACGTTCTCCAGCCCCAGCACCGCGTTGAAGCCGTGCTGCGACACCACCATGAACAGCGCGCTGCCCACCCCGACGAGCGTGTGGGTGCGCAGCCCCGCGCTCTTCTGCTGGGTGGCCCGCTCCGCTCCGATCAGGCTCGACAGCAGCAGCGCCAGCCCCAGTTCGGCGAACTGGCGCGCGCCTTGTCCCGCGTTCGGATCGAACAGCGGAACCGCCAGAGCGGGATGCGCGACGGACGCTGTGGACGCGGCGGACAGGGCGGATACGACGGACGCGACGGGCAAAAGAGCCTCCTCACCGTGGGACCGACGACGGTACCGGGCGGGCCGGGGCCCGCTCGCGGCACGGACCGGTCCCGGCCACCCGGGTGGAGAGCGGGCGGCAGACCTCGTTAGGGTGCCTGGAATGTTTGCTTCGCAGTTTCCCCCCACGAACTTGCTAAGAGGCGTCTGTGATCTCCCGCGTTCCCTCCGGGAGGCAGTATGACGCAGACCACAGAGCAACACGCCGACCTGGCCAAGGTTCCGGCGGCGGCCCCGGTGCCGGACGCGACTGCCGGGACACCGGGCAAACAGCGGGACGCGTTCTTCGACAACGCGAAGTATCTGGCGATCGTCCTGGTCGCCATCGGGCACTCCTGGGAGCCCCTGCGGGACAGCAGCCGGGCCGTCTCCGCGCTCTACATCGTCGTCTACTCCTTCCACATGCCGGCGTTCATCGTCATCTCCGGCTACTTCTCACGCGGTTTCGACTTCCGGCCCGACCGGGTGCGCCGACTGATCACCGGGGTCGCCGTCCCGTACCTCGTGTTCGAGGTCGCCTACAGCCTCTTCCACCGCTACACCGACAACGATCCGTCCATGGAGATCAGCCTGCTGGACCCCTGGTATCTGACCTGGTTCCTGCTCGCCCTCTTCATCTGGCGCATGACGGCCCCCATCTGGCGGCTGGTCCGGTGGCCCCTCCCGCTCGCGCTGCTGATCGCCGCGCTGGCCGTCGTCTCGCCGGACATCGGCGACGATCTCGACCTCCAGCGGGTCCTGCAGTTCCTGCCGTTCTTCGTACTCGGCCTCCAGCTCAAGCCGGAACACTTCCAGCTGGTGCGCCGCAAGGAGGTGCGTCTGCTGGCGGTGCCGGTCTTCGCGGCAGCCGTCGGCTTCGCGTACTGGGCGGTCACCCGGATGAACATGGACTGGTTCTTCCACCGGGACAGCGCCCAGGAGCTGGGCGCGCCCTGGTGGGCCGGGATCCTGATGACGATCGGCCTGTTCTGCTGCTCGCTCGTCCTGACGGCCTGCTTCTACGCCTGGGTGCCCGGCAGGCCCAGGTGGTTCACGGTCCTGGGCGCGGGCACGCTCTGCGGCTATCTGCTGCACGGATTCCTCGCGCAGTCCGCCTCCACCTGGCACTGGTACGACCCGGCGTGGCTGCGCGAGCCCCTGGGAGCCGTCTTCGTGACGGTCCTCGCGGCGGTGGCCGTCACCGTCCTCTGCACACCCCCGGTCCGGCGGATCTTCCGCTTCGCCCTGGAACCGGAGATGGCCTGGGCCTTCAGGCGGGACTCCGAAGACAGGGCCTGAGTCCTGTCACTCCCCGTGGCGGACGACAACGCGGGGCGGTGGCTCCGCGCCACCGCCCCGCGCCCTCCGTCAACCGGTGTCAACCGGTGTCAACCGGTGTCGGCCGAAGACCGGATCAGAGGTCGAACTCGTGCGGCGGCAGGTCCAGCGCGTAGCACGCCTCCCGTACCACGGCCTGCTCGGTCTTGTCGAAGTCGCCGTCGGCTCCGCCGATGACGATGCCGATCTGGACGACGGCCCGCGCCTCCGCCGGCTTCTTCTTCGCCTTGGCCACCTCCTGCAGCAGACCGACCTTGCCGAAGGCGAAATCGGCGGCCAGCTTGTTCAGACAGTCGTCGAAGCGGCGCTGGAGGTCCTCCGCCGGGAAGTTCTGCAACACCTCATTGTTGGCGATGAGCGCGGCGACCCGCTGCCGCTCCGACGGGTCGACCGAGCCGTCCGCCGCGGCGACGAGGGCGCACATCGCCATGCTCGCGTCGCGGAAGGCACCGCTCTTGAGGTCGTTCTTCTTCGCCACGAGCTGCGTCTGCATCGTCGCGGCGGATTCCTTGAACCGGTCCCACAGGGCCATTCCGTCATCTCTCCTCTGGTGTCACACGAACCAACCGGCTCAACGCGCGAAGCCGCCGACGCGTGCCCGCGACGCGGAGTTCGGCGCGATCCGGTGGGTGACCAGCGCCACCCGGAGGGGCGTGCGCCCTTCACGCCTCCGCTTCCGTACGATCCTGACGTCGTCCCCGTCCCCGTCCCCGTCGTCCGTAGCCCGTCGTCCTTACCCGTCCTCCGTCAACCCGCCGACAGCTGGGAGTCCCCATGTCCACCGAGCCGAATCTCCAGAACGTCTCCTTCCCGAGCGCCGGGACCACCGCCTACGGCTATCTCGCCGTACCCCCGGCCGGGCACGGGCCCGGGGTCGTCGTCATCCAGGAGTGGTGGGGGCTGACCGCCCACATCAAGGACGTCGCCGACCGGCTCGCCCAGGCCGGTTTCGTCGCGCTGGCCCCGGACCTCTACGGCGGCGAGGTCGCACACGACACGGACGAGGCGCTGCGCATGATGCTCGAACTGCCCACCGCGCGCGCGGTGGAGCTGCTCGAAGGCGCCGTCGGCTATCTCCTGGACCGGCCCGAGACGGACGGCGGCACCGTCGGGACCGTCGGCTTCTGCATGGGCGGCGGATTCGTCCTCGGCCTCGCCGCCGAGGACCAGCGGATCTCCGCCGCCGTCCCGTTCTACGGTGTGATCAAGGACGGCGTGCCCGACTTCAGCGGCCTGAAGGCGGAGATCCTCGGCCACTACGGCGAGCGGGACGAGACCGTGCCCCTCGCGACGCTCGAAGAACTCAGCACGACCATCGAGGACCAGTCGGGCATCGTCCCCGTCTTCCACGTCTACCCGGGCGCGGGCCACGCCTTCTTCAACGACGGCCGCCCCGAGGCGCATCACGCGGCGTCCGCGAGCCTGGCGTGGGAGCGTACCCTCGCCTTCCTGCGCGAGCGGCTGGCCCAGGACGGCTCCTGACACGCCGTACCCGACGGATCCGGGGCGTGGCCGGGTCAGCGCCGCCTGCCACGCGCCGCCCAGCCGGTCCCGACGCCCGCCACATGGAGGGCGAGCAGGGCCAGTCCGAAAAGCATCAGACTGGTCGGTGCGAAGATGGCGTCCACGGAGGTGTCGGTGGCGTTGATGAGGAACGCGATACCGAAAAGCACCGCTGCTACGAAACCCAACATGAGTCCACTCCAGGGGAATTGACGGCCGGTCACCGAGGTTCGGCGCCCGTGCCGTTGACCTGCCGAGTGCCCCCGTACGCCGCGATCAGTCGTCGACCCGTGCCAGGTGCGGCGCCCTCACCCGGCCCCGGCGCCCTGCCACAGCAGCAGCGCCACATCCACCCCGGCCACCACGATGGCCGCGAGGAACGGCAGCCCCGGCCTGCGACGGCCCATCAGCGAGGCGCCGGCCGCGGCGGCCAGTGCCACCCCCACCGCGACGGCGCCGAGCGGCCCCGGCCGGCCCAGCGCCAGCAGCACAGTGGCCGCCACCAGCGGGACCGGCAGCAGCAGCCGGACGGCACCCGGTCCCAACCGCTGCGGCCAGCCGCGCACCCCCAGGGCCAGATCCGACGCGATGTCCGGCAGTACGTTGCCCAGATGCGCGCCCACCCCGAGCAGGGCGGCGGCGCCGACGACCCACCAGGGCGGCAGCGGTCGCCCCGGCAGACCGAGCGTCACGAAGGCGGGCAGGGACGCGAAGCCGACGGCGTACGGCAGCCAGGACAGCACGGTCCCCTTGAGCCGCAGGTTGTACGCCCACGCCGCGGCCACGCCCACCAGATGCACCGCCCCGGCGAGCGTCCCGTACCCGAGCGACAGCGGCACACAGAGCGCCAGCGCGACCAGAGCGGCCCTGCGCACGGTCCGCTCCGTCACGGCTCCGCCCACCACGGGCTTGGCACCGCGCCCCGCCGCGCGGTCCCTGGCCGCGTCCACCGCGTCGTTGCTCCAGCCGACCGACAACTGCCCGGCCAGCACGGCGGCACCGGCCAGGACACAGCCGTACGCGTCCTGCCCGGACGCCGCGGCGAGCCCGGCGACCAGCAGGGTCACCGCGACGGTGGGGCCCGGATGGCAGGCCGCGGCCAGCGCCCCGGCCCGGCGCGGCCACGCCACCCGCGGCGGCCGGGCCCGTGGCAGCGCACCCGGGAAACCCGCCGCGCCGCCCGGCTGCTCGTCAGCGTCCACACGCTCATCGTAGACACGGGCCGCCCGAGGGCCGTCCAGGCGACTTCACGTGTGGCTCGGTGGTGCGCGGGCAGGGATGGCACGTCAGTCGCCCTCCGACCCCGGACCGCAGATGACTCGCATCGCAGCCGTGCACGGAGCCCTGGCTCCCCACCGCCACAGCCAGCACGACATCACGGAGATGGTCGCCAGGACCTGTCTCCCCGAGGGCGCCGACCGCCGGGTGCTCGACCGGCTGCACGGCAGCGCGCGCGTGACGACGCGTCATACGGTGCTGCCGCTCGACCGGTACGCCGCACTCGACGACTTCGGCGCGGTCAACGACGCCTTCATCGCGGCGGCCCTGCCGCTGGGCGCCGAGGCCGTCACCGGCGCGCTGGACGCGGCGCGGATCTCGCCGCGCGACGTCGACTTCCTGATGTTCGCCTCGGTGACCGGCATCGCCGCACCCTCCGTGGACGCCCGGCTCGTGGGGCTGCTCGGTCTGCGGCCCGATGTGCGACGGGTGCCGGTCTTCGGGCTCGGGTGTGTCGCGGGAGCCGCCGGAATCGCCCGGCTGCACGACTACCTGCTGGGCCGGCCCGACGACATCGCCGTCCTGCTCTCCGTCGAGCTGTGCTCGCTCACCTTCCAGCGCGACGACCCCTCGCCCGCCAACCTCGTCGCCACGGCGCTCTTCGGCGACGGCGCCGCCGCCGTCGTGGCCTGCGGCGCCCGGCGCCGGGCGGCGGACGGCGACGCGCACGCCGGGCCCGTCGTCGTCGACACCCGCAGCCACCTCTACCCGGACACCGAACAGGCGATGGGCTGGGACATCACCGGATCGGGCTTCCGGATCGTCCTCGACGCGAGCGTCCCCGATCTCGTACGCAAGAACCTCGGCGCGGACGTGGAAACGTTCCTCGCCGATCACGGACTCACCCGCCGGGACATCACCGTGTGGGTCTGCCATCCCGGCGGCCCGAAGGTCCTGGAGGCGATCGAGGAGGTGCTCGACCTGCCCGACGGCGCCCTCGACGTCACCTGGCGCTCGCTGGCGGCGGTGGGCAACATGTCGTCGTCCTCCGTCCTGCACGTCCTGCGCGACACGCTCGCCGAGCGGCGGCCACCGCCGGGCAGCGCCGGTCTGCTGCTCGCCATGGGGCCCGGCTTCTGCTCGGAACTGGTGCTGCTCCGCTGGTAGCAGCGGGCGCGGCCGGTCGGGCCCGTCCGTCACAACAGCCCCGGGAGAGAGATGATCTGGTACACCGCGCTGGTCCTGGCGGTCGGCGCCGAGCGCGTCGCCGAACTCGTCGTCGCCCGGCGCAACGCGCGCTGGAGCCGCGAGCGCGGGGCCGTCGAGTACGGCCGGGGACACTATCCGCCGATGGTCGCCCTGCACACGGGGCTGCTGCTGGGCTGTCTGGCGGAAGTACGGCTGGCCGACCGGCCGTTCGTGCCGTCGGTCGGCTGGACGATGTTCGCCGTCGTCGTGGCCGCGCAGGCGCTGCGCTGGTGGTGCGTCCGTACGCTGGGGCCGCACTGGAACACCAAGGTGCTGGTCGTGCCCGGTCTGCCGCTGGTGACGGGCGGCCCCTACCGGCTGCTGCGGCACCCCAACTACGTGGCGGTGGCGGCCGAGGGGGTGGCGCTGCCGCTGGTGCACGGTGCCTGGATCACCGCGCTGGTGTTCACCGTCCTCAACGCGGGCCTGCTGGCGGTGCGGCTGCGCTGCGAGAACAGCGCGCTGGCCACGGCGGCCCTCGGCGCCCGGCCGTGATCGACCTGCTGGTGGTGGGCGGCGGGCCCGCCGGGCTCGCCACCGCTGCGCACGCCGCGCTGGCCGGGCTGGAGACGGTGGTGATCGAACCACGCGCCACCCCGGTGGACAAGGCGTGCGGCGAGGGCGTGATGCCCAGCGGCGTGCGCGCCCTGCGCGCGCTCGGGCTCGACCTCCCCGACGGCCGCGAGCTGCGCGGGATCCGCTACGTGAGCGGGGCGCGCCGGGCCCAGGCGCCGTTCGACAACGGTACGGGGCTCGGCGTACGGCGCACCGCACTGCACGCGGCGCTGGCGCGGCGGGCCGAGGAGGCGGGGGCGCGGACGGTGACCGGGCGGGTCGGCGCGATCGAGCAGAACGCCGACTCGGTCACCGCCGCCGGGCTGCGGGCGCGCTGGCTGGTGGCGGCGGACGGGCTGCACTCACCGGTACGGCGCGGACTGGGCCTGGAGCTGCCCCAGCGGGGCCCGATCCGCTACGGGCTGCGGCGGCACTACCGGGTGCGGCCGTGGACGGACTTCGTGGAGGTGCACTGGGCACGGGGGGACGGCGCCCCCGGGGGCGGTGCGGCCGGTGAGGCGTATGTGACACCGGTGGCCGACGATCTGGTCGGGGTGGCCGTGCTGAGCACGGTCAGGCGCGGCTACGACGACCATCTCGCCCGCTTCCCCGAACTGCTGGCCCGGCTGGACGGCGAGCCCGCGACGGCGGTACGCGGCGCGGGCCCGCTGCGCCGCCGGGTGCGCAGCAGAACGGCCGGGCGCGTGCTCCTGGTCGGCGACGCCGCCGGCTACGTCGACGCCGTCACCGGAGAGGGCGTCGCGCTCGCGCTGGCCTCCGCCGAGGCGGCCGTACGGTGTCTGCGCGCGGGCAGGCCGCAGGAGTACGAGGCCAGGTGGCGCGCCCTCTCGCGGCGCCACCGGCTGCTCACGCAGGCGCTGGTGCGGATCGGCTGCCACCGTACGGGCGCCCGGCTGATCGTCCCGGCCGCGGCCCGTATGCCCGCTGTCTTCGCGGCGGCCGTGCGCGCCCTCCAGTGAAGGGCGCGCCCGGCGGCCGGGGCCGCTCGCCGTCGGGCCGCCCGCCCCGCCACCGCTCCTCGCCGGACCGTTCTCAGGGGGACAGGTCGGCCGGGTCCGTCCCCCGCGGCTCCATCGAGGCGGCCGTGTGCGGCAGGACGTTCACCAGGTAGTCCGCGATGGTCGCGTCGAGGCCCACATCGCTGCCCGCGGCCTCCGACAGGTACCAGCGGTGCTCCAGCACCTCGTGGTAGATCTGCGCCGTGTCCATCTCGCCGCGCAGCTCCAGCGGCACGGCGCGCACGGTCGGCCGGAACACGTCGCGCACCCAGCGGTGCGCGAGCACCTCGGGCCTGGCCCCCAGCGGATCGCCCGGCGCGTAGTCGTCCTCACCGGCCATCCAGCTCTCCAGGTCGTTGAGCAGCCGCCTGGCCTGGTTCTCCTCGGCGTCGAGACCGGTCAGCCGCAGCAACTGACGCTGGTGGTGGCCGGCGTCCACCACCTTCGGCAGGAAGGTCACGGTGTCGCCCTGCGGTGAGCGCTGGATCTGCATCTCGGCCACGTCGAAGCCCAGGTCGTTGAGGCGCCGGATCCGCCGGTCGATGTAGTGCCGCTTGCCCACCGGGTACACCGACTCGCGCGTCACCTCGTGCCACAGGTCCGCGTAGCGCCTGACGATCGCCGCGCCGAACGGCACCGGGTCGACGGACGGGTGCAGAGCGCCCGACGCCTCCAGGTCCATCAGCTCCCCCGCGATGTTCACCCGGGCCAGCTCGATGTCGTAGTCGCGCTGGCCGACGCTCAGGTTCTGCTGCAGCTGGCCGGTCTCCGCGTCCACCAGATAGGCGGCGTACGCCCCCGCGTCCCGCCGGAACAGCACGTTGGACAGCGAGCAGTCGCCCCAGGCGAACCCGGCCAGATGCAGCCGGACCAGCAGCACGGCCAGCGCGTCCATCAGCCGCTTGACCGTGCTGGGGCGCATCGTCGACTCGAACATGGCGCGGTAGGGCAGCGACCCCTTGAGATGCCGGGTGATCAGCGCGGGCTCCAGCTCCTCGCCGTCCGCGGACCGCCGCCCGGTCACCACCGCCACCGGGTCGACGGCGGGGATGCCCAGCCGGTGCAGATCGCGCAGCAGTCCGAACTCGCGCACCGCGCCGCGCTCCGATATCTCCTTGACCGCCACCACCTCGGGCCCGGCCGACGCGAAGCGCACCACATGGCGCGAGATGCCGCGCGGCAGCGCGACGAGGCACTCCTCCGGCCACTGGTCCAGCGGGGTGTTCCAGGGCAGGTCGAGGAGTACGGCGGGCTGCTCGGGATTGGTCGCGCTGATCTGGAGCGCCATCGTGCCTCCCACGGCGGTCGTCGGGCGGGGCGGAACGCGCGCCCGCCGAGGCACAGTGTGCCGGGTCGCCCGGACAGGGCCGGGACCGGGCTACCGCGGAGGCCGGGGCGAACCCGTGCGCACCGTGCCGCGGCGCCGGGGTGCACAGGCGTTTACCCTGGGGTGAACGCCTGTGCACCGCGCGGACGCGCGCACCACCGACCTACCACGTCTGTGCACCCCGGACGCGCGCACCACCGACCTACGGAGAGAGATGCCCGAAGCGATATCCGAGCCCGCCGCCGGGGACCCGGCCCCCGAGCCGGCCCCGCACCCCCGCCATCTGGTCGCCGTGCTCGCGTTCTGCGGGGTGGTCGTGGCGGTCATGCAGACGCTGGTCGTACCGCTGCTGCCGCACGTCCCCGCCCTCACCGGAGCCAGCGCCACCGGCGCGAGCTGGCTGGTCACCGTCACCCTGCTCACCGGCGCCGTCTGCACCCCCGTACTCGGACGCGTCGGGGACATGTACGGCAAGTGCCGTGTGCTCCTCGCCTCCCTCGGCGTACTGGTCTGCGGATCCGTCCTGTGCGCCGTCAGCTCCCAGATCGGCGTGCTGATCACGGGCCGCGCCCTCCAGGGCGCCGCGCTCGCCGTCGTCCCGCTCGGCATCAGCATCATGCGCGACGAACTGGCGCCCGAACGCGTGTTGCCGTCCGTCGCGCTGATGAGTTCGACCCTGGGGATCGGCGCGGCCGTCGGGCTGCCCGTCGCCGCGCTGGTCGTCGAGCACTACGACTGGCACACCATGTTCTGGGCCTCGGCAGGACTCGGGCTCCTCGACATCGCGCTGGTGCTGCTCTGCGTACCGGAGTCGCCGCTGCGCTCGCGCGGCCGCTTCGACGCCGTGGGGGCGCTCGGGCTGTCGGCGGCGCTGGTCAGCCTGCTGCTGGCGGTCACCCAGGGCGGCCAGTGGGGGTGGACCTCGCCCCGCACCCTCGGACTGCTCGTCCTCGCCGTGGCCGTCGGACTGCTCTGGGGCCGCTACGAACTGCGGGTCCCCTCCCCGATGGTCGATCTGCGGGTCTCCGCGCGGCCCGCCGTCCTGCTCAGCAACCTCGCCGCCCTCCTGATCGGCTTCGCCTTCTACGCCAACTCGCTGTCCACCGCCCAGATGGTCCAGGAGCCGACGAGCACCGGATACGGCCTGGGCGCCTCCATCGTCGTCAGCGGGCTGTGCCTGCTGCCCGGCGGGCTCACGATGGTCGCGCTCTCACCCGTGTCCGCCAGGATCTCCGCCGCGTACGGGCCCAAGACCACGCTCGCGCTCGCCTCCGCGATCCTCGCCGTCGGCTACGTGGTGCGCTTCTTCACCAGCCATCAGCTGTGGACCATCGTCCTCGGCGCCACCGTGGTCGCCGCGGGCACCGCCGTCGCCTACTCCGCGCTGCCCGCCCTCGTGATGCGGGCCGTGCCGGTCGGCGAGACGGGCGCGGCCAACGGCCTCAACACCCTGATGCGCTCGGTCGGGCAGGCGTTCTGCAGCGCCGCCGTCGCCGCCGTACTCGCCAACGTCACCTTCGAGGCGGGCGGCCGTACCGCCCCCACCCTCCACGCGTATCTGCTGGTCTTCCTCATGGCGGGCGGCGCCGCGCTCCTCGCGCTGGCCGTCACCCTGTGCCTGCCGCGGCAGCGGCCCGCCGCCCCCGGTAGCGTCGGGCGGGACCGAACCACATCGCTCGTCCAGGAGGGCGCGTGAACGCGCAGGAGACAGCACCGGCGACCGGCGGGGCCGCCACCGGCGACGCGCAGAGCGGCCGCGCCGCGATCCTGCGCGCGGCGCGGCGCGCCTTCGCCTTCCGCCCCTACGCCGAGGTGACCCTGCGGGGCATCGCCGCGGACGCGGGCGTGAGCGCCTCGCTGATCGTGAAGCACTTCGCCACCAAGGAGAAGCTGTTCAACACCGTCGCCGACTTCGGCCCCGACGCCGACCGGCTGTTCGCCGTACCGCCGGAGGAACTCGGCCGCCATATGGTGCTGACCGTGGTGCGCAGCCGCCGCGAACAGCAGGGCGATCCGCTGCTGCGCGTCGTCTTCTCGCTGGGCAACGACGACGAGCGCACCCTCCTGCGCGCACGCTTCGACCAGCAGATCACCGCACGGCTCAGCGCGCTGCTCACCGGCCGCGACCGCGCCCTGCGCGCAGAACTGATCGTCGGCCAGCTCCTCGGCCTGGGCGCCACACTCAGCCTGCACCGGACGGGAGCGAACGCGCGGGCCACCCCGGAGCGGCTCGCCGACCTCTACGCCCCCGCGCTGCAGCGCCTGGTCACCGGCTGAGCAGCAGCTCGGCGTTGCGGTCCACCGGCTTGCCCGCGGGCGCGGTGGTGGAGCCGGGCGCGTTGTGGGACAGCTCCCGGTAGAGCGCCGCCAGCCCCGTCTGCGAGAGATCCGCGAAGTCGGTACGGTGCGGCGCCGCCGACTCGATCAGCGTGGTGAACAGCGACAGGGTGCCGTCCTTGTTGTCGGCGATCTCGATCACCCGGGCCAGCTGCGGGAAGTCGACGTGCGACGCGGTCGAGATCTCCCAGAAGCTACCGTGCGGGAGGATCGAGTTGCGGTGGCTGTGCCCGTTCACCCAGGCCAGCACGCTGGGGTTGCCGCGCAGCAGCGCCACCACCTCGTCGCCGTTGTGCCGGGCCTCGCCGGGGCGGGCCGGGTCGGGGTGCGTGTTGGTCATCGTCCAGCTGTTGTGGTGGCTGAAGACGACGACGTACCCGTCCCGGTGCTCCCGCAGCTTCCGCTTCAGCCAGTTCAGCTGAGTGGTGTCGAGCGAACCGGTGTAGTGGCCGCCCCGGTCGGTGGTGTCCAGGCTGATGCCTGTGACGTTCTCGCCCATCGGAAACGTGTAGTAGAGCGTGTCGTCGGCGAGGTGGGCCGCCGTGTAGCCGTGGCCCACGGGACCGGCGCCCGCGTACGCCGGGTCGAGGTGCGCGCGCAGACAGTCGTGCGGGGTGAACGGGGCCCGGCGCGGATCGGGGGTGATCGAGCGCATCAGGCGCTTGGAGCGGCGCAGCAGGTCGATCAGATGGGCGCCGCCGGGGTCGCCGCCCTGCGACAGCAGCCTCAGCATCTCCTTGGCCTCGGCGTCGGGGATCCCGTACAGCTTCTTCGAGCCGACGGCGAACTCCGCGAGAAAACCGCTCCGGTCGGCCATGGCGCCGCTGGCCAGACCGTCGTGGTTGCCGACGGTCGAGTACCACGGGATGGGCAGCCCGGGGCTGTTCACCGCCCGGATCGCGGCGGCCAGGAACCCGTCGATACGCGGGTAGCCGAGCCGCTTGTCGGTGTCGCGCAGCGCGTCCTCCGGGTGCCAGTACAGCCGCTCCGCCGAACTCTGCACCCCCTCGTAGGTCCGCCGGTCACCCGTGTTGGGAAGGATGTTCCCACCGCTCATCACGGTGAGGAACCAGTCCAGTTCCGCACGCGAGTTGTTGTCGGTGTTGTCGCCGGTCGTCACGGCGAACGACAGCGGGGCCCCGGTCGCCGGACCCTCGCGCAGGGCGTTGATCTGCTCGATCAGCGCCGCCGCCCCCGGCACGGTGAGCGCCTCCTGGGGGCGCCACCCGGAGAGCTGGCGCGAACGCAGGTACTCGGTGCGCACGGGGTGCTGGACGTCCACCAGGTGCAGATCGGTGAGCTGCACGAAAGAGCTGAGGACGGTACGCCGCCCGGTGCGCCCGGTCCGGGGCGCCGCGAGCTGCTCCCGTACGACCCGGCGCCAGCCGGGGCCGTCGTCGAGCCGCCGGTAGGCCGCCGAGGTGTCACGCGGCGCGGCGACCGACTCCAGCGTCGTCCGGGCGGGGGCGGTACGGGCCGGGGCGGCGGTGGAGCCGGTACGGGGCGCCGGGACGGCGGGCGCGGCGGCCGCCCCCGGGGCGGCGGCGGCCGCGCCGGAACCGCCGCCCGCGCCGAGCGCGACCCCGATCCCCGCCGAGATACCGAGCGCCCCGGTCGCGGTGAGGAAGGAGCGCCGGTCGACGGCGGCGACGGCGGTGACTGCGGAGCGTATGCGTGTCATGGTGCGGTCTCCCGGGTTCCGGCACATCGGCGACGACGCCGGAGGGACGGCCCCTCCTGGCTGCCTCTCGATGGTCCGCACCCGGCGTGGCCTGCGCGTGAACGACGTTCCAACGGTCCGCGCCCATCACCGCACAGGGATCACCGACGACAGCGAACCGTCGGACGCCCCATGGCTCGCGGCCTTGATCCGGTCACTCGGCGTTCACCGTGGCGGGAAGGCCGGTGTCCGGGGGCGGCGCGTCCGGCCGCGGGCCGGGAGGGGAGCGGTCCGGAAACCGGGCCGCGGTGGGCAGGCATACGTCGCTCCTGAGCGGGCACACGACTCTTCGAGCCAAGCTCACACGGCCTTCACCCCCGCCGGCCGTACGAGCCTTCCTGGCCCCATCGGCGCACCCCCTCGTCGGTGGGGCCACCCCCTTTCCAGCGCTCCTCGTCGGTGTGTTCTCCCGTCCCCGCCCGCAGCCCGTCGCCCGCCCGTTCCCGTGCCGTCACCGCGTTGCCCTTGGCATAGGTCGATGTGTGCGTCCGCAACGCGACGCGCCCGGCGGTGGTTGTGACCCGCCCGAACGGCGCCGTGCGCGCTGCGTACTTGATAGATCCCAGTTAGGTCACATTCCGTGCCCCCGGTACGGCCCGCCGGTCGGCCGGTTGCCGCATGGTGTGCTGATCCGGCGACAGAGGTGGGTGTTTTGAGGCGACTTGACCCGGCTCTCGGGAAAACCGTCCGTCATACCCGCCGCCGGGCCGACAACCCCCTGTGATCAACAGAGAGTTGCCAAAGATCAGCAACGTGTTCGAGCCGCGCGATCGGACCCCTACACTGATCGCCGCAGCGTGCGGACGCCTCGATCAGGTGTTCCCGCCTGCGGGCATGGCAGGTCCATGTCCCAGCCATCGACGCCGGACCGCACCACCCCCACGTGACCAGAGGATCCATGACGATCACCACTTCATCCGGGCGCGTCCTCGGTCGTGCCCGGCCGCACAAGGCTCGCGCGCTGCCCGAGCCCGGGGGGCACCGTGGTTCCGGACCGCGGGAGTGCGGGAGCATCCTGCCCGCACGCGTACCGGGGCCACCAGGGACGGGGGACAGGTGCTAGGGCCTCTCGTTTGGATCTCGCCGGGCTCGCGTGCCCCGTTGCCTGGTCCGGCCAGATCCAAACGAAAGACCCTAGCCGAACAGAGGCCGTTTCCCGTGGACCGGACCCGCGCGCGAGCGCGAGAGGAGTGGAACTGATGGCGAGCGAGAACTTCCGCCCCGTCTACCACCCGGCCGGTCACGACAACGACCTGCGCGCCGCCGTGCAGGAGCTGCGCACCGGCCGCTGGGTCGCGATGCGTGATCTGCTGGACCGGACACCGGGCTGGACGCTGTGGACCCAGCGCACCCAGGTGCTGGCCGCCGTCGCCGCCGGTTCCGACACCGTGCAGACCTGGCTGGCCGAGGAGCCGGGCAGCGCCGCCGCGACCGTGATGCAGACCCGGGTCAGCGTGGAGCGCGCCATCCGGGCCCACCGCGAGGGGCACCCGCGCACGCAGGAGCTGTGGCAGCAGGCATGGGAGGCGTGCGGCACCGCCGCGCGCCGGGCACCGGCAGACCCGGTGCCCTGGGTCTGCCTGCTCGCCCTGTCCCAGCTCGACTCCCGGCAGCGGCTGGAGGAGCACCGGCTGCCGCCACCGGGGCCGATGCTCTTCCCCGGCCCGTGGGCGCTGCTCGCCGAGGCCGACAAGCGCGACCCGTTCAACCGCGAGGCGTACCACCGCATGCTCCAGTTCGTGTACGCGCGGCGTACCGACGGTTCGCTGTCGGAGGCCGTCAACTTCGTCCAGTGGGCCGCCTCCTCGGCGCCCGAGGGCTCCGCGCTGCACGTCCTGCCCCTCTTCGTCAGGGTGGAGCGCTACCGCCGCGAGAACGGCCATGAGAAGGCCCTGGACCTGCACTGGGTCACGGAGGACGCCACCAGGGACGCCCTGCGCGCCCTCAACCTCTGGTTCGACCACGCGGTCCTGGCCGAGGCGTCGCTGCTCGACCTCAACCACCTCGCGCACGCCCTGTGGGGCTCGCTCCAGTTCGACGAGGGCGCCCGGGTCTTCGACGCGCTGGGCCCGTACTACGCCGTACTGCCGTGGGCGTACCGTACGAGGAACCAGGGCGACGCGGGCCAGGCCGAGGAGGTCTTCCTCCGCGCCCGCGGCCGCTGCCTCGCGTCGGCCCGGGACGCGCGCGACGGGCCGTCAGGCTGAACCGGCCCCGCACGCCGTACGTACCGCACGGTGACGTGGCGCACTCCGCCGTTCGCCACGTCCGCCAGGCCCTCCCCGCCTGACCGCGCCCTTGCCGGTCCCCGTCTCCCGCGGGGTCCGTGTCCGCCGTCCATCCCCGTCCCCCACCTGCATTCGCGCACCGGAGGTATTTCCATGTCCGCGTCCCCTCCGACCTGGTCGAAGGCCGAGCCGTCCGCACCGCTACCACAGATGGACGAAGAGCAGCGGCTGCGCGAGCTGGGCTATCAGCCCGTCCTCGCCCGCCGCATGGGCGGTTTCGGCAACTTCGCCATCAGCTTCTCCGTGATCTCCGTCCTCTCCGGCTGCATGACGCTGTACGGCTTCGGCATGGGCGCCGGCGGCCCCGCGGTGATGCTCTGGGGCTGGGCGGGCGTCGGGCTGTTCGTGCTCTGCGTCGGCATGGCGCTGGCGGAGGTCACCAGCGCCTACCCCACCTCCGGCGCGCTCTACTACATGGCGGACCGGCTGGGCGGCCGGAAATGGGGCTGGTACACCGGCTGGCTCAACCTGCTGGGACTGCTCGGGGCGATAGCCGGCATCGACTACGGCGCCGCGCTCTTCACCGGCGCCTTCCTGCACCTCCAGTTCGGCTTCAGCCCGAGCCCCACCTCGACGTTCGTCATCTTCCTGTGCATCCTGCTGCTGCACGCCGTCCTGAACCTCTTCGGCGTCAAGCTCGTCAGCGTGCTCAACTCGATCAGTGTCTGGTGGCACCTGATCGGCGTCGCGGTCATCGTCGGCGCCCTGGCGATCGTCCCCGACCAGCACCAGTCGGCCTCGTACGTCTTCACCGAGTTCGTCAATGACACCGGCTGGCAGAACCCGCTCTACGTGGCCGCCATCGGCCTGCTGCTCGCCCAGTACACCTTCTGCGGGTACGACGCCTCCGCGCACCTGTCCGAGGAGACCTCGAACGCGTCCGTCACGGCCGCTCGCGGGATCGTCCGCGCCATCTGGGTCTCCTGGATCGCCGGCTTCGCGCTGCTCGCCGGGCTCACCTTCGCGATCCAGGACTACGCGGGCGCCCAGAACAGCGCCACCGGCGTGCCGCCCGCCCAGATCCTCATCGACGCGCTCGGCAGCAGCGGCGCCACGGCGCTCCTGCTGCTCGTGATCGTCGCCCAGCTGTTCTGCGGCAACGCGGAGGTCGCGGCGGCCAGCCGGATGGTCTTCGCCTTCAGCCGTGACAACGCCCTGCCCGCCTCCGCGGTGTGGCGGCGCGTCAGCGGTCGCACCCAGACGCCCGTGCCCGCCGTCTGGCTCTCGGTCGTCGTGGCCGGTCTGCTCGCCCTGCCCTCGCTCTACTCGGAGACCGCCTACGGCGCGGTGACGGCCATCAACGTCATCGGCATCACCCCCGCCTACGCCATTCCGATCTTCCTCAAGCTGCGGGCCAAGGGCCGCTTCGAGCCCGGTCCCTGGAGCCTCGGCCGCTGGAGCAAGCCCATCGGCTGGATCGCCGTGGTCTGGGTGGCGCTCGTGACGGTGCTGTTCTGCCTGCCGCAGACCAACCCGGTGAACGTCGACACCATGAACTACGCGGTGATCGCCCTGGCCGTCGTGCTGATCCTGGCGACCGTGTGGTGGTACGTGGCCCGCGGCTCGTACAGCACCCCGCAGGCGTACGGCAACGCCCGCGAGCAGTCGGAGATCTCCGAGGGCATCGTCTGACCGGGGGCCGCGCCTCCTCCCCGGGGGTGTGGGGCG
>NZ_QQNA01000310.1 GCF_003346515.1 Streptomyces corynorhini
CCCTACCCCCCTCTGCCCGGCCCCTCTCACCCCAGGAGAAACCCCATGAGCAGCACCCACACCGGACTGCTGACCGGTATGGTCCTCGGACTCGCCGCGGCGTTCGGCGGCTTCGGTGCCTTCCTCGTCGTCCTCGTCCTCGGCTTCTTCGGACTGCTCGTCGGTCTCCACCTCGACGGCAGGATCGACCTCGCGCAGCTCGTCGGCCGCGACAGGGGCTGACCGCGATGACCACCACCAGCACCGCGACCGAGGCGCTCCCGCAGGCTGCCCCCGCCGCCCCGCCCGCGGCGCCGGGGTCCGCGGAGCGCGGCGTGACCACCATCGCCGAACGCGTCGTCGAGCGCATCGCCGCACACGCGGTGACCGAGGTCGACGGCGTGGGCGGCGTGGGCCGCCGGGTGCTCGGCGTCGCGGTCGGCGCCGGGGAGCCCGACCGCGACGCCACCGTCTCCGCCCGGATCAAGGGCGCCACCACCTCCCTCGACGTACGGCTGTCCGTGAGCTACCCGGTCTCCGTGGCGCGCACCACCGAGGCGGCGCGCGCCCATCTCAAGGAGCGCGTAGGGGAGTTCACGGGACTGACGGTGTCACGCGTCGACATCACCGTCACCGCCCTGCACAGCGCCGTCGCCGACACCAGGAGGGTCCTGTGAAACGCCGCCCCCGCCGCTCCGCCCCCGCCACGCTCACCGCGCTGGCGCTGCTGGCCGCCTGCACGGTCGTCGCCGTCGTCGCCGTCCAGATGATCGCGGGACAGACCCCGTGGATCAGCTACGGCGCCGTCGCGGGCGATCTGCGCGCCGCCCACTGGAACGACCGGGCCCCGGCCGTCGCGGGCGGGATCGCCGCCCTGATCGGGCTGATCATGGTGATGGCGGCCGTGCTGCCCGGCCGGCCGACCGTCCTGCCCCTGGCCGGCGAACTCGACTCGGGTGCCTCCTGGCGCGGCCTGCGCTCCACCCTGCGCACCGCCGCCGCCGACGTCGACGGGGTCAACCGCGTCACGCTGAGGCTGCGCCGCCGCCGGGTCGCCGCCCGCGTCAGGACCGACCGTACGAACACCGAAGGTCTCGCCGACGCCGTGCGCACCGCCCTCGAACAGCGCCTCGACCAGATCGACCCGGCCCGGCGCCCGGACGTGAAGGTCACACTCCGCGCCACCAGGAGCACTTCATGACCGCCCTGAACCGCCCGGCCCGCCTCAACCGCGTCCTGCTGGCCCTGTGCGGACTGCTCCTGCTCGCCGGGGGCGGCTTCGTCTGCGCCACGCACTACGGCCGGCTGACCGTGCTCGACCGGGACGCCGCTCTCGTACCCGGCACGGCCACCCCGCCCACCTGGGTGCTGTACGTGAGCGCCGGTGCCGCGATCGTCATCGGGCTGCTCGCCCTGCGCTGGCTGGCCGCCCAGTTCGCCCGCAGGCCCCGGACGCGCACCTGGCGCCTGGAGCGGGACCCCGACCAGGGCCGCACCGAGCTGGCCGCGAGCACGGCCACCGAGCCCTTCGTCGGCGAGGTCGCCACGTACGAGGGCGTACGCGCCGCCCACGCCACCCTCGCGGGCACCCGCCGCGCCCCGGTCCTCGCCGTGGTGATCAGCGCGGACCAGAGCACCGACCTGGGCGCCGTACGGGCCCGGCTGGACACCGAGGGGCTGCCCCGGCTGCGCCAGGCGCTCGATCTGGAGACGCTCCCGGTCACGGTCGAGTTCCGCTTCGCCACCGCGAGTGGCGACGCCCGCGTCCTGCACTGAGCCCCGCCCTCCCGCGCCGTGGTCACGCGCCCGGGACCGAACGGCCGGCGCCCCGGATTTCCGGGGCGCCGACGCGTTTCGACGCGGTTGAAACGCTCTTTCCCTAGGGAAACGATCACCGAGCGCCTAAACTCTGGCCAAGGAATCAGTGGAGACCGGTACCGGTACGCGATCCCCTCGCAGGGGGCGACGGACCGGGGAGGAGCGAAGATGGCAGCGCAGCATTCTCCGGAGGACCGCTTCAACACGGGGGAGGCGCACTCGGCGCGCGTCTACGACTACATCCTGGGCGGCAAGGACAACTACGAGGTCGACCAGGAAGCCGGTGACTCGATGTGCCGGGAGTGGCCCGCGCTCCCTGTGCACATGCGCGCCAACCGGGAGTTCATGCACCGCTCCGCCCGCTATCTCGCGCGCGAGAAGGGCATCCGGCAGTTCCTGGACATCGGCACCGGCCTGCCCACCTCACCCAACGTGCACGAGATCGTGCAGGAGGTGAGCGCGGACTCCCGGGTCGTCTACGTCGACAACGACCCCATCGTGCTGGCCCACGCCCGCGCGCTGCTCACCAGCGCGCCGGAGGGCCGCACCGCCTACATCGACGCCGACATGCGCGACCCCGACGCGATCATCGGCTCGCCCCAGTTCCAGGAGTTGCTGGACCTGCGCGAGCCGGTCGGGCTCATGATCATCGGCATTCTGCACTTCATCCTCAAGGACGACGACGACCATGGTCTGGTCCAGCGGCTGCTGGAGCCGCTGCCCGCGGGCAGCTATCTGGCCATGACCATCGGCACCGCGGACTTCGCCCCGGCCGAGGTCGGCCGCGTGGCCGCCGAGTACGCGCGCCGTGGCATGCCGATGCAGCTGCGTACGCACGCCGAGGCCGAGGAGTTCTTCGCCGGTCTCGAACTCATCGAGCCCGGTGTCACCCAGGTGCACCACTGGCGGCCCGACGCGGACCAGGTGCCGATGGACGACCGGGACATCGCCATGTACGGAGCCATCGCCCGCAAGCCCGCCTGAGGCCGGGGCCCGCCTGAGGCCAGGGCCCGGCGAGCGGGGCCCGGCCTCAGGGGCAGGGACAGCGACAGGGGCGGAGGGTCAGAGGAAGCGGCGGATCGGCACGACGGCCGCTTCCCTGACCCGTTGCAGCCCCGAACGGCGCTTCCAGCGCCCCGGTTTGATCTCCTCGCTCACCGCGAGGTCCTCCGTGTAGTGCTCGTCGAGGGTCGCCGTGAACGCGATGTCCAGAACGGCGAGCATCACCTCTTCGTCGTGGTCGAGCGAGCGCCGGTTGAAGTTGGTCGAGCCGACCAGCGAGGCGACCCCGTCGACCGTGATGACCTTCGCGTGCATCATCGTCGGCTGATAGTGGAAGACGCGCACCCCGCTGGCGAGCAGCTCCTCGTAGTGGTTCTGGCCCGCCAGCTGGCAGACCCGTTTGTCGGTGTGCGGCCCCGGGAGCAGGATCTCCACCGTCACCCCTCGACGCGCCGTCGCGCACAGCAGCTCGATGAAGTACGCGTCGGGCGCGAAGTACGCGGTGGCCACCCGTACCCGCTCCTGCGCCGACTCCAGGACGACCCGCAGCAGCGTCTGCATGTCCTGCCAGCCGAAGCTCGCCGAGCCGCGCACCACCTGGACGACCGCGTCGCCCCGCGGGCCGTGCTCCACGAACCGGTCGCGCGGGTCGAACAGGTCCTCGTGGCACTCGGCCCAGTTCTGCGCGAACGCGGCGGCCAGACCGTCCACCGCCGGGCCGCTCACCCGTACGTGCGTGTCGCGCCACTCGTTCTCGTTCCGCGCGTCACCGCACCACTCCTCGGCGATCCCCACGCCGCCCGTGAACGCGGTCATCTCGTCCACGACCAGTACCTTGCGGTGGCAGCGGTGGTTCTGCTTGAGGGGGGAGAGGTAGAGCGGCTTGCGGAACCAGGCCACCCGTACCCCGGCCTGTTCCATGGCGCGCAGCTGGTCCTTGTCGATCAGCCTGCTGCCGAACCCGTCCAGCAGCAGCCGCACCCGGACCCCCGCGCGGGCCCGGTCGGCGAGCGCCTCGGCGAACCGGCGGGCGATGTCGCCCTTCCAGTAGACGAACGTCATCATGTCGACGGTGTGCTCGGCGGAGCCGATGGCCTCCAGCATCGCCCCGAAGATCGCGTCCCCGTTCCGCAGCGGGACCAGGGCGTTGCCCTCGGTCGCCGCGATCCCGATCAGCCGCTCCAGCCGCCGCCGTATGCGCAGCGCGCGCTCCTCGGGGGACAGCGGCGGCTCCGTCGGCCCTTCGGGGTCCCCGGGGCGGAGCGCGGGCGACTGCTGGGTGCTGGTCATGGGCTCTACCTCGGTGGCATCGCGGTGCGGCGGGAACGCGGGGGGTTGTGCGGCGGTACGGGTGGCGCGGGGCCGGGCCGGGCTCGGACCCGAACGCGGGCGGGGCCCGGAACGGGCCCCGCCCGTCGGCCGTGCGCCGGGTGTCACTCCTCGGTGAGCATGCCCGTCCTGAGCTTGGCGAGTGTGCGGGACAGCAGCCGGGAGACGTGCATCTGCGAGACCCCGAGCCGCTCGCCGATCTGCGACTGGGTCAGCTCCTGGCCGAAGCGGAACTCCAGGATCCGCCGCTCACGCGCGTCCAGCGTGCTCAGCAGCGGGGCGAGCGTGTGGAAGTCCTCCACCAGCTCCATGGCCGGGTCCCGGTCGCCGAGGGTGTCGGCGTACGTACGGCCCGCGCCGCCCGGTCCCGCGTCGTCACCGTCGGTCGGCAGGTCGAGGGAGCCGGCGCTGTAGCCGTTGGCGGCGACGAGCCCCTCGACCACCTCGTCCTCCGTCAGCCCCATGTGCCCCGCCAGCTCGGCCACCGTCGGCTCGCGGTCCAGCAGGAGCGCGAGGTGCTCCTTGGCCTTGGCCAGCTCGACGCGCAGCTCCTGGAGGCGGCGCGGCACGTGCACGGCCCACGTGGTGTCGCGGAAGAAGCGCTTGATCTCGCCGACGATGTAGGGGACCGCGAAGGTGGTGAACTCGACTTCGCGGGAGAGGTCGAAGCGGTCGATGGCCTTGATCAGTCCGACGGTGCCGACCTGGAGGATGTCCTCCATCTCGTCCGCGCCCCGGCCCCGGAAGCGGCTCGCGGCGAACCGGACGAGCGACTGGTTCATCTCGATGAGCGTGTTGCGCGCGTACTGGTGTTCACGCGTGCCCTCTTCGAGGACCTGGAGCTGGTCGAAGAAGAGCTTCGACAGCGTCCGCGCGTCCCTCGGGGCGACCTTCCCTGCGTCCTCGATCCACGGCAGCTCGCCGGTCCTGTCCCGGGCACCGCTGTCCGGGAGGTCCGTCACCGGCGCGGACGGCGCGGGCGACGCGGTGGACGTGGCGGCGGACGGTGTGGACATCGACATGACGTGATCCTCCCGGGGCTGCGGTGCTGCGACCCTGCGAGTGCCCGGGGTGCCGGGGAGTATGCGCGCGTCGGCGAAAAAATTTCCAGAAGGGTGCTCCGCGGTACGCTTCCCGCTCTCTCCCGCCCTCTCCCGCGCTCCGGGGCCTGTGCGCTGCGTACGCCCCGGCGTCCGCCGGGCGGCGTACCACGCCCCCGTACGCCCCGGCGCACGCGTGACGCTCAGCTCCGTGTCGCGGCCATCCCGATGGTGATCAGGCACAGGACCACCCAGCCGAACCACAGCCAGCCGCTGCTGCCCAGCGCCGCCGTGTACCCCGTCACCGCGATCAGCGCGCCGACGGTCACCGCGCCCATCGTCTTCGTGGAACCGGACATCCGCGTCCTCCTCCGGGCCGGGGCCATGGAGGCCATCGTCACCCGTGACGAGGGGTTCGCGCTACTGCCCCCGGGCCTGGAGGGAGGCCAGATAGGCGTTGTACCGCGCCAGCTCCTGGTCGCCGTCCCGGTCGGCGGCCCGGTCGGAACGCTTGGCCTGCCGCTGCTCCGAGCGGTACCACTGGTACACCAGCGCGATGAGCACCAGCACCGAGGGGATCTCGCTGAACGCCCAGGCGATACCGCCCGCCGCGTTCTGGTCGGTCAGCGCGTCGATCCCCAGCGAGGCGGGCGGGGAGCGGTACGCGGCGACCATCGGCTCGCTCGCCATCATCAGCGCGATCCCGAAGAACGCGTGGAACGGCATCCCGGCGAACAGCTCCAGCATCCGCATCACATAGCCGGGCCGGTGCGGACCCGGGTCCACGCCCATGATCGGCCAGAAGAAGACCAGCCCGACCGCGAGGAAGTGCACCATCATCGCGAGGTGCCCGGCCGTGGAGCCCATCAGGAAGTCGAAGAGCGGAGTGAAGTACAGCCCGTACAGGCTCGCGATGAACAGCGGGATCGTGAACGCCGGGTGGGTGACGACCCGCAGATAGCGGCTGTGCAGCAGCGCGAGCAGCAGCTCGCGCGGCCCCTTGGCGCCGCGCCGGCCCGCCACCGGCAGCGCCCGCAGCGCCAGCGTCACCGGCGCGCCGAGCAACAGCAGGATGGGGGAGACCATGCTGATCACCATGTGCTGCACCATGTGCACGCTGAACATGACCATGCCGTAGTCGTTCAGCCCGGTGCACATCATCAGCGCCACGCTCAGCACACCGAGGACGAACCCGACGGTCCGGCCCACCGGCCACCGGTCACCGCGCCGGAGCAGCCGCAGCACGGCCCAGCCGTAGAGGGCGAGCGCCAGCACGCAGCCGACGAGGAAGAAGAGGTCGGGTGAGTACGCCAGCCCCCGCCCCAGCGTGAACGGCGGCAGATCCATGGTCGTGCCGTGCCCGCTGTGTTCCATCCGTGTGCTCCCGTGGGACGAGCGTGAGACAGACCGGCCCGATTCACGCCGGTTGTCCGCACCAGAGTAGAACCGCCCCCGGCCGCGTCGGCGGGCGGGGGCGGGCGGGAGCGGTTTCCGGCGTCCCGCGGATACGGGTCAGAGCACGCACTCCGCCTCGGCGTAGCGCTCGGCGGGCACCGTCTTGAGCGTCTCCACGGCCTCGCCGAGCGGCACCATCACGATGTCCGTGCCGCGCAGCGCCGTCAGCATGCCGAACTCGTCCCGGTGGGCGGCCTCGACCGCGTGCCAGCCGAAGCGGGTGGCGAGCACCCGGTCGTAGGCGGTGGGGGTGCCGCCGCGCTGGACGTGGCCGAGGATGACCGGCCTGGCCTCCTTGCCGAGCCGCTCCTCCAGCTCGGTGGAGAGCTGCCGCGCCACACCGGCGAAGCGCTCGTGGCCGTACACGTCCTTGCCGCCCTCGTCGAACTCCATCGAGCCCGCGCGCGGCTTGGCGCCCTCCGCCACCACGACGATCGCGAACCGCTTGCCCGCTGAGAAGCGGCGGCCGACCAGCTCGGTCAGCTCGTCCATGTCGAAGGGGCGCTCGGGCACCACGATCGCGTGGGCCCCGGCGGCCATCCCGGAGTGCAGCGCGATCCAGCCGGTGTGCCGTCCCATGACCTCGACGATCAGCACCCGCTGGTGGGACTCTGCGGTGGTCTTCAGCCGGTCGAGCGCCTCGGTGGCGACCCCGACGGCGGTGTCGAACCCGAAGGTGACATCCGTCGAGGCGATGTCGTTGTCGATGGTCTTCGGTACGCCGACGATGGGCAGCCCGGCCTCGGACAGCAGGTGGGCGGCCTTGAGGGTGCCCTCACCGCCGATCGGGATGATCGCGTCGAGCCCCAGCTCGGCGACGTGGCCCCGGGCGCGCTCCACGCCGTCCCGCAGATGGGCGGGCTGCACCCGGGAAGAGCCGAGGATGGTGCCGCCGCGCGCCAGGATGCCGCCCACGGCGTCCAGGTCCAGCTTGCGGTAATCGCACTCCAGGAGGCCCTTCCAGCCGTCGTGGAAACCGATCACCTCGTCGCCGTGGTCGACGACGGCCCGGTGCACGACGGACCTGATCACGGCGTTGAGGCCGGGACAGTCGCCGCCTGAGGTGAGCACACCAATACGCATAGCCCGGGATACCTTTGCAACGTGGGCCGACGGCCGGACACCGTTGTCCGGCCAGATCGCCGCCACCCTACCGGCGGGCGGCGGCCCGGCCGAACCCGGCGTCCGACTGCTGGACACCCCGTGAGGTGCCGGTCAGGCGGGCTGGGTCGCCGCGGCGACCCGCTCGGCGCGCAGCGCCTCGTACCACCGGTCGTCGGTCGGCGGCAGCGCGTTCACGTCGAGCGCCAGCTTCAGCAGCAGGTCGGCGATCTGCGGGTTGCGCGCCATCACGGGACCGTGCATGTACGTACCGAAGACGGTGCCGTTGTACGCGCCCTCCGTACCGTCGCCCGTACCGTTGCCCCGGCCGAGCTGCACCCGCGCGAACGCGCGGGCCGACGGACCGAGGTGCGTGATGCCCTGGTGGTTCTCGAACCCGGTCAGCTGCTCCAGGTTGAGCTGCGGGTCGATGTCGGCCAGCACGTCACCGACGCAGCGCTCGCCCTCGCCCCGGGTGGAGACCACGTCGAGCAGCCCCAGACCGGCCTCGCGCTCGCCCAGGTCGTTGACGAACTCGTGGCCCAGGATCTGGTATCCGGCGCACACCGAGAACACGATGGCGCCGTTGGAGACGGCCCGGCTGAGCCCGCCGTCCCGGCGCAGCCGCTCCGCCGCGAGCCGCTGCGGCCGGTCCTCACCGCCGCCGATCAGATAGATGTCGCCGGACGTCGGCACCGGCTGGTCGCTGCGTACGTCCACGCGGGTGACGCCCAGCCCGCGCTGCCGGGCCCGGCGCTCCACGACCAGGGCGTTTCCCTGGTCGCCGTAGGTGCTCAGCAGGTCGGGGTAGATCCACACCAGCCGCAGGCTGTTGTCACTCATTCTCGCTCGTTCTCCAGGGGTCCGAGGTGTCCAGTTCTCCGGCACGGTGTCAGTTGCCCACTCTTCGACGCAGGTCCTGGAACGAGGTGTAGTTGGCGATGGCCTCGATCCGTCCCGGCGGGGCCATCTGTACGGCCTCGTCGGCGGTCTCGCAGACCCGGAAGTCCAGACCGGCCACCTCCAGCCGGACGGCGAGGTCCAGCTTCCGGTCGCCGATCACGAAGATCGGATGGCCGGCGAGCCGCGTGTAGTCGACGTCCCACAGCCACGAGGTGTCCGTACCGTCGGCGCCACGGGCGTTGACGGCGAGGATCACCGGGGTCGGCGGCGGGTCGATGAGGGAGAACGTCTCCAGCCACCCGGCGGGGTTCTTCGCGAGCAGCAGCCGCAGATCCCGGCCGAGGAACGACACCACGTCGTACCGTCCGGCCACCGCCTGCACCTGGTACATCCGCTCCAGCGCCACCTGCGGCGGCACGCCGAAGGTCGCCACCACGGCGGCCGAGGTCGCCGCGTTCGCCTTGTTGGCGCGGCCCGGCAGCTGGAGATGGATCGGCCAGGCCGAGCCGTGCGGGTCCAGCACGTGGTCGCCGTGGAGCGCCCAGCTCGGCGGCGGCCTGCGGAAGCCGCACTCGCCGCAGAACCAGTCGTCGCCGGGGCGCTGCATCACACCGCCGCACGAGGGGCAGGACCAGGCGTCGTCCTTCCACTCCTGCCCGGCCGCCACCCACACCACATTGGGCGAGGAGGAGGCGGCCCAGACGATCAGCGGGTCGTCGGCGTTGGCGATGACGACCGCCTTCGTACCCGCCAGACCCTCCCGCCACTTCTCCGCGAGCATGCGGGTCTCGGCGGCGCGGTCGAGCTGGTCGCGCGAGAGGTTGAGCAGCGCGATCGCCTTGGGCGTCGTGTCGCGCGCCACCCCGGCCAGATACTTCTCGTCGACCTCGATCACGCCGAACTTCGCGTCGGAGCCGCCCGCCAGGGCCGAGGTGATCCCGGCCGGCATGTTGGCGCCGAGCGCGTTCGACACCACGGGCCCCGCGGCCCGCAGGGCCTCGGCGATCAGCCGGGTGGTGGTGGTCTTGCCGTTGGTCGCCGACACGAGGATGACGTCGAGGTGCTGCGCCAGCCGCCCGAGCAGATCCGGGTCGAGTCTGAGCGCCACCTTCCCGCCGATCACCGATCCGCTGCCGCGCCCAGCGGCGCGCGACACCGCCGCCGCGGCCTTGCCCGCCGTCACGGCCAGCTTGGCCCGCGGGGACAGCGGGTCCGTGTTGCCTGACATCGCCTTGATCCTCCTTGCGTCGGTCCGTGGGTCAGCCTATCGAGATCCGGCCAGGGGCCCGAACCGTGGCACCGGGCAGAAGGCGGGGACGAGTGTGGACCGTACCCTGAGTGACATGCGAAACCGTTCGATCCCCGGCAGTTCCGGGCGAGTACGAGCCATGAGAATGCTCGGAGATCCCGTGCTGCACGCGCCCTGCGCGCCCGTCACCGACTTCGGTCCCGCGCTCGCCGGACTGATCGAGGATCTGTTCGCGACGATGTACGCGGCCCGGGGTGTCGGGCTGGCGGCCAATCAGATCGGCGTGCCCCTGCGGGTGTTCGTGTACGACTGCCCCGACGACGAGGACGTCCGCCATCTCGGACACGTCGTCAATCCGCGGCCCGTCGTCACGGACGGCATCGCGCTGAGCGGCCCTGAGGGCTGTCTGTCGCTGCCGGGTATCGAGGCGGGTACGGAGCGGGCCGACCGCGCGGTGGTGGAGGGCTTCACCCGGGAGGGGGAGCCGGTACGGGTCGAGGGGACGGGGTTCTTCGCGCGCTGCCTGCAACACGAGAGCGATCACCTGGAGGGCCTCGTCTACCCCGACCGGCTGGCCGGACGGCGTCGCGCCCAGGTGCTGCGGACGGCGGCGCGGGCGCCGTGGGCCGGGGAGCCGGGGGCGTACGTCTGAGACCGGGGCGCCGGAGGCCCGGAGGCACGGGGTCCGGACGCACGCGGTCCGGACATACGCGGTCCGGACATGGGGGGTCCGGAGATACCCGGTCCGGACATACCCGGTCCGGACATACCCGGTCCGGACGTACGTGGTCCGGGCGTACGGGGCGGCGGCGGGCGCCGGTTCGTCCCTGCCCGCGCCGCTCGTCGTGCCGCCGCCCGCAGCGCCTGTCGTGCCGCTCGTCGTGCCGCTCGTCGTGCCGCTCGTCGTGCGGCCCATCGGTCCGGTCACCCCGCCGTTCACCGTGCCGTTCAGAATCCGGGGCCGCCCGGCCGGTCGCTTACCGCGGCCAGCCGTCCCCACAGCAGGTCCGCCAGGCTGTGCACCAACTGCGCGCGTGAGCAAGGGCGTTCGCCCAGCCACCAGTCACCGGCGCCGTGCATCATGCCCACGATGCCATGACCCCAGACCCGGGCGAGCTGCTCGCTGTCCTGGCCGAGGTCGACGCGTTCCGCGATGACCTTGGCCAGTTCCTCGCCGAGCCGGCGCAGCAGCGGGGCCGAGTGGCGGCCGACGTCGAAGCCCTGCTCGGGCAGTTGGGCCTCTTCCGCCGGGTGCATCAGGAACCGGTAGACCTGGGGCCGTGCCTCGATCGCGGCGAGATAGGTGTCGAGCGTGGCCTCCACGCGCTCGCGCCGCTCGGCCGGGGCGTCGAGCGCGGCCCGCAGAGCGTCCAGCAGGGCGTCGGTGTGGCGCTTGGCGAGGGCCCGGTACAGGCCGCCCTTGTCGCCGAAGTGCCGGTAGAGGATCGGTTTGGTGATCCCGGCCTCGGCGGCGATGGCGTTCATGGAGGCGTGCGGGCCGTCCCGGAGCACCACTCTGTCGGCGGCCTCCAGCAACTGCCGGCGCCGCTGCCGCGCCGATCGCTGCTGCTCGGCCTGGTGTGTGGTCTCCATGGGTGATGTCTCCCCGCCCGTGCGATCGCCTCGCGTACCGCCAACCGCGCTTGCCGGTGCGCCACGGAAACGTAACACCCCGGCCGAGGTCGACGCTGATCGCAAGGTGGCTGGTTGACATCGCCTACCAGCGAGTAACAGACTGTTGTTACCGCAAGTAACATTTCTGGGTGACGCACCGCTGGAGGCGACATGACCGAGTTCACGCTCGATCTCAACGACGACCAGAGGCAGGTCCGTGACTGGCTGCACGGCTTCGCCGCGGACGTCATCCGCCCGGCCGCGGCCGAGTGGGACGAGCGTGAGGAGACCCCCTGGCCGGTCATCCAGGAGGCCGCCAAGGTCGGCATCTACTCCCTCGACTTCTACGCCCAGCAGTTCTTCGACCCCACCGGGCTCTCCATCCCCATGACGATGGAGGAGCTGTTCTGGGGCGACGCGGGCATCGCGCTCTCCATCGTCGGCACGGGCCTCGCGGCCGTCGGGGTCCTCGCCAACGGCACCGAGGAGCAGGTCGGCACCTGGATCCCGCAGATGTACGGCGACCCGGACGACGTGAAACTCGCCGCCTTCTGCTCCTCGGAACCCGACGCCGGATCCGATGTGTCGGCCATGCGCACCCGCGCCGTCTACGACGAGGCCAAGGACGAATGGGTGCTCGACGGCACCAAGACCTGGGCGACCAACGGCGGTATCGCCAACGTCCACGTCGTGGTCGCCGTCGTCGACCCCGAACTCGGTTCGAAGGGCCACGCCTCCTTCATCGTGCCGCCCGCCACCCCCGGCCTCTCCCAGGGGCAGAAGTTCAAGAAGCACGGCATCCGCGCCTCCCACACCGCCGAAGTCGTCCTGGACGGCGTCCGCGTCCCCGGCCACTGCCTCCTCGGCGGCAAGCAGAAACTGGACGAGCGCCTCGCCCGCGCCCGCGAGCGCGCGAAGTCGGCGGCGGGCGAGGGCGGCGGGCGCGTCAAGAACGCCGCCATGGCCACCTTCGAGGCGTCGCGCCCCGCCGTCGGCGCCATGGCGGTGGGCACCGCGCGCGCCGCGTACGAGGTCGCCCTCGACTACGCCACGACCCGCAGCCAGTTCGGCCGCCCCATCATCGACAACCAGGGCATCGCCTTCCAGCTCGCCGACGCGCGCACCCGGATCGACGCCTCCCGGCTGCTGGTCTGGCGCGCGTCGTGGATGGCCGCCACCGGCAAGGCGTTCACCTCGGCCGAAGGCTCGATGTCCAAGCTGTTCGCGAGCGAGACAGCCCAGCAGGTCACCGCCCAGGCCGTACAGATACTCGGCGGCAACGGCTTCACCCGCGAATACCCGGTCGAGCGCATGCACCGGGACGCGGCCATCTACACGATCTTCGAGGGGACGAGCGAGATCCAGCGCCTGGTCATCGCCCGCGCCCTGTCGGGCGTACAGATCCGCTGACTCCGTTTGCGCAAGGCGGCACCCTCAACGCAAGGCGTTGAGGGTGCCGGATGGAGGGCTCGCCATGTCCGCGCGTGGTCAGCCGTCGTGAGTTCGATTTTCGCCCAGAGGAGGAGCATAAACTCGCGGCGCGAGCGGCTGCTCAGCTCAGGCCCGCCGTGCGGCGCCGTCCGGCCACACCACGTCAACAGGGATGCCAACCGAACGTGCCTCCGCGACGACGTCCGCCGTACCGCCGCCCTTGCCGGTGGGAGGTGCACCGTTCCAGACCGCGACCAACCGGTCCGCGCGCTCCAGAAGAACGGCGTTCGCCGACTCGTACGCCTGCCGGTTCGCCGACTCGTGCGGCATCGTCAGCACCTCGGCAGCGGCTTCCACCAGGCGGTCGAAGACCGGGGCGTGATCCGGCTTGACCTTCGCTGCCCGGTAATCCTGCGAGGGAACCACCACGACCAGACGCCCGCCGATGGCGGTCACCTCCTCCGCGAACAGCGAGTCGGCCCCGGCTGCGATGCATGACACTCCGGTCAGATCCTCCCGGTACTGGGCCAGGACCTCACGGAGCGCGGCCCGTACGAGCGGCACGCTCTCCCCTGTCAGGTCCATGTGCCCCGTCACAGCCAGCGTTGTCATGTGTCCACCCCTCAGCTCGACAGCAGATCGCGGACACTATCTCGCGCTTCTCGGACCGTACGCGAAGCGCTGTGCCCCACGGTGTACGGGTAGAGCTGGCCCAGCTGGCTGCGGACCCGCCCGGACTGGGTGAGCCGGGAGCGCTCCCGTACGTCGTACAGCTCCTGACCCGCTGACCCGCTGACCCGCTGGACGGCCGTCAGATTGTCGCCGGTGTCGCCATGACCGGCCTGCTCCAACTCCTCGCGGGTCGGAACAGCATCCCTCCCACCGCACAGACCCAGGCCCCACGCCGCCGCGCCCCTTGCCTCCTTCGGGAGAACAGGGGTGCGCTTCGTCATGTCCGGCATGCGAAAGCGCCCCTCAACCAACCGGGTTGAGGGGCGCTTCGGGAGTACCGTTCTGAGTGTCTAGGTCAGAACGGAGTCCAGTATGCCTGAGCACACCGACACCGCACCCACCAACCCCGGAGAGCGGCTCAAAGACCTCCGCCTCACTCGCGGTCTTACTCAGGAGCGCCTCGCCGCCCGCGCTGGGCTCAGCGCGGGCGTAGTGAAGAAACTCGAACGCGGCGGCGCCGCACGCCTCGACACCTACCACGCCCTCGCCCGTGCCCTCGGCGTACGCACCTCGGCGCTGTTCGAGTCGTCCGGCCCCCACTCCAGCACCCGCCGGGACGACGACAACATCGATCTCATGCCACTGCGACAGGCCATCGCACCGCCCGTCACATTCTCTGGACGGCTCGCCACCGTCGACACCATCGCCACAGAACCGGTCCTCACTCGGCTGCGGTCGATCGCCAACGAAGTCGGCGTCGCCTACCACCGCGACAACTACGGCCGCGTCGCCGCGCTTTTGCCGTCGTTGGTCCACGCGGCTCACGACGCCGTCGACTACTACGACAACGGCCCCGAGTGCACCGAGGCTCTCCGTATCCGCTCCGACGTGCTTCAGATGGCAGGCCGCTATCTCACCCAGGTGCGCGCCTACGATCTCGCGCACGTCGCACTGCGAGACGCCATTGAGGACGCGGCTCGGATCAGCGATATGGGCGGCGTCGCCGCCGCCGTCTACCAGCAGGGCTGGTTGCTCATGCGGCAGGGGCGTCTCGACGAAGCAGAACAGGTCAGTATCGCGACCGCCGACGCTGTCGAGCCGCGCATCTCGCGAGCCACCAAACAGACACTCGGGGCATGGGGAAAGCTACTGGTGCACGGCAGCGCGGCGGCGGCCCGCAACAACCGGCCTCAAGAGGCACGGGAGATCCTGCGTCTGGGCCGAACGGCAGGCGCCGCTCTCGGCAGTGGCCAGGCGGTGGCCGTCTCGTCCTGGGGTCGGTTCGACTGGCGGACGGTGGCGTTCCAGGGCATCGAGAACCAGTTGGTTGCGGAGAAGCCGGACCGGGTGCTGAGGCTGTCGGCTCGGCTGCCGACGCCCTCGGACAAGAAGGGAAAGCTCTTCGCCCGGCGGCATCTGCTGGATGTGGCGCAGGCGCACGCGATGCTGCGACAGCCCGGCGAGGCGACGGACATTCTGTGGTTGCTGATGGACGAGACGCCCGAGTGGCTGCGGCATCAACGCATGGCAGCGGACACATTCCATGACGTGCTCAGCAGGGGCAAGCGGCGCCGTCCGACCTCAAGACAGCGGGAGTTGGGGGCATTCTTCGGCGCCGTATAGAAGGGGCACGCTCCGTATCCCGTAAGGGATCAGCAGTTCACCAACGGCCACGTTCCATGCCTGTTTGCGACTGGTCGGCTTCCCTACCGTTTGTGACGTAGCGATCACAGTGACTGCGGAGGCGTGATGAGGGAACACAGGGGAGCGGCCATCTCGCGGTGGCTCGCGTCCTCCACGGAGCACCCGGAGCGGGCCTACGAGGACTGGAAGCGGGGCACACCCGCGGTACTACGCACCGGCGTGCGGTTCGACGCCGTACGGATGCCGCCGCAGCTGGTGCACGCCGCGCTCGGCACCGCCACCGCCGACGACCTCCCCGCCGCGCTGAAGGGGCAGCTCGACGGCCCCGTGATCGCCGACTGGGCCACCTGCTACTACGCGCTCGTCCCGGTGGGCACCTGCGCGGCGTGGCGGGAGCCGGTCGGCACGATGCGCGGGGCCGGCGGCTGGGTCGGCGTCCCGCGCCTGGACCAGCGCGGCCCGGACGGTGTCCACTGGATCACGCCCGCCGCCGCGCCCGGCCATCTGTGCCGGCCCGACTACGTCGCCGCGCTCCTTCACCGGGGCCGGGCACGCCTGGAAGGGATCCCGCAGTGACCACGGCCCTCGCGCCCGCGATCCGGGCCGCTATCGACGAGGCCGCCGCGCTCACCCGGGTGAGGCCGTCGCCCACAGAGCTGGCCGAGGTCGCGGACCGGCTGCGCGCGCACATCGATGCGCTGCTGCCCGCCGCCGAGGAGGACGCCGGCCGACTGTGGCGCGGTGGCGTGGACTGGATCTCACGCCGGGGCCACCTCGATCGGATACGGGACCGCCGCCACAGCGACTTGGCTGTCGGCCCACGGGCCGCCCGGCTGGCTGTCGCCGACCTCCGCCGGGACTGCGAGTGGCTACTGGAGCGGTACGGGCGAGCTGACGGGGAGGCGGGCTGATGTTCTGCGCCCACTGCGACCAGCAGATCCTGCCCGGCCAGCCGTACAGCACCCACACGGTGGAGACCGGTACGGGCGCCGCCCCGGACGTACACCGGCACCTGGCCTGCCATCAGGACCCCGGCACCCAGCCCAACCGAGCCCCGGTCCCCGCACGCCCCTGAGACTCCCGTACGCCGCTGCCGTCGTCACCACGCGGCGTACGGGACGGGCGCCCGGCCGTGCGATGGCCGGGCGCCCACCACGACCGCCCCGGCCGCCGCCCGTCATCCCGGCGGCCGGGGCTCAGGCGGGCAGCTGGGCCTCGATCGCCGCGACGACCTCCGGGGCCTCCGGCTCCGTACGGGGGCGGATCCGGGCGACGACCTCGCCCTGCGGCGAGAGCAGGAACTTCTCGAAGTTCCACTGCACGTCACCGGCCGCGCCCTCCGCGTCCGCGCTCTTCGTCAGCTCCGCGTAGAGCGGGTGCCTCTCCTCGCCGTTCACGTCCGCCTTCTCCAGCAGCGGGAAGCTCACACCGTACGTGGCCGAGCAGAATGTCTGGATCTCCTCGGCGCTGCCGGGCTCCTGCCCCGCGAACTGGTTGGAGGGGACGCCGAGGACGGTGAACCCCCGGTCGCCGTAGCTCTGCTGGAGGCGCTCCAGACCGGCGTACTGCGGGGTGAGACCGCACTTGGACGCGACGTTCACGACGAGGACGGCCTTGCCCGCGTAGGCGGCCAGGGACGTGGGCTCACCGGTGAGGGTGCGCAGCGGAATGTCGTACAGAGCCATGGGGGATCTCCTCGGTTCCTGCGTTTTCCGGCGTATCACCTCTCATTGTGGACCCGCCGGTGATCGCGCCGGCGGGCGGGCTGATAGAGGTGGGGGGTGCACGCATCCCCGAACGCGCCCCGGCTGCCCGGCTCCGAACCCGAAGGCCCGGCCGAGCCCGGCGACGGCCCCGCCCGCCGCGAGGTGCGGTGCCGGCTCTGCGGCCGGCCGCTGCGGGGCACGGCCTCGCGCCGTACCGGCCTCGGACCCGACTGCGACGCCAAGCTGCACCCGCCCGCGCCGGAGATCAGGACCCGGCGGCGCGAGGCCGACCAGGACCCGATCCCCGGCATCTGAGCGGGGTACGGCGTACGGAGCGGGGTACGGCGTACGTACGGCGCCGCCGCCCGGGGGCGGGCCGGGTGGCCACCCCGGGTCAGGTCCGCGGTGGCCACCCGGGGTCAGGTCGCGGTGGCCGCCGCCGCGGCGCGTCCCGCCGCCCGGCCGGAGAACAGGCAGCCGCCCAGGAAGGTGCCCTCCAGCGACCGGTAACCGTGCACCCCGCCGCCGCCGAACCCCGATACCTCACCGGCCGCGTACAGCCCCGGGACCGGCGAGCCCGTCGCGTCCAGTACCCGGCCCGAGAGGTCGGTCTGGAGCCCGCCGAGGGTCTTGCGGGTGAGGATGTTGAGCCGTACCGCGATCAGCGGGCCCGCGCCCGAGTCCATGATCTTGTGCAGTGACGCCGTACGGCTGAGGAAGTCCCCCGGGTAGGCGAGCGCGTTACGGATCCCCATGATCTGGGCGTCCTTCGTATACGGATTCTCGGTCTCCCGGTCCCGGGCGTCGATCTGCCGCTTGAGATCGGCCAGATCGATCAGGCCGGCGCCCGTCAGCCGGTTCATGCCCGCGACCAGCTCTGACAGGGTGGTGGCGACGACGAAGTCGACCCCGTTCTTCTTGAACTTCTCGACCGGCTCCGGCGTCTGCCAGAGGCGTGCGAGGGTCAGCGGGATGTCCTTGTTGGTGAGATCCGGGTTCTGCTCGGAGCCCGACAGCGCGAACTCCTTCGCCAGGATCTTCTGGGTCGTCACGAACCACGAGTAGTCGTACCCGGTGCCGGTGATCGCCTTGAGTGTGGAGAGTGTGTCGTACCCGGGGAGATCGGGCGCGGCGAACCGCTTGCCCGTGGCGTCCAGCCAGAGCGACGAGGGGCCCGGCAGGATCCGGATGCCGTGCTTGTCCCAGATCGGGGCGTAGTTGCGCAGCCCCTCCGTGTAGTGCCACATCCGGTCCGGGTTGACGATACGGCCGCCCGCGCGCTCGGTGATCGCGAGCATCCGGCCGTCCACGTACTCCGGCACCCCGGTGATCATCTCCGCGGGCGGTGTGCCAAGCCGGGCCGGCCAGTTCTGCCGGATCAGGTCGTGGTTGGCGCCGATGCCGCCCGACGTGACGATCACCACCGGCGCGCGCAGCTCGAAGTCGCCCACGACCGTACGCGAACTCCGCTTCCCGCGCGGGGCGTTGCTCGGCTCCAGGACCGCGCCGCGCACCCCGGTGATGGCGCCGCCCGTCCGTACCAGCTCGTCCACCCGGTGCCGGAACCTGAAGGTCACCAGTCCCCGGGCCGCCGCGGCCCTGACCCGCTTCTCGAACGGTTCCATCACGGCCGGGCCGGTGCCCCAGGTGACATGGAAGCGCGGTACGGAGTTGCCGTGGCCGTCCGCCAGGCCGCCGCCCCGCTCGGCCCAGCCCACGATCGGGAACCAGCGCACGCCCTGCTGGTAGAGCCAGGAGCGCTTCTCCCCGGCCGCGAAGTCCACATACGCCTCGGCCCACTTGTAGGCCCAGTAGTCCTGGCCGCCCTTCTCGCCGGGGCCCCGGTCGAAGCCGGCCGCGCCCTGCCAGTCCTGCCAGGCCAGCTCGCGGGTATCCTTGATGCCCATCAGCCGCTGCTCGGCCGAGTCGACGAGGAAGAGCCCGCCGAACGACCAGAACGCCTGCCCGCCCAGGTTCGTCTCCGGCTCCTGGTCCAGCAGCAGCACCTTGCGCCCGGCGTCCGCCAGCTCCGCCGTCGCGACGAGTCCGGCCAGACCGCCGCCGACGACGATCACATCCGCGTCCGACGCCGCGGAGGCGGCGAAGGCGGGGGTCACCTGGGAGAGGACGCTCGCGCCGGCGAGCACGCCGCCGGCCACACCACCGGCCACCGTCAGCGCGCGACGGCGGCTGAACAGGGCCGGACCTTCGGGCTTTTCCATCGGATGCCTTCCGGAGGGGGAGTACGGAGGGTGCCGTCCCGGGAGCGGCGCTGTTAGAGGTCCTAACAAAGGCGTTGGACGTGTCGGTGGGTGATGAGACAGGTGGCGAGCCCGAGGAAGGCTTCGTGGATGTCGTC
>NZ_QQNA01000311.1 GCF_003346515.1 Streptomyces corynorhini
GTCGAGCAGCAGGGCCGCCGCGCGCTCCGAGAGCTGCCAGGACACGAGATCGGACATGGCGCCCATCGGGCGCAGCAGCAGCGAGAGCAGCGCGGCCACGTCGCCCGTGCCGACATCCGGGCGCAGGGTGCCCTCCCGCTGCGCCGCGCGCACCACCTTGTCCAGGATCGAGAGCAGTTCACGCCGGAATCGAGTGGCTTCCTGGTCCGCGTCCAGGGCGTGCGACGCCTCCGGGGAGAGGACCGCGAGCTGTACGCCCAGCTGGATTTCGCGCGAGGTGCGCAACAGGCGCACCAGGGCGTTCCAGGCGCTCTCCTCCTCCGCGAAGGCCGCGCGTGCCTCCGTGATGACGCGCGCGAAGTTGTCGTGTGCGACGGCCAGGACGAGCGAGTTCCGGTCGGGGAAGCGCCGGTAGAGGGTGCCGATGCCGACGCCCGCGTGGCGGGCGATCTCCTCCATCGGCACGTCGGTTCCCCGCGCCCCGAACACCCGCCTGGCCGCCGCGAGGATCTGGGCGCGGTTGCGCCGGGCGTCGGCTCTCAAGGGCCTCGCGGAGTCCTCTGTCATGCCGTGACCTTCCCGGGGTGGCCGATATAAGGGATGGCCGATTCTGCCAGCTCTATATGGACGAAAAACCTCCACTTAGTTACCGTCGAGGTGCGCCGATGATCCCGCCCAGCCTCACCGCCTTGGATGGAGTGATTCCGATGAGCGACGGACTCGATGTCACCGACCGGACCGACCGGACCGATATGACGCTCCCCCTCCCCCGCACCTGCCCCTACGCCCCGCCCGCCGAGTACGAGCGGCTGCGCGAGGAGGACTCTCCGACCCGGGTCACCCTGCCGACCGGCGCCACCGCCTGGGCGGTCAGCCGGCACCAGGACGTCCGTGCGGTGCTGTCCGATACCCGGTTCAGCTCGAACAGGACCGCGCCCGGCTTCCCCACGCTCATCAAGGGGTCCGAGGAACTCACCACCACCTTCCGGCCCTCGATGATCGGCATGGATCCGCCCGAGCACGGCCCGGCGCGGCGTGCCGCGCTCGGGGAGTTCACCGTGCGGCGGATGCGGGCGCTCCAGCCGCGCATCCAGCAGATCGTGGACGAGCGTCTGGACGCCATGCTGGCCGGCCCCCGGCCGGCGGATCTGGTGCGGTCGCTGTCGCTGCCCGTGCCCTCGCTGGTGATCTGCGAGCAGCTGGGGGTCCCGTACACGGACCACGAGTTCTTCCAGCTCCACTCGTCCGTCCTGATCAGCCGCGTCCGGTCGGTGGAGGAGAAGAGGCACGCGCTGACCGAGTTGCAGACGTATCTGGGGAACCTGATCGCGGACAAGGAGCGGGAGCCGGCCGACGACCTGCTCGGCAGGCAGATCCTCAAACACCGCGAGGCGGGCACGTACGACCGCGACGACCTGACGGGGCTGGCGTTCCTGCTGCTCATCGCGGGCCACGAGACCACCGCGAACATGATCTCGCTGGGCACGCTGGCGCTGCTCGAACGCCCCGAGGAGATGGCGGCGCTGCGCTCGGACCCCACCCGTACCCCCGCGGCCGTCGAGGAGTTCCTGCGCCTGTTCACCATCGTCGACACCGTGCCCTCGCGCGCGGCCACGGTGGACGTGGAGCTGGGCGGGGTGCTCATCCGCAAGGGCGAGGGGGTCCTCGTCCTGAGCAACGCGGGCAACCACGACCCGGCCGTCTACCCGCGCCCTGACGAGCTGGACATCGGGCGCGGCGCCCGTAACCACGTCGCCTTCGGCTTCGGTCCGCACCAGTGCCTGGGGCAGAACCTGGCCAGGCTGGAGCTGCAGGTCGTCTTCGACACCCTGTTGCGGCGGGTCCCGGGGCTGAAGCTCGCGGCGCCCGTCGAGAAGCTGCCGTTCAAGGACGACAGCTCGGTCTACGGACTGCACGAACTGCCGGTCAGCTGGTGAGGAGCGAGGAGCACGCCATGGTCACGGGGGCGGGGCCGCGCATCGTGGCGGACGAGACACGCTGTGTCGGCGCCGGTCAGTGTGTGCTGACGGCGCCGGATCTGTTCGACCAGAGCGAGGACGAGGGCACGGTGCTCGTGCTGGACGACCGGCCGGGCGAGGACGTCCTCGAAGCGGTACGGGAGGCCGTGCACATCTGCCCGAGCGGCGCGCTCTCGCTGCGGGAGCCGCGGGAATCGCGGGAGCCGCGGGAATCGCGGGAGCCGCGGGAATCCTGAGAGCCGCGGGAATCCTGGGAGCCTTGGGAATCGGGAGCCGCATGCCACGGCGCCTGCCGTCGTCCGGTCGGGGACTGGAGGCAGGCGCCGCGTCCTGCGGAAGGTCCGGGAGACGCTCCCCGGACCGATACCGCCCGTACGCCGTTGTACGGGAGTCTGTGAGGTGACGGATCAGGCCATCAGGGCCCGGTCCGTCGGCCTGATCGGGGCCGGCAGGTCGCTGGCGCCCGTCAGGAAGCGGTCCACACCGGAGGCCGCCGAGCGGCCCTCGGCGATGGCCCAGACGATGAGGGACTGGCCGCGGCCCGCGTCCCCCGCGACGTACACGCCCGGGACGTTGGTGGCGAAGTCGGCGTCGCGCGCGATGTTGCCGCGCGCGTCCAGCTCCAGGCCGAACTGCTCGACCAGGCTGTTGGCCCGGTCGGTGCCGGTGAAGCCCATCGCGAGGGTGACCAGCTGGGCCGGGATGACCCGCTCGGTGCCGGCCTTCTGCTCCAGCTTGCCGTCCTTGAACTCCACCTCGATCAGATGCAGGGCCTGGACGTTGCCGTCCTCGTCGCCCTCGAAGTGGGTGGTGGAGACGGAGTAGATCCGCTCGCCGCCCTCCTCGTGCGCGGAGGTGACCTTGTAGAGCATCGGGAAGGTCGGCCAGGGCTGGTGCGCGGCGCGCTCCTCACCGGGCCTGGGCATGATCTCCAGCTGGGTGACGGAGGCGGCGCCCTGGCGGTGGGCCGTACCGACGCAGTCGGCGCCGGTGTCGCCGCCGCCGATGACCACGACGTGCTTGCCCTCGGCGGTGATCGGGGCGACGGTCAGGTCGCCCTCCTGCACCTTGTTGGCGAGCGGCAGGTACTCCATGGCGAAGTGGACGCCGTTCAGCTCCCGGCCCGGGGCGGGCAGGTCGCGCGAGACGGTGGCGCCGGCGGCGATGACCACGGCGTCGTAGCGCCTGCGCAGCTTCGTCGCGGTGATGTCGCGGCCGATCTCGGTCTCGGTGCGGAACTTGGTGCCCTCCGCGCGCATCTGCTCGATACGGCGGTTGATGTGCGACTTCTCCATCTTGAACGCGGGGATGCCGTAGCGCAGCAGCCCGCCGATGCGGTCGGCCCGCTCGTAGACCGCGACCGTGTGACCGGCCCGGGTCAGCTGCTGGGCCGCCGCGAGTCCGGCCGGTCCCGAGCCGATGACGGCGACGGTCTTGCCGGAGAGGCGCTCGGGCGGCTGCGGGGTGACGTCGCCGCTGTCCCACGCCTTGTCGATGATGGAGACTTCGACGTTCTTGATGGTGACGGCGGGCTGGTTGATGGCGAGGACACAGGCGGACTCGCAGGGCGCGGGGCAGAGCCGCCCGGTGAACTCGGGGAAGTTGTTGGTGGCGTGCAGCCGCTCGCTCGCCGCCGTCCAGTCCTCGCGGTAGGCGTAGTCGTTCCACTCGGGGATCAGGTTTCCGAGCGGACAGCCGTTGTGACAGAACGGGATGCCGCAGTCCATACAGCGTCCGGCCTGCTTGCTGATGATCGGGAGCAGCGAACCGGGAACGTAGACCTCGTTCCAGTCCTTGACACGCTCCTCGACGGGGCGGGTCGTGGCGACTTCGCGCTGGGTGGTGAGGAAGCCCTTCGGGTCAGCCATGGGTCGCCGCCTCCATCATCTTCTCGGTGGTCTCGGTCTCCGAGAGACCTGCCAGCTCGGCGGCGTCCTTGGCGGCGAGCACGGCCTTGTACGTGGACGGAATGATCTTGCTGAAGCGGTCGGCGGCGTTCTCCCACTCGGTGAGGAGCTTGCCGGCGACGGTGGAGCCGGTCTCCTCCTGGTGGCGGCGCACGACCTCGTGGAGCCACTGCTTGTCGCTGTCGTCGAGGGGCTCGACGGCGTCGAGGTTTCCGGCGTTGACGTTGTCCGGGTCGAGGTCGATGACGTACGCGACCCCGCCGGACATACCGGCGGCGAAGTTGCGGCCGGTCTCGCCGAGGACGACGGCGTGGCCGCCGGTCATGTACTCGCAGCCGTGGTCGCCGACGCCCTCGGAGACGACCGTGGCGCCGGAGTTGCGGACGCAGAAGCGCTCGCCGGTGCGCCCGCGCAGGTACAGCTCGCCCGCGGTGGCTCCGTAGCCGATGGTGTTTCCGGCGATGGTGGAGTACTCGGCGAGGTGGTCGGCGCCCCGGTCGGGCCGTACGACGATCCGGCCGCCGGACAGGCCCTTGCCGACGTAGTCGTTGGCGTCGCCCTCCAGGCGCAGGGTGACGCCGCGCGGCAGGAAGGCGCCGAAGGACTGGCCGGCGGAGCCGGTGAAGGTGACGTCGATGGTGTTGTCGGGCAGGCCCGCGCCGCCGAACTTCTTGGTCACCCGGTTGCCGAGCATGGTGCCGACGGTCCGGTTGACGTTACGGATGGCGATCTGGGCGCGTACGGGCTGGGCGGACTCGGCGCTGTCGGCGCCGAGCGCGTCGGCGGCGAGCTTGATCAGCTCGTTGTCGAGGGCCTTCTCCAGTCCGTGGTCCTGGTCGATCGCCCGGTGGCGCAGGGCGCCCTCGGGCAGTTCCGGGACGTGGAAGAGCGGGGCCAGGTCGAGGCCCTGCGCCTTCCAGTGGTTCACGGCCCGCTCGGTGTCGAGGAGTTCGGCGTGGCCGACGGCCTCCTCGATGGAGCGGAAGCCCAGCTCGGCGAGGAGTTCGCGGACCTCTTCTGCGATGAAGTTGAAGAAGTTGACGACGTACTCGGCCTTGCCGGAGAAGCGTTCGCGCAGCACCGGGTTCTGGGTGGCGATGCCGACCGGACAGGTGTCGAGGTGACAGACGCGCATCATGACGCAGCCGGAGACGACGAGCGGCGCGGTCGCGAAACCGAACTCCTCGGCGCCCAGCAGCGCGGCGATGACGACGTCACGGCCGGTCTTGAGCTGGCCGTCGGTCTGTACGACGATGCGGTCGCGCAGGCCGTTGAGCAGCAGGGTCTGCTGCGTCTCGGCGAGTCCCAGCTCCCAGGGGCCGCCCGCGTGCTTGAGCGAGGTGAGCGGGGAGGCGCCCGTACCGCCGTCGTGCCCTGAGATCAGCACGACGTCGGCGTGGGCCTTGGAGACGCCCGTGGCGACCGTGCCGACGCCGACCTCGGAGACCAGCTTCACGTGGATGCGGGCCTGCGGGTTGGCGTTCTTGAGGTCGTGGATGAGCTGGGCGAGGTCCTCGATGGAGTAGATGTCGTGGTGCGGCGGCGGGGAGATCAGGCCGACGCCCGGGGTGGAGTGCCGGGTCTTGGCCACCCACGGGTAGACCTTGTGACCGGGCAGCTGGCCGCCCTCGCCCGGCTTGGCGCCCTGGGCCATCTTGATCTGGATGTCGTCGGCGTTGACCAGGTATTCGCTGGTGACGCCGAAGCGGCCGGAGGCGACCTGCTTGATCGAGGAGCGGCGCGCGGGGTCGTAGAGCCGCTCCGGGTCCTCGCCGCCCTCGCCGGTGTTGGACTTGCCGCCGAGCTGGTTCATGGCGATGGCCATGGTCTCGTGGGCTTCCCGCGAGATCGAGCCGTACGACATGGCGCCGGTGGAGAAGCGCCTGACGATCTCGGAGGCGGGCTCGACCTCGTCCAGCGGTACGGGCGTGCGGCCCTGGGCGAAGTGGAACAGGCCGCGCAGGGTCATCAGCCGCTCGGACTGCTCGTTCACCCGGCCCGTGTACTGCTTGAAGATGTCGTAGCGGCGCGAGCGCGTGGCGTGCTGGAGGCGGAAGACCGTCTCGGGGTCGAACAGGTGCGGCTCGCCCTCGCGGCGCCACTGGTACTCGCCGCCGATCTCCAGCTTGCGGTGGCTGGCGGAGATCCCGGAGGCGGGGTAGCCCTTGGCGTGCCGGGCGGCGACCTCCTGGGCGACGATGTCGAGTCCGGCGCCGCCGATCTTGGTGGGGGTGCCGTTGAAGTACTCGTCGACGAACGCCTGGTCGAGGCCGACGGCCTCGAAGACCTGCGCGCCGCGGTAGGAGGCGACGGTGGAGATGCCCATCTTGGACATGACCTTGAGGACGCCCTTGCCCAGCGCGTGGATCAGGTTGCGGATGGCCTGCTCGGGGGCGAGGCCCTCGATGAACGTACCGGCGCGGACGAGGTCCTCGACGGACTCCATGGCGAGGTACGGGTTGACGGCGGCGGCGCCGTAGCCGATGAGCAGCGCGACGTGGTGGACCTCGCGGACGTCGCCGGCCTCGACCAGCAGCCCGACCTGGGTGCGCTGCTTGGTGCGGATGAGGTGGTGGTGGACGGCGGCGGTGAGCAGCAGGGAGGGGATCGGGGCGTGCTCGGCGTCGGAGTGCCGGTCGGAGAGCACGATGTTGCGGGCGCCGTTGGCGATCGCCTCGTCGGTCTCGGCGCAGATCTCGTGAATGCGGGCGGCGAGGGCCTCGCCGCCGCCGCTGACGCGGTAGAGGCCGGAGAGTGTGGCGGACTTCATGCCCGGCATGTCGCCGTCCGCGTTTATGTGGACGAGCTTGGCCAGCTCGTCGTTGTCGATCACCGGGAAGGGCAGCGTGACGCTGCGACAGGACGCGGCGGTCGGCTCCAGCAGGTTGCCCTGCGGGCCGAGGGAGGAGCGCAGGGAGGTGACCAGCTCCTCGCGGATGGCGTCCAGCGGCGGGTTGGTGACCTGGGCGAACAGCTGGGTGAAGTAGTCGAAGAGCAGCCGGGGCCGGGCGGAGAGCGCGGCGATCGGCGAGTCGGTGCCCATGGAGCCGATCGGCTCGGCGGCGGCGCGGGCCATCGGGGCGAGCAGGACGCGCAGCTCCTCCTCGGTGTAGCCGAAGGTCTGCTGGCGGCGGGTGACGGAGGCGTGGGTGTGCACGATGTGCTCGCGCTCGGGGAGGTCGGACAGCGCGATCTCGCCGGTCTCCAGCCACTCCTTGTACGGCTGCTCGGCGGCGAGGGACGCCTTGATCTCGTCGTCCTCGATGATGCGGTGCTCGGCGGTGTCCACGAGGAACATCCGGCCGGGCTGGAGGCGGCCCTTGCGGACGACCTTGGCGGGGTCGATGTCGAGGACGCCGACCTCGGAGGCGAGGACGACGAGACCCTCGTCGGTGACCCAGTAGCGGCCCGGGCGCAGACCATTGCGGTCGAGGACCGCGCCGATCTGGGTGCCGTCGGTGAAGGTGACGCAGGCGGGGCCGTCCCAGGGCTCCATCATCGTGGCGTGGAACTGGTAGAACGCACGCCGGGCCTCAGCACGGGCCGTAACGGCGTCGACGCTTTCCGTAGTACCGTTGATCCCCTGCCCACGGGCGGCGGTCAGGGCTTGGCCGTCATGAGGCTCTCCCGAGCCGAGTGAGAAGCTCTCTCGTTGACGAGAGGGAGGAGTCACCGAGTCGTGGTTCTCCCACGCCTCAGGGATCATCATCAGCACGGAGTGCGGTAGTGATCGTCCACCGAGGTGCAGCACTTCGAGCACCTCGTCGAAGGAAGCCGAGTCGGAGGCGTCCGGAGTGCAGACCGGGAAGGTCCGCTCCAGCGCCTCCGGATCGCCGAACAGCCCGCTGCTGAGCTGGGACTCGCGTGCCTTCATCCAGTTGCGGTTGCCCTTGACCGTGTTGATCTCGCCGTTGTGCGCGACGAAGCGGTACGGGTGGGCGAGCGGCCAGCTCGGGAAGGTGTTGGTGGAGAAGCGCGAGTGGACCAGTGCGACGGCGGTGGCGAAGCGGCGGTCGGAGAGGTCGGGGAAGAACGGCTCCAGCTGGCCGGTGGTGAGCATTCCCTTGTACACGATCGTGCGCGCGGAGAGGGAGGGGAAGTAGACCCCGGCCTCACGCTCGGCGCGCTTGCGCAGCAGGAACGCCTTGCGGTCCAGGGCGATGCCGGTGCTCGTGCCGTCGGCCACGAACAGCTGGCGGAAGGCGGGCATCGTGGCGCGGGCGGAGGCGCCGAGCAGCTCGGGCGCCACCGGGACCTCGCGCCAGCCGAGGACGGTCAGGCCCTCTTCGGCGGCGATCGTCTCGATGTGTGAGACGGCGTCCGTGGCGTCGGCGGCGGGGAGGAAGCCGATGCCGACGGCGTACGAGCCGGCCTCGGGCAGCTCGAACCCGGCGGTCTCGCGCAGGAAGGCGTCCGGCACCTGGAGGAGGATCCCGGCGCCGTCGCCGGAGTCGGGCTCGGAACCGGTGGCGCCGCGGTGTTCGAGATTGCGCAGTACGGTCAGCGCCTGCTCCACCAGCTCATGGCTGGCAACACCGGTGAGGGTGGCCACGAATCCGACGCCACAGGCGTCGTGCTCGTTACGGGGGTCGTACATACCCTGCGGGGCGGGGCGACCGTCCATGGGCGACCAGGCGTCGGAACGCATCGGCTCTCCCGTCGTCGTAGTTCGGCTTGGCATATGCGATTACCGAGGGACGACGCTGGCCCTCCAGGAAATTTCACGCAGGTTACATGATGGAAAGCTTCTCGGGAAGTGGATAGCCCATTCCAGCATGTGGACACCGCTCGTAACGGTGGATGAAGGGCGCAGACGGACAGATCGTCGTCCGTTCGGCTGTGGCGGAGCGGGCCTCATTGCCCACGGCGCCTACAGCTCATGCCCGGCCATTAACGACTCGAAACCGCCGGGTAACGGTCACATACAGGACGCCTGGCACAGTGTCGCACTCCGTCGGCCGGAACGCCCGGGGATGTTCGTCACAGGACGGGCGATATGGACCGGCGCGATCGCGCCACCGCAGGTCAGCGGCGCGATGGTCCGGGCAGGGCGGGCCCGGGGGCCGCGGGGTCAGAGCGCCGCCCCGAACAGGCTGCCGAGCCCGTAGGTGAGCGCGGCGGCCCCGCCGCCGAGGAGCAGCTGCCGCAGCCCGCTGAACCACCAGCTGCGCGCGGTCACCCGCGCCACCAGCGCGCCGCAGGCGAACAGCCCGACCAGCGCGAGGAGCACCGCGGGCCACAGGGTGGTCGCGCCGAGCAGATACGGCAGGACGGGCAGCAGCGCGCCCAGGGCGAAGGAGCCGAACGACGACACGGCGGCGACCAGCGGCGAGGGCAGCTCGTCCGGGTCGATGCCCAGCTCCTCGCGGGCGTGGATCTCCAGCGCCTGCTCGGGGTCCTTCGACAGCTGCGCGGCCACCTGGCGGGCCAGCGCGGGCTCGACGCCGCGCGAGACGTAGAGCGCGGCCAGCTCCTCCATCTCGTCCACTGGATGCTTGTGCAACTCCCGCCGCTCGACGTCGAGTTCGGCCTGGACCAGCTCGCGCTGCGAGGCCACCGAGGTGTACTCGCCCGCCGCCATGGAGAAGGCGCCCGCCGCGAGGCCCGCGAGCCCGGTGATCACCAGGGTCCGCGGGGAGACCACGCCGCCCGCGACGCCGGTCATCAGCGCGAGGTTGGAGACCAGTCCGTCCATCGCGCCGAACACCGCCGGCCGCAGCCAGCCACCGTTCACATCGCGGTGCGTGTGATTGTCACGGTGCGCCTCGTGGAGCGCCGCCTCGGTCTCGATGAGCGACATGGTTCGCGTTCTTCCTCTCGCACGGCGGGTCCGGCTCGTTCGACGGGCCGGTGCCCGCCACCCCCGCAACCCTTCCGACGGTTCGAAAATACGCACGAAAAATCGCTCTCGCCAGCAAGGAAGGCCGTACTTACCCGATGCCGACCCGGGTGATCGCGGGGGTTTCGCGGACTCGGCGGGAGCGCGGCGTGGGACAGATGCCGTGACACCGGGCGCGCGAAAGGGCACACCATGGAGCCGACCTCGACCGCCGACCACACCGGGGCGGGGTCCGGGGCCGGGGCGGCGCCAGGGGCGGCCGTCGAGGCGGCGCTCGGACAGCTCCCGGAGGCGACGGAGACCGGCCGCGACGCCCGGTACGCCGTCACCGCCGCCCACGGCTGCGCCCGGGAACCGTACGGCGCCTTCGCCCTGGTCCCGCTCCTGGAGCGGCGGATCGTGGACCACGTCTACAGCTACGGCGTCGCCGCGGCCGAGACCGTACCGGTCACCCTCGCGCTGACCCTGGCCGCCCGGAGCCGGGTGAGCGGGGCGGTGCCCGCCGCCGCGTGTCTGTCCCGGGTCGCGGACTCCGCGCCCGCGCCGGCCGGCGCGCTGTGCGGCGCGCTCGGCGGCGCCCGCCGGGTGCCCGCCGCCGGGCGCGAGACCTGCCGCACCCTGGCCGGGTGCGCGCTGCCCCGGCTCGCGGGCACGGATCTGGTGGAACTCGCCGGGCTGCCGGCAGCCACGGAACCGGCCGCCCCGGGTGGACAATTCCGACATGACGCCCCCGCAGGCTCCGGCAGCCACTCCACCTGACGGTCTTCGTACTCCCCCGGCCCCCGGCCCGGACACCGCCCCCGCGCTCTCGCTCTCGCTCGCCGACCGGATCACCGGCGCGCTGCTCGGCGCGGCCGTCGGCGACGCGCTCGGCGGCCCGGTCGAGGGGTACTCCCCCGACCAGATCGTGGAGCGGCACGGCGGCCGGATCACCGGCATCGTCGGCCCCTGGCACGAGGACTGGCGCACCGCCCGCCCCCTCGCCCCGTACCACAAGGGCGACGGGCACATCACCGACGACACCCTGATGACGCACGCGCTGATCCGGGTGTACGAGAAGGTGCGCGACCACCTGGACGCGTACGCGGTCGCCGACCATCTCGTACCCGACCTGATCTCCACCCCGCGCTGGGTCCCCGAGCTGGAGACCGAGGCACTGCCGCTGCACCGGATCTTCCTCGCCGAGAAGTGGCTGGTCGCCCGGGTGCACTACGGCCATGTGGACCCGCGCGAGGCGGGCAGCGGGAACATCGTCAACTGCGGTGCGGCGATGTACATGGCGCCGGTCGGGCTGGTCAACGCGGCCCATCCGGCCGCCGCGTACGCCGAGGCGGTCGATGTGGCGGGCGCCCACCAGTCGTCGTACGGGCGGGAGGCGGCCGGGGTGTTCGCGGCGGCGGTCGCCGCCGCGTGCCTGCCGGGCGCCACGCCCGCCTCCGTCGTGGAGAGCGCGCTGTCCCTGGCGAAGGACGGCACGCGCGCCGCCGTCGAGGCGGTGTGCGAGGTCGCGGCCCGGCACCGCTGCACGGAGTCGGCGCTGCGCGGGCTGCGGGAGGCGGTCGCGCCGTACGACACGGTCGGCCCGCACTACCGCGCCCCGTCCCTGGGCGCCCGCCGCCCCTCCCGGCTGCACTCCATCGAGGAACTGCCCATCGCGCTCGGCATGTTGCTGATCGCCGAGGGCGACTACCGCCGTACGGTGCTCGGCTGCGTCAACTACGGCCGGGACTGCGACTCGATCGCCACGATGGGCGGCGCGCTCGCCGGAGCGCTGGGCGGTGAGGGCGCGGTCCCGGCGCGGTGGTCACAGCGGGTCGAGGAGGCGAGCAGGACCGATCTGCGCGCTCCGGCACGGGTGTTGACCGAGGTGGCGTACGAGGTCTTCCACCGCGACACACTGCGGCGCCGCGCCCACGAGTCGCTGTTCGCCGAACTGACGGCCCATCAGTCCGGCGATCCGCGGTGACCGGCCGTCGGCTGACCTGGGTACAGCCGGAGGACCTGCTCGGCCACGAGCTGCGCCGGGCGGCGGAGGACGGCCGGGACGCGTCGGAGTCGCACGGCGCCGGCGGCGCGCGGGCGGCCTGCCCGCGCCGGTCCGCTCGGGCGCGTCCGCCGGTCCGGCATCGCCTCAACTGCGCTCCCTGGCAGTCGAGCTGCTGGACGAGCTGGACCAACTGCCCAGCCCCCGGGCCGCCGACGAGCCGACGGAGCTGTCCGCGATCCGCGCCGACGTGCACGGCTGGACCCACCCCGGCGACCCCGGCGCCGCCGCGGTGATCGAGGAGGCGTACCGGCCGACCCGCCAGGAGGTGGCCTCGGCCGAGGAGATCATCGAGGCGGCGGCCCGGGAGGCGGGGGCACAGGCCCTGGTCGACGGCCGTTTCGTGGACGCGGCGATCGTGGCGGCGGCCCGGCGGACGCTGACGCTGGCCCGGCGCCGGTGACCGGGCGGGCGGCGGCGCCGCCCGCCCGGTCAGGACTCCCGTGGCCGGGGGTCCGGGGGCCCGGGATCCCGCGGCCGGGGGTCCGGTGGCCCGGGATCCGGTGGCCGGGCGGTGTCGGGCCCGGGGGCGAGCGCCCAGTCGGGCCGCCAGACCCGGTCGGCCTCCGCGCGCACGACCCCCGTACCGCCTTGCCGCAGCAGGTGGGCGAAGACCAGGGCGGGCACCACGACCCCGGCGGGCAGGCCGAGGGCGAGCAGCACCGGAGGGACGTCGACGACCTGGTTCAGGAAGGGGCCGAGGTTCAGCAGGCCGTGCAGGGCCACGGCGGCGAGGCAGCCCAGCAGCCTGCGCGGGCGGTCGGCGAAGAAACCCCGCAGCACCAGGGCGGTCATCACGCCGTGTCCGAACGAGGCGACGACACGCTCGGCGGCGAAGAAGGAGAAGTGCCACCAGGGGGTGCCCGCGTGGTCCCCGGAGACCGCCATCACCCCGGCGACGAACCCCGCCTCGCCGATGCCGTAGCCGGTGCCGAGCGCGATGCCGGTGAGGAGCCAGGACCGGCGCGCCCTGGCCCGGACCGCCGGGAGCAGCGCCGGGGCGGCCTTGACCGCCTCCTCCGCGACGGGCGGCAGGAGCAGGGCGAAGACCAGGAACCAGAGCGGCGCGGCCGGACCGACCTCCGCCTCGACACCGCCCGCCGAGGCCACGGTGTGTGCCAGCGGCTGCTTCACCGCGAGGTTGACGAGGGCGCTGGAGCCGAGTCCGCAGCACAGCAGCCAGAGGTAGCCCGGGTCGCGGCCCGCGAGGTGCCGGAGCAGCCAGGAGGCGGTGGCCGCCGTCAGTACGACGGCGGCCACCGCCAGGGGAATGACCGTCACAGCGGATCACCCGGGCCGCTCGCCGGTGGCCGTGGTGGTGCGCCGTGACTCATCCGCACAGGTGTCTCCTCGGGTGTTCCTCGTCGTGCGGGCCGGGTCGGCCCGCGGCGGTCCGTACGCGTGCGCGTGCGTGCGTACGGGGGTGGGGCTCAGCCCGTTGCCGGGCCGGGGAGCGCCTCGCGGTGGGCGGCCGGCACGGGCGCTCCGTCGGCGCCCGCCGCCTCCTCGGCGCCGTCTCGCCCCTCGCGCGCACCCCCGTGGCCTTCCCCTCGCGGCGTGGCCTCACCCGTACGGGCCGACGGCCGCCGCGCCCGCCATCCGGTCCAGGCGTCCGCGATCCTGGCGGGGAACGCGAACGGCTGGTCGAGCGGTCGCAGATGCAGGACGAGGCAGCCGAACATGGCCAGCGCGAAGCTGCCCAGGCCCATCAGCAGGCCGATGAAGGCGTGCAGGGAGAGACCGGCGAGCAGCAGATACGGGCGGACGGACCGCTTGGCGAAGAGGCCGAGCATGATCGCGAACTCGATGACCAGCGGCATCCAGGTCAGGGCCAGGACGCCGAGGCTGGTCCGGGTGATCGCGTCGGTCAGCGGCGCGATCCAGCCGGGCGCGCCGAAGTAGGGGTCCCTGAGCCAGTAGAACAGCGAGGTGCCGTCCGCCCACTCGGTGTGGCTGAGCTTGGCGACCGACGACTGGAAGTAGAGCCCGGCGACCTGCACCCGGATGACCAGGGCGGCCGACCAGGCGAACAGGGCCCAGCCCGGCGTCCCCGCGCTCCGGTCCGTGCGACCGGCCGGGCCCCAGTGCCAGGTGCGGGCGTCGGTGAGGGCGATGGGCAGCAGGAGCAGCGCGATGACGGCGCTGATCTGGTCGCCGCCGTCGGGCGCGGTCACATTGGCCTGGAAGCTGAAGGTGATCCACCAGTGCGGGATCGCGGTGTAGCGCGGGCGCCAGCCGCTCACCACGAGCAGCAGGACGGCGATGCCGATGAGCCGGGCGGTGCCGAGCTGGGATTCGGGTACGACGCAGAAGAGTCCGGTGGCGGCGACTCCGTCGCACTTGGGATAGTCGGGGACTCCCTGCGCGGGCAGGAACAGCGCGCTGGTCGAGGTGAAGAGAAGCGTCGAAAGGGTGCCCAGGGCGAGCAGGGTCCTGGCCACGCCGTACACGTTGGACCACGGTGAGAGCGATCCGATCCGGGCGGCGAATTCGCCTGTTTTCGTCAGCATGTCACGTCCAGAACCGCCACCTTGCCCGGCATTTCCATCGTTCCCTCGGAATCGGACCACGCCCATGGGAGGACTTCTTGCTGAGTGACGCCGATACGGCCGCAGAGCAGCGGACTCGGAACGGGCGTCTTCACTTCGACGGGGTCGTCGACCTCGGCGAGACAGGCCGCCAGCGCCCCGTCCTCGCAAGGGATCCACGTCTCGGGCCTGATGTGGGCCTGCAACTGCCCCAGCTCGACACCTTGCGCACGGGACTCCCGGTTCAGGCCGAAAGCGTTGCGCGGTTCCGAATGCGGGGCGAGCATGGCGCTGCGCCAGCGTCCCGTGGAATCCGAGGACCAGACGGTGATTTTGGCGTCGCGCGGGGACTTCGTGAAGAAGGCCCAGCCCTGCGGGGTCATCACCCGGACCGTGCGCTCCATTCCCTGCTGGCCCGGCAATTCGACGGCGTTGCTCGGCAGCTGCGTATGCAGTACGTAGCCGCCGATCACCATCCAGAAGACGGTGACGGCGATCAGGACGCGTCCCAGTCGCCCACGGTCGCCTGCGGGCATTTCCCGGGCGGTATTCTCTCCGCTCCCCTGATCCGGCGCGGTTACCTGCATTTCTCCCCCTGTTCACACGGCGGGGCCGGCCGTCGCCGGCGACGGCCGGCCCCGCCTCACCATGCGGTCTCGCTGCGACGCGGCGGACGCGTCAGGTCGTGCGTCAGGCGCGCAGCGCGCTCGCGGCCTGGTGCACCCAGCGCTCGCGGGTGATGGTGTCCCCGGCCTTCGGGCTGGCGCTGTCGACCCAGTTGACCTGGTAGGCGACGTTGGCCGACTCGTAGGCGTTCACGAAGTACACGACGTTGCCCACGCCCAGCACGAGGACGAGGACCACGCACTTGGCGCCCAGGTTGTCGTCGGCCGTGACCGGGTCCCCGAACTCGGCCCGCATCGCGGCGACGGTCTTGGTGTTGGCCTCGGCGAGGACGCGGTTGACGAGCACGTCGTTGCCGCTCTGCATGGCCGCGCCGAAGCGGTCGAAGAACGTGGCGTCCTTGGCCTCGATGGTGCCGATGACCTTGGCGGCGACCTTGGCGGACTCGGCCGAGTCCGTCTTGCCGCGGGCGAGCACCAGGTCCGGGTGCGCCTTGGCGACGGCGCCCTGCCCGAAGAACAGCCCCTCGTACACCGCGACGCCGTCGGTCTTCGCCGCCGCGGTGACGCTGCGCTGCTCCTGCTTGCTCGGTGCGGCGGAGGCGGTCACCGTCGGGCCGACGCCCGCGATCAGGAGTGACACGGCGACTCCGGCCGCGACGCGCTTGCTGGTCATTCTCATTCTGCTTTCCCCTCGTAGTGTGCACAGTTGCCCGAAATCACGGCAACCCGGTTCGCTCACGCCCTCCAGACTTCCAGGGGTTCCCCCGTAGAGCTACGGAACTTTAGGGAGGGGTCCCATTCCATTTCGGATTCGGACATATCCGCCGGTGGTGGAGAATAGCGACCGCCACCACCTCCAATCGGGACACCAAGCCGAGTTTCGACACCAGGCTCGCCACATGTCCTTTGACTGTCCGTTCCGCGATACCGAGCCGACGGGCGACCAGCCGATTCGTACCCCCCGTACCCAGCGCCAGCAGAACTTCTCGCTCGCGGTCGGTGAGGCTCTCCAGGTCCGGACTTTCGTCCGCCGACTGGAGCACCCCGCAACCGCATTGACACAGCAACCTGGCCGGGTCTTTTTCAGCTACACGCACAACACTCCTCGCATGACCGGCAACGCATTACGGGACACGCAATGCCGAGGCATCGACTGTGAATAGCCTAGACGCGGCATATGACAGCCCCCGGGGGCGTGGCGCTGGTGCACCACGCCCCCGGGGGCCGAAAATACCGCGTCGCGCGCGGCGTGCGAAGAGGTTTAGGAGTGGCCCTCCCCTGCCGCGCCGGAGAGGGGCTCCTTCGCGGAGTCCGCCGCCGCTCCCGGCTCCGTCACCTCGGTGGATTCCGCCGGTCCCGATTTCCCGGATTTCCCGGATTTAGCGGATCCCCCGGAAACCTTCGGGTCCCCGGAATCCTTGGAATCCTCACGAGGGGAAACAACGCTTGCGGAATTATCACTTCCGGAAGCTTCCGTTCCGGATTTTCCCTCGCCGGAGTCCGCGCCGGACAGCTCAGGTTCGACGATCTCCTCGCGTCCCGGCCGCTTGATCGCGGAGAGTACGAAGTAGACGACGGCGAGCGTGAAGACGACGATCGCGGTCCACACGTTGAGGCGCAGCCCCAGCACGTGGTGGGCCTCGTCGACGCGCAGGTACTCGATCCAGGACCTTCCGACGCAGTACGCGGCCACGTAGAGGGCGAACGCGCGCCCGTGCCCGAGCCTGAAGCGGCGGTCGGCCCAGACCACCAGCGCCGCGACACCGAGGCACCAGAGGGACTCGTACAGGAAGGTCGGGTGGTAGAGGCCCTCTTCCCGGTTCGGCCCCGCGCTGATCTTCAGCGCCCAGGGCAGATCGGTGGGCTTGCCGTACAGCTCCTGGTTGAACCAGTTGCCCCAGCGGCCGAACGCCTGGGCCACGGCGAGGGCGGGCGCCAGCGCGTCCGCGTAGGGCGGCAGCGCGATGCCCCGGCGGCGGCAGCCGATCCAGGCGCCCACGGCGCCCAGCGCGACGGCGCCCCAGATGCCGAGGCCGCCCTCCCAGACCTTGAAGGCGTTGACCCAGTCGCGGCCCTCGCCGAAGTACAGCTCGTAGTCGGTGATGACGTGGTAGAGCCGACCGCCCAGCAGACCGAACGGCACGGCCCAGATGGCGATGTCGGTGGTCGTCCCCGGTTTGCCGCCCCGGGCGACCCAGCGGCGGTTGACGATCCAGAGGGCCACGAACAGCCCGACGAGAATGGAGAACGCGTAGCCGCGCAGCGGAAGTGGTCCGAGATGGAGCACTCCGGTCGACGGGCTGGGAATGTAGGCAAGGTCCATAGCGGAACCGACGCTACAGTGCCGGGCGGGGCCCACGGCAACCCGCCCGGCAAATTTTCCCGCGACACGCCCGCCGAAATCAGGCCGCCGGAGTACCCTGCGGCGTCGTCGCGCCCGGCTCGGACGCGGGGGCGGAGCCGGGAGCCGACGGGGTTTCGGTGCCCGCCTTCTTGCCCTTGTTCGCCTCGGTGACCCATTTCCGCAGATTGTCGGGTGTGATGTTCTCCTCGCCCTTCTTCGGGAACACCGCCTCCCCGTTGAGCAGGACGGTCGGTGTCCCGGAGAATCCGCCGGTGCGGAAGGCCTCGGAGGACTTCTCCACCCACTTGTCGTGCGCGCCGTCCTCCACGCACGAGCGGAAGCCGGGCGCCGATTCCAGGCCGTCCACCGTGCCCGCCAGCTCCAGCAGCCGGCTGTTCTTGGCGAAGGCGTCGTCCGTCTCCGCGGGCTGGTTCCGGAAGAGCAGGTCGTGGTACGGGGCGAACTTGCCGACGTCCTGGGCGCAGGCGGCGGCGTTGGCCGCGCGCACCGATCCCGTACCGCCCATGTTGCCGTCGATGATCGTCGCGAGGTGGTACTCGACCTTCAGCTCGCCCGCCTTCTCCAGCTCGTGGATCACCGGCCGGAACGCGTTCTCGAACTGGGCGCAGGCCGGGCAGCGGAAGTCCTCCCACACCGTGAGCGTGGACGGCGCGTCCGTGGCGCCCACCGGGATCGCCAGATCGTCCTTGCCGTTCACCCCGGAGGGCGCGCTCACCGGCCCGGCCGCGCCACCGCCGCCCTTGTGCTTGCCCATGTTCACGGCGAGCAGCCCGACCGCTCCGGCCAGGGCCAGCACGCCGACCGCCGACGCCGCCACGATCAGGCCGCGCTTGCGCTTCTCGCGCGCCTTGAACTCGGCGCGTTCCTGCTGGAGCCGCTCTCTCGCGCTCCGCCTTGCCTCACGGTTCTTCTCGCTCACGCCACAGCAACGAACCGGGGAGGCGCGAACGCACCTCCCCGGCCCCAGGTCCACCCGTACGGATGACGCGGGCGCCCCCGCACCCGTCAGCGCTTGCGAACGCCCTCGGCCAGCTCGCCCGCCAGCTCACGCACCGCGACCAGCCCGGCGGCCTCGTCGGGCGCGTCCAGCATCCGCTTCACGAACGCCGAGCCGACGATCACTCCGTCGGCGAATCCGGCGACCTCGGCCGCGTGCTCCGCCGTGGAGACACCGAGCCCGACGCAGACCGGCAGCTCCGTCGTCGTGCGGGTCCGCTCCACCAGCGTCCGCGCCTCCAGGCCCACCGAGGTACGGGTGCCCGTGACGCCCATCAGCGACGCCGCGTAGACGAAGCCGCTGCCCGCGGCGGTGATCTTCGCCAGCCGTTCGTCCCGGCTGCTCGGCGCCACCACGAAGACGGTCGCCAGACCGTGCCTCCCGGCGTGCTCGCGCCACAGGGCCGACTCCTGGACGGGCAGGTCGGGCAGGATGCACCCGGCGCCGCCCGCCTCGGCCAGCTCGGCGGTGAAGCGCTCGACGCCGTACCGGTCGACCGGGTTCCAGTACGTCATGACCAGCACCGGCCGGCCGGTCGCCTCGTACGCCTCACGGACCGTGCGCAGCACGTCGGCGATCTTGACCCCGCCGCGCAGCGCGATGTCGTCCGCGGTCTGGATGACCGGCCCGTCGAGCACCGGGTCGCTGTGCGGCAGCCCGACCTCGACGATGTCGGCGCCGCCCTCGAAGACGGCCTTGACCGCCGCGATCCCGCCGTCCACGGTCGGGAAACCGGCCGGGAGGTAGGCGATCAGCGCCCCCCGGTCCTGCGCCTTCGCGGCGGCGAGGGTGTCGCTCAGCAACTGGCTGTTCCCGCTCACTTGGTGCCCTCCCCTTCGTACAGCCCGAAGTAGCGGGCGGCCGTGTCCATGTCCTTGTCGCCGCGCCCGGAGAGGTTGACCACGATCAGGCCGTCCTCGCCCAGCTCGCGGCCCACCTCCAGCGCCCCGGCCAGCGCGTGCGCGCTCTCGATCGCCGGGATGATGCCCTCGGTGCGCGAGAGCAGCAGCAGCGCCTCCATCGCGTCGTCGTCGGTCACCGCCCGGTACTCGCCGCGCCCGCTGTCCTTGAGGTACGCGTGCTCGGGTCCGATGCCCGGGTAGTCGAGCCCGGCGGAGATCGAGTACGGCTCGGTGATCTGGCCCTCCTCGTCCTGGAGGACGTAGGAGCGCGACCCGTGCAGGATGCCGGGCTCGCCCGCGCTGAGCGTGGCGGCGTGCTCGCCGCTCGCGATGCCGTGCCCGGCCGGCTCGCAGCCCACCAGCCGTACGTCCGCGTCGGGGATGAAGGCGTGGAAGAGGCCGATCGCGTTGGATCCGCCGCCCACGCAGGCCACGGCGGCGTCGGGCAGCCGCCCGGCGCGCTCCAGGATCTGGCGCCTGGCCTCCACGCCGATGACGCGGTGGAAGTCGCGGACCATCGCAGGGAAGGGGTGCGGTCCCGCGACCGTGCCGAAGAGATAGTGCGTACGGTCCACATTGGCGACCCAGTCGCGGAACGCCTCGTTGATGGCGTCCTTCAGGGTCCGGCTGCCGGAGGTGACGGGCACGACCTCGGCGCCGAGCATCCGCATCCTGGCCACGTTCAGGGCCTGGCGCTGGGTGTCGATCTCGCCCATGTAGATGGTGCATTCGAGGCCGAACAGCGCGCAGGCGGTGGCGGTGGCGACGCCGTGCTGGCCCGCGCCGGTCTCGGCGATGACGCGGGTCTTGCCCATCCGCCTGGTGAGCAGCGCCTGGCCCAGCACATTGTTGATCTTGTGCGAGCCGGTGTGGTTGAGGTCCTCGCGCTTGAGGAACACCCGGGCGCCCCCGGCCCGTTCGGCGAAGCGCCCGACCTCGGTGAGGGGGCTGGGGCGGCCGGTGTAGTCGGCCAGCAGGCCGTTCAGCTCGGCGGCGAAGGCGGGGTCTGCCTTCGCCTTCTCGTACTCGACGGCGACCTCGTCGACCGCGGCGACGAGCGCCTCGGGGATGAACTTGCCGCCGAAGGCACCGAAGTACCCCTCGGCGCTCGGGATCCGACCCTCGGGGTCGGGAATGAAGAACTCGGAAGACACGCGGGAACTCCTCGGGAAGCGACGGACGGAGAGCACCGTATGCGTCCTGGACGGACCACCCCGCGCGGAAGCCGCCCGCGGCGGGCCCGGACCGTGCGGACCGGGGTCCGCCACGGACCGGAGGGGGATCCCTTCAGGACGCGGACGCCCCGCGCCATCGCATCCCGTTGACCTGACCGGGTTCGTCCCCGATGACGTACCGCACCCGCCGTCCGCGCACCCGCCGCGCCGGTGCGCGGCACCCGCGCGGACGGCAGCCACGCGCCAGGGCGCCGTGCGGCGGCCGGTGCGGGGCGGGCGGGCGGAGGGCTGTGGTCATGGGGAGAGGTCAGTCCCGCCCGTGCCGCAGCGCGGGGTGGGCGCCCGCCGCGACGAGATCGGCGACGGCGGTCCGCGGGTCCCGCCCGGTGACGAGCGACTCGCCGACGAGCACCGCGTCGGCCCCGGCGTTGGCGTACGCGATCAGGTCGTGCGGGCCGCGCACGCCGGACTCGGCGATCTTGACGATGTGGTCCGGGATCTCGGGGGCGACGCGCTCGAAGGTGGAGCGGTCGACCTTGAGGGTCCTCAGATCGCGGGCGTTCACCCCGATGACCTTCGCACCGGCGTCCACCGCGCGCTCCGCCTCGTCCTCGTCGTGCACCTCGACGAGCGGGGTGAGCCCGATCGACTCGGCCCGCTCGATCAGCGAGACCAGGGCCTCCTGGTCGAGCGCGGCGACGATCAGCAGGATGACATCGGCGCCGTGCGCCCGCGCCTCCCACAGCTGGTACGAGGTGACGATGAAGTCCTTGCGCAGCACGGGAATGTCGACCTTGGCGCGTACGGCGTCCAGGTCGCCCAGCGAACCGCCGAAGCGGCGCTCCTCCGTCAGTACGGAGATGACGGCGGCGCCGCCCGCCTCGTAGTCGGCGGCGAGCGCGGCCGGGTCGGCGATCGCGGCGAGCGCGCCCTTGGACGGGCTGGAGCGCTTGACCTCGCAGATCACCTGGACGCCCTCGCCACGCAGCGCGGCGGCGCCGTCCTTGGCCTGGGGCGCCCTGGCGGCGCGCTCCTTCAGCTCGTCAAGGCCCACGCGCGCCTGTCGCTCCGCGAGGTCGGCGCGTACGCCGTCGATGATCTCGTCGAGCACACTCACGCGAGCGGCCCCCCTTTCGATAGCACTTCGGGCCTGGTCGCGATCCGGTCCGACCGGCGACCGGGCGGATCAGGATCAGCCATATCGATGCTAGCCGGAACAGGCCGGATGACCCGCATCCGACCGACCGGGCATGTCACCGCCGGGGGGATCACGGGGCGAGTCCGCCGCCGAAGGGCAGGTTCCTGACCACGGTGAACAGCACGAGCACCACGCCCACCGTCCACCACACGGCGGGGGCCCGGGGAATCGGCGCGGGAAGGCCCTTGCGGGCCCGTGCCACCCACACCAGCCATCCGACGGCGAAGAGCGCGTAGCCGACGACGGCCGCCGCGTTGGCGCCGAAGGCGGCGGCCAGGTCTCCGTGCGCGACGGCGTGGGCGCTGCGCAGTCCCCCGCAGCCGGGGCAGTAGAGGCCGGTGAGGGCGTAGAGCGGGCAGACGGGGTAGTGGCCGGATTCGTTCGGGTCGACCAGGCCGACGTAGGTGAAGGCCGCGCCGATCGCCCCGATCGTGAGCAGCGGTGGCAGCAACCGGCGCAGCGGCCCCCGGTCCTCACGGGGGCCGGGGGGACCGGTGGGGATCGCCCGGACGGGGCCTGGGTCGGTCATCTCGTCGTCCACCCGGTGATTGTCGCTGCTGGAACGGAAAGACGCAGCCCGGTCCCGGAGCCTGTCGGGGGCTGCCGGGCCGGGCCGCGTCTCCAGGGGTGGCGCCGGAGCGCTCAGGCGGTCTGCGCCTGCGCCTCCAGGGCGGGGGCCGGGGTGGCGGGCTCGTGCGCCGCGTGCGCGGACCGCTCGCGGGCGAGGATCTCGGCCTTGATGTCCTCGGAACGCATGTTGACCTGCTTGTTGGCGGCGGCCGCGCGGGCCAGGACCAGCTCCTCCGGCTCCTTGGGCTTGCCCAGACCGGCCGCCCGCATCGCCATCCCGACGACGCCCCCGAGCAGTATCACGGCGAAACCGCCCCAGAACGCGATCATGTTCACCGCCACCATGCCGACACCCGAGATGCCGAAGCCGATGAAGGCGATGAAGACACCGGTCCAGGCCGCCGGGGTGTGTCCGTGGCTGCTGCCCGCCATGAGTTGCTCCTCGTTGCTGTCGCGCTGGGTGAGTCGGACTGGGGTGACTCGGACGCTCACCGCACATTGTCCCGCACGGGGGTGGCGGAACGGGCCGGGGGGTGGGTGTGAATCAGCTCTCGCGTGTCGGGTCCTCGCCCCGGTCCAGGGCCTTCCACAGGTCCTCGGGACGGTCCGGGTCGACCACCGGCGCCCGGCGGGCGCCCCGGCCGGGCGCGGTGGCCGCGGGTCCCGACCCGGCGGGGCGTTCGTACCGGCCGGACATGCCGGGCCACCTCCTGCCGTACACCAGGGCCAGCAGCCCGGCGAGCAGGATCAGGACGCTGCCCGCGGCGGTCACGTAGGGCCAGGCCGTGTGGGACAGGGCGTGGATGGTGGCGGCGGTGTCGCCGGTGGTCTTCGCGGCCTTCTCGTCCAGCGCCGAGCGGTCGGAGGCGCCGAGGAAGGCGGCCAGGGCCGCGCCCGCGCCGCTCAGCGCGAGCAGCGCGGAGACCAGCAGCCGGCCGCCCCCGCGCACGGCGAAGACGGCGACGAGCGCGGCGAGGCCGACGACGGCGAGGGCGGCCGGGACGCCGGTGATGTCACGGCCGTCGGCGTCCAGCGGTACGGAACCGCCGCCGACGGCGGCCGTGCCGGCGGCCCAGCGCTGGCCGGAGGCGATCAGTACGACGGCGGCGCCCGCGGCGCCGAGCAGCAGCGCGGCGGCCAGACTGCGGCGGTCGCTCGGGCCGCCGCCGCCGTCGCCGTCACGCGCCGCGCGGGCGGCGGTGGGGGTGGAGGTGGCCGCCGGACCGGCGGCACGGGGCTGGGGTACGGGTACGGCACTCACGTACCCCACTATCCCCTACGCCCCGGTGTGCGTGGGCAGCCGGGCTCCCGGCCGCCCACGCACACCGGGTGCCTCACCCGTCCGTGAGCCGGTTCGCGGTGTGGACGGCCCGCAGCACGGCCGCCGCCTTGTTCCGGCACTCGGTGTCCTCGGAGACCGGGTCGGAGTCGGCGACGACCCCGGCCCCCGCCTGCACGTACGCCGTGCCGTCGCGCAGCAGCGCGGTGCGGATGGCGATGGCGGTGTCCGAGTCGCCCGCGAAGTCGAGATAGCCGACGCAGCCGCCGTACAGCCCGCGCCTGGTCGGCTCCAGCTCGTCGATGATCTGCAGCGCGCGCGGCTTGGGCGCCCCGGAGAGCGTGCCCGCCGGGAAGCAGGCGGTCAGGACGTCGAAGGCGGAGCGGCCCTCGGCGACCTCGCCCGTCACCGTGGACACGATGTGCATGACGTGGGAGTAGCGCTCGACGGACATGAAGTCGACCACCTCGACGCTGCCGGGCTCGCAGACCCGGCCGAGGTCGTTGCGGCCGAGGTCGACCAGCATCAGGTGCTCGGCGCGCTCCTTGGGGTCGGCGAGGAGTTCGTCGGCGAGCGCCTGGTCCTCCTGGGGCGTGGCGCCCCGGTGCCGGGTGCCGGCGATCGGGTGCACCATGGCGCGCCCGCCCTCGACCTTGACCAGCGCCTCCGGGCTGGAGCCGACGACGTCGAAGCCGTCGAAGCGGAACAGGTACATGTACGGCGAGGGGTTGGTGGCCCGCAGCACCCGGTAGACGTCGAGGGCGCTCGCGGTGACGGGGGTCTCGAAGCGCTGCGAGGGGACGACCTGGAACGCCTCGCCCGCCCTGATCCGCTCCTTGATGTCCTCGACGGCCTCCTGGTAGGCGGCGCCGCCCCACAGCGCGGTGTACTCGGGCAGCGCGGAGGCCGGCAGCGCGGTGGGCGCGGTGGGGACGGGCCTGGCGAGGTCGGCGGCCATCGCGTCGAGACGGGCGACGGCGTCGGCGTACGCCTCGTCGACCCCGGTGGCGAGGTCGTTGTGGTTGATCGCGTTGGCGATCAGCAGGACCGAGCCGTCCCGGTGGTCGAGGACGGCGAGGTCGGAGGTGAGCAGCATGGTCAGCTCGGGGATGCGCAGATCGTCACGGGCGTGGTCGCCGACCTTCTCCAGCCGCCGCACGATGTCGTAGCCGAGGTAGCCGACCATGCCGCCGGTGAAGGGCGGCATGCCGGAGGTGAGGCCCTGTCCTGGCGGTCCTGCCGTTCCGGGCCCGGCGGAGACCGGCGGGACGGGGCCGAGGTCCTGTCCTGGCGGTTCTGCCGGATCGGCCCGGGGTGGCTGGTGCGGTGCGTCGCCAGGCGCCGGTGTGCCCCCGGGGTGGTTTCCCGGGGGCATTCCGGCAACGCCGCGAGGCGCCGTGCCAGGCGTTCCGGGCCCGGCGGGGACCGGCGGGACGGGGCCGAGGTCCTGTCCTGGCGGTCCTGCCGGATCGGCCCGGGGCGGCTGGTGCGGTGCGTCGCCAGGCGCCGGTGTGCCCCCGGGGTGGTTTCCCGGGGGCATTCCGGCAACGCCGCGAGGCGCCGTGCCAGGCGTTCCGGGCCCGGCGGGGACCGGCGGGACAGGGCCGAGGTCGCGGGGGGTGTGCAGGGTCTCGACGGTGGCGCGCAGGGCGGCCAGCGGGTCGCCCTCGGTGGGGACGCCGACCGGCGGGGTGCCCTGCCAGTGGGCGCGGCCGTCGCGCTCGGTGAGGGTGGCGGCCGACCGTACCCCGACGAAGGAGTAGCGGGACCAGGAGCGGCCGTTCTCCGCCGACTCCAGCAGAAACGTCCCGGGGCGCTCGGCGGCGAGCTTGCGGTACAGGCCGACCGGCGTGTCCCCGTCGGCGAGGAGGCGCCGACTGACGGGGATGACACGGCGGTCCGCCGCCAGCTCGCGGAAGGTCTCAAGATCCATGGCCGCTGACCCTACTGGGTGAGCGGCAGGACATCGGCGTCGAAGCAGGTGCGCGCCCCGGTGTGGCAGGCGGCGCCGACCTGGTCGACCCGGACGAGCACCGTGTCGGCGTCGCAGTCCAGGGCGACGGACTTGACGTGCTGGACATGACCGGAGGTGTCGCCCTTGACCCAGTACTCGCGGCGGCTGCGCGACCAGTAGGTGCAGCGGCCGGTGGTCAGCGTGCGGTGCAGCGCCTCGTCGTCCATCCAGCCCAGCATCAGCACCTCGCCGGTGTCGTACTGCTGGGCGATGGCGGGGAGCAGTCCGTCGGCGCTGCGCTTGAGCCGGGCGGCGATGGCGGGGTCGAGCCCACCGGTCAGGCTGGTCATACGGACATTGTGCCGCGCCGGGCGGGCGGGCCGGGCCCCGGTCCACTGGGCGGACGGGGTGCGGGCGCCGTAGGCTGGGGGGCATGTCGACCCATGCAAAGCGTGAACGACTTCTGCTCGCCGACCTGTTGGAGGCGGTGGGTCCCGACGCGCCGACGCTCTGTGACGGCTGGCTGACCCGTGACCTCGCGGCCCATGTGGTGCTGCGCGAGCGGCGCCCGGACGCGGCGGGCGGGACGCTGCTGCCCGCGCTGCGCGGCAGGCTGGAGCGGGTGCAGGCCGAGTTCGTGGCGAAGCCGTACGAGGAGCTGATCCAGCTGATCCGTACGGGGCCCCCGAAGATGTCCCCGTTCGGCATCAAGCAGCTGGACGAGGCGGCGAACACGGTCGAGTTCTACATCCACGCCGAGGACGTCCGGCGGGCGCAGCCCGGGTGGACGCCGCGCGAGCTGGACCGGGTCTTCTCGGACACGCTGTGGTCGCGGCTGGAGAAGGGCGGCCGGATGATGGGCCGCAAGTCGCCGGTGGGTCTGGTGCTGCGCCGCCCCGACGGCCAGACGGCGGTCGCGCACCGGGGCACCCCGGTGGTGACGGCCACGGGCGACCCCTCCGAGCTGCTGCTGTTCGTGTTCGGGCGGCAGGCGGTGGCGGATGTGCGGCTGGAGGGCGACGAGGCGGCGATCGCGGCGGCGAGGGACGCGAAGCTGGGCATCGCGTAACGCCCGCTGCGAGCCGCGCGCACGGCGCTCCGCGAGGCGGCGTGTCACGGCCCGTCGCGGTCCGGCCCGAAGCGCAGCCGGTACGCGGACGGGGTGAGACCGGTGTGCCGCCGCATCAGGGTCCGCAGATGGGCGGCGGTGCCCAGCCCGCTGCGCCGGGCCACCACGTCGAAGCGGGATTCGCCGCGCTCGATCAGTCGGCACGCGAGGGCGAGCCGTTCGCCGGTGAGCCAGACCAGCGGTGTCGTCCCGAGTTCCGTCCGGAAGCGGCGGTGGAGGGTGGCGGGGCTGACCGCCGCGCGGGCGGCGAGGCCGGACACGGTGAGCGGGGTGTCCAGCCGTTCCTGGGCCCAGGCCAGCACGGGGGCGAGCGATTCGTCGGCCACCTCGGGTACCGGCCGCTCCACGAACTGCTGTTGCCCGCCGTCGCGGTGTGCGGCGAAGACCAGTCGGCGGCTGACCGTGTTGGCGATCTCCGCACCGTGGTCGCGGCGGACCACATGCAGCCCGAGGTCGAGCGCGGCGGCGCTGCCCGCGGCGGTGAGGATGTCGCCGTCGTCCACGAACAGCACGTCGGATTCGAGCGTGACGGAGGGGAAGCGCGCGCGGAAGCCGTCGGCCCACTGCCAGTGCGCGGTGGCCCGGCGCCCGTCGAGGACCCCGGCCTCGGCCAGGGTGAAGGCACCGCTGCAGAATCCGATCAGCCGGGCGCCGCGCGCGTGCGCCCGGCGGACGGCGTCGAGGACGGCCGGGCGCCGGGGCACCTCGATGTCGGGCCGGTTGGGGACGATCAGGGTGTCGGCCTCGTCGGCCGCCTCCAGGGCGGCGACGCCCGTCAAGGTGAAGAATCCGTCCCGCATGACCGTGCGCGGTCGCGGTGAGCAGAGCGTGAAATCGTACAGATCACGGCCGATCTCGGGCCTGTGGAGCCCGAAGATCTCGGTGGCGCAGCCGAGTTCGAAGGGGTTGGAGTTCTCGTCCACGATCACCACGACCCGGTGCGGGGCCGCATCGGGAACCGCCCGGCGGACGGGCCCGGCCGACTGCGAGGATTCTTGCGTCATACGCGATTCCTAGCACTCACACCGGCCGGTGCGCACCGTGGAGGATGAGCCCATGACCGACGAACCCATCTCCCTCGGCACGGCGCTGGCCTCCTTCGACGCTCTGTGGAGCCCCCGCATCGTGACGCGGGTCAACGACTACGACGTACGCGTGGCCAAGGTCGAGGGCGAGCATCTCTGGCACGTCCACGACGACACCGACGAGTTCTTCCTCGTGCTCGACGGGGAGTTGCGCATCTCGCTGCGTGAACCGGCCGGGGAGCGCACCGTGCGGCTCCCCCGGGGCTCGGTGTTCACCGTGCCCCGGGGGACGGAGCACAAGCCGTACACTCCGGCGGGCGCCTCGATCCTGCTGTTCGAGCCCACCGGCACACCGACCGTCGGCGACCGCCACGACGAGATCCCCGACCACGTCGACGCGACGACGGGGCACGCCCTCGGTACGTGATGCCGAGCGCCGTGTCCTGCGGCGTTCCGGCCACGGCCCGTCACCGCGGCCGGTGTTGGTCCCGGGTCAGGACGTGTGCGGACAGTTGCCCCGGTACTCCACGATGGTGGGGCCCGCCTGCGGCAGCGGGCAGAGGAACTGCTCGTAGCGGGTGTCGTTGTCGATGAAACGCTTGAGCCAGGACACGCTGTACTTCGCGATCGTCGTGTTCGCCGTGGCCGGAGCGGAGTGGGTGGCTCCCCTCAACTCCAGGTACGCCTTGTCGAGCGAGCCGGGGAGCGACTCGTAGAACGGCTCGGAGTGCGTGGCGACCGGGGCGGTGGTGTCGCCGTCGGCCCCGACCAGCAGGGTGGGGGTCCGCACCTGCGACCAGTCCTTGGTGAGGTTCCAGGCGGTCAGCGGGACGGCCGCCTTGAGCGAGGTGCGGCTCTTGGCGGCCTCCAGGCTGCCGCCCCCGCCCATGGAGTGGCCCATGACGCCCAGTCTCGTGCCGTCGATCCGGCCGCTCACGGTCGAACCGCGCGTCAGGTAGTCGAGTGCGGCGAGGAGTTGACGGCCCCGGCTGTCGGGGGCGTCCAGGGTGGTGTTGGTGTCGATGGTGAAGACGACGAAGCCCTGGGAGGCGAGCCGGGGGCCGAGCCAGGCGATGTTCGACTGGGTGGCGAGGAAGCCGGGCGCGACGGCCACGGCCCCGAAGGTGCCGTCGGCGGTGGTGGTCGGGTAGTAGACGGTGCCGCCGCCGAACCCGGTGACGCTCGCGGAGGGGACGGTGGTCTGCGCGACGGCGTAACTGCCGCGCGCGGCCTCGATACTGGCCACTGTGGGCGCGGGACCGCGCTCGTACGGATTGTCGGCCACCAGCGCCTGGGCGCCGGAGGCGCCGGGGATCAGCGCGGCGAACAGGCCCAGGGTCGTGAGGGCCGCCGCCCATAAGCCCCTGGCGGTGCGGGGGGTGGCGGGCGGTGAGGAGTGCTGACGCACGATGGGGGGTCCTCTCGGTCGTGACGGAGCCACGCCGGAAGCCGTACGGGTGCACCGGAGTGGGACCGCGATATGACTGGCGGTCGCCAGTGTCGCGGCGCACCCGGCACGAAGGCATCAGCGGATTCACGGACCGTGACGAACGCGGCCGGAACTGGCCTGAACCGGTCGCCAACCGGCCGGTAACCGCCTGCGGACCCCCGGGGGGCGGCCCGGGGGTCCGCAGGCGGTTA
>NZ_QQNA01000312.1 GCF_003346515.1 Streptomyces corynorhini
CCTGGAAGAGGTGGTCGCCGCGCCCCCCGGAGTCGCTCAGCCCGCGGCGACCACCTCTTCCAGGACCGCGCGGACCGGGGTGGCGTCCCGCCCCAGCAGCTCCGTGAGGGCGGGGCCGGTGGCGGCGAACTCGCCGCGCCGGGACGCGTGGAACATGCCCAGCAGCATGTCCGCCCGCTCCTGCGGCACTCCGTTCCCGACCAGGCCGGCCGCCCACTCGGCGTCGTCGGCGACGACGCGGCGGATGGTGCGCCCGGTCAGCTCGCCGAGGATCCCGGCTATGCCCGCCAGGTCCAGCGCGTGCGGTGCGGTCAGCGGTGGGGTCGGGCCGTCGAACCGGCCTTCGTCCGCCAGGATGACCGCCGTCGCTTCCGCCAGGTCGTCGTGTGCCGTCCACGACACCGGCCCGTCGGCCGGGGCGACCAGCTCGCCGGTCCGCAGCGCCTGGCCGAGGAGGAGCGGGATGGTGCTCGCGTAATACCCGTTGCGCAGCGCCGTGAACGGTGTGCCCGTCCCCGCCAGATACCGCTCGGTGGCGGCGTGGGAAGGCATGGGGGCGAAGAGGGAATCGGGGCTCGCGCCCTGGTGACTCGTGTACAGAACGCGCTTGGCCCCGGCCGCGACGGCCGCGTCGGCCGCCGCCGTGTGACGAGCGATCGCGACCGGACCCGTGATGGGGGCCGAGACGACGAGCACCTGGGTGGCGCCCTCGAACGCTTCGGAGAGCGATGCGGGGTCCGCGAAGTCGCCCCGCCGTACCCGGACGCCGAGCGCGGCGAGGTCGGCGGCGCCGTCCGTGTCGCGCACGCTCACGCCGATCCGGTCCGCGGGGACCCGGTCGAGCAGCCGCCGTACGGTCCTGGAGCCGAGCCGCCCATGGGCCCCGGTGACGATGATCATGTCGCACCTCTCGATCGTGCTGTCACCATCGCTGTTTTCGATGGAAACCCGATGTCGATATCGACGATACACCATCGTTAGCGGAAATGCGTTATCGTTGGAACATGATGGTCGAGACGGGTTCCGGTGAGGTCGGCAGACGAGAGACACGGGCGACGCTCGTGGAGGTCGCGGCGAGGCTCCTGCGCGAGCAGGGTGCGAGCGCCGTCACCACGCGCGCCGTCGCCCAGGCGGCGGGCGCGCAGGCGCCGACGATCTACCGGTTGTTCGGGGACAAGGAGGGGCTGCTCGACGCCGTGGCGGAGCATGTCTTCGCCGCTCATGTCGCCGCCAAGGCGTGCCCCGAGGACGGCGACGACCCGGTGGCCGACCTGCGGGCGGGGTGGGACGTGCATATCGGCTTCGGCCTCGCCAACCCGGCGCTGTTCGGCCTGCTCAACACGCCAGGCCGCAGCTCTCGTTCACCCGCTGTGGCCGACGGCCTCGAGGTCCTGCGGGCCCGGGTGCGACGCGTCGCGGCCACCGGTCGGCTCCGGGTCTCGGAGCGCCGCGCCGTCGAGCTGATCCACGCCGCGGGCACCGGCGCGGTGCTCACCCTGCTGGCCATGGGGCCGGACGACCGGGACCCCGGCCTCGGCGACGCGATGTACGAGGCGGTGGCGCGGGCGATCCTCACCGACGGGCCCGGGGCCGAGGCCGGTTCCGGGCCCGGTTCCGGGGCTGCCTCCGGGGTCGTTTCCGGGGCCGCGTCGGCCGACGACGGCGGCGGCACCGCCGCTGCCGCCGTCGCGTTCCGGACCGTCGTGCCCAGGCTCCCGATGCTCACCGACATCGAGCGCGCGCTCATGTCCGAGTGGCTGGACCGGGCCGTCGACCGCTGAGCCCGCCCGGCCGCGGCGGCCGGGGCCCGCCCGGACTCGGCGGCCTACGACGCACTCGGCGGTCGACGACGTACTCAGCGGCCGACGGCCCGGCTCAGCGGTCGACGGCCCGGCTCAGCGCTTCTTCACCAGGCCGTGCGCCGCCGCCCAGGCGTTCGCGACGTCCTCCGGGTCCTTCTTGTCCTTGTCGACCTGACGGTTCAGCTCGGTGAGGTCCTCCGTCGTGAGGGCCCCGCCCAGCCGGGCCAGCGCCTTGCGGACCGCCGAGTCGGCCTTGCGGTCGGCGATCAGGGGGACCACGTGCTGGCCCGGCACGAGGTTCTTCGGGTCGGTGAGGACCACCCAGCCCTCGGCGGCGATGTCGGTGTCCGTCGTGAAGAGGTTGGCGACGTCCACATCGCCCTTCTTCAGCGCGCCCTTGACCAGCGGTCCCGAGGAGTCGAGCGACTTGAACTCCTTGAACTCGACCCCGTACACCTCCTTCAGCCCGACGACCCCCACGACCCGCTTCTTCACCTCGGGCGCCGCTCCGATGACCAGCTTGCCGTTCTGCTTCTTCAGATCGGCGAGGGACGCGAGCCCGTACTCGGCGGCGGTCTCGCGGGTGACGGCGAACGCGTCCGAGTCCTCGGCCCTGCCGTACGGGAGGATCTGGAGCCCTTCGGGGAGGGCGACGGCGAGGGCGTTCTGCATCGCGCCCTCCTCGGTGGCCGTGGCCTTCGGTGAGAGGTAGTGGAGCAGCGCGCCCTGGTATTCGGGGAGGAGGTCGATGTCGCCGCCCTTGAGGGCGGGGATGAGGATCTCGCGGGTCCCGAGGTTGGGGCGGACCTTCGTCTTCACACCCGCCGCGCCGAGAGCGGCGGCGTAGAGGTAGCCCAGGATCTGGTTCTCGGTGAAGTTGGCGGTGCCGATGGTGACGCCGTTCGCGCTGGAGCCTCCGCCTCCGTTTCCTCCGCCGCCGCCCTGGCCGTCCAATGAGGTGATGCCACCGCCGCACGCGGCGAGCGCGGGTACGGAGGCGGCGGCGAGCAGTCCGCCGAGTATCGCCCGGCGGGGGAGAGGGGAGTGCTTCGGCGAACTGCTCGAACTCGCTGAACTCGTCGAACTCGTCGAACTCGTCGAACTCGGGGAGCTTGCTGAACTCGCTGAATTCGGGGAGCTTGCTGAACCTTGCGCATTCATGGCTTCGTCCTTGCTTCGTCCTTCTGGGCGGGCGTTACGGCGCTCACGGCGCTCCTGCGGCGGCACGCGCTCACACCGCCGCGCGGCGGTGCCGGAACAGCACGCGCTGGAGCCCCGAGAGCGCCAGGTCCAGCACGACCGCCACCGCCGCGACCAGCACCGCGCCGCCCAGCACCTGCACCAGGTCGCGCTGTGCCAGCCCGTCGAAGACGTACCGGCCGAGTCCGCCGAAGCTGACGTACGCGGCGATGGTCGCCGTCGCCACCACCTGGATCAGCGCGAGCCGCAGCCCGGTCATGATCAGCGGGAGCGCGAGCGGGATCTCGACCCGCAGCAGCACCTGGTGGCCGCGCATGCCCTGGCCGCGCGCCGCGTCCTTGACCTCCGGGTCGACGGCCGTCATCCCGGCGTACGTGTTGGTCACGATGGACGGCACGGCCAGCGCGACCAGCGCCACGTACACCGGCGTCATCGACAGCCCGCCGGCCAGGAAGACCAGGACGACCAGCCCCACCGTCGGCAGCGCCCGGCCGAAGGAGGCGAGGTTGATCGCGACGAACGCGCCCCGCCCCGTATGGCCGATGAGCAGGCCGACGGGGAGCGCGATGGCGGCGGCGACGAGGGTCGCGAGCAGGGAGTACTGGAGGTGTTCCGCGATGCGGTGGCCGATGCCGTCGGGGCCGGTCCACTGCTCGCCCGCGACGAGCCAGGAGCCGAGGTTCTTGAAGAGTTCGTACATGGCGGTCAGCCCCTCCCGCTCGTCCTGGGACGCCGCGTCCAGGGCGTCAGTACGTACTGCACCGTCACCAGCAGCGCGTCCGCGACCAGCGCCAGCAGCAGGGTCAGGACGATCCCGGCCACCACCGGGGTGGGGAAGTCGCGCTGGAAGCCGTCGGTGAACAGCTGGCCGAGCCCGCCGTCACCGATGTACGTGGCGACGCTGACCAGCGAGATCGACATGACGGTGGCGATCCGCACCCCCGCCATGATCACCGGCAGCGCGAGCGGCAGCTCCACGGTCAGGAGCGTGCGCAGCGGGCGCGTGCCCATGGCGACGGCGGCTTCGCGGGCCTTGGCGGGCACGGAGTCGAGGCCCTCGACGGTGTTCCGCAGCAGGACGACGAGGGTGTAGATCGTCAGCCCGATCACGGTCGTGGTCCTGGTCAGCCCCGAGACGGGCAGCAGGAGTACGAAGACCGCGATCGAGGGGATGGTGAACAGGACGTTCGACATGCCGAGGAGCAGCCCGCGCAGCGGGCGGACGCGGTGGGCGAGGACGGCCAGCGGCAGGGAGATCAGCAGGCCGAGCAGGACGGCGGTCAGCGCGGCCTGGAGATGGCTGAGGGTGAGAGTGGTGAGATCGCCCGCGTGAGCGGAGAGCCAGGACCAGTCGACGGTCATATCGACCCGCCGGGGGCCGACCCACCGGGGGCGGGGGTGGTGTCCAGGCCGTTCTCCGGACCGTTCTCCGGTGCAGTCTCCATTGCCGTTTTCTGTGCCGTTTTCTGTGCCGTCTTCTGTGTGGCGGGCGCCGTCTTCTGTGCGGTGAGCTGCGTCCGCGCTGCCTGCTGGTGTCTGCGCCCCGCCTGCTCGTGGATCGCCTCCCGCGAGGTCACCCCGGTGAGCACACCGGCGCCGTCGACCCTGGCGATCAGCCCGGTCGGCGAGGCGATCGACTCGTTCAACGCCGCCAGCAGCGAGTCCGTGTCACGCAACGGCCGTACGGGCGAGGGCGGACCGGCCGCTCCGGCGTCCGGATCCAGCCAGCCCAGCGGCTCGTTCCGCGCGGAGACGACCAGGTGCGGGCCGCTGCCCGGCCGGGGTGGCGGCGCGTCGTCCCGTACCGTCCGTACGGTCGTGGCCGGCTGGACGGGGACGTCCGCGAGCGTCGTCAGCGACAGCAGCTTCAACTCGCGCTCGGCGCCCAGGAAGTCGGCGACGAAGTCGTCGGCAGGGCGGGCCAGCAGCTCGGCGGGCGGCGCGCACTGCACCAGATGGCCGCCGGTACGGAAGACGGCGATGCGGTCGCCGAGCCTGACCGCCTCGTCGATGTCGTGCGTGACGAACGCGATCGTCTTGTTCAGCTCCTGCTGGAGCCGGAGCAGCTCGTCCTGGAGCTGGATCCGGACGACCGGGTCGACCGCGCCGAACGGCTCGTCCATCAGCAGTACCGGCGGGTCGGCGGCCAGCGCCCTGGCCACGCCTACGCGCTGCTGCTGGCCGCCGGAGAGCTGGTGCGGGTAGCGCCGGCCCGCCTCCGCCGTCAGCCCGACCGTCTCCAGCAGCTCGGCGGCCCGCGCGCGGGACTTCCGGCGCCCCCAGCCGAGCAGCAGCGGCACGGTCGCGATGTTGTCGAGGACCGTACGGTGCGGGAAGAGGCCCGACTGCTGGATCACGTAGCCGATACCGCGCCGCAGCTCGGCGGCGTCCTGCTCGCGGATGTCCTTGCCGCCCAGCCGGATGGTGCCCGAGGTCGGGTCGACCATGCGGTTGATCATGCGCAGCGTGGTCGTCTTACCGCAGCCGGACGAGCCGACGAGGACGGTGATGCCGCCCTCCGGCAGCTCCAGCGTCAGGTCGTGGACGGCCGTGGTGCCGTTGGGGAACCGTTTGTGCACCGCGTCGAATTTGATCATCAGTAGTCCCTTGCCCGCGTCCCTTGCCTGGCTGCATATAGTCATGCAGAGTTCTCGGTAGCTGAATAGATTGTCAATGCCCCGAGGTAAATCACTGGTTACGGATGGCCGCGGAGCAGAGCAGAGCATGAGGAGGCGTTCGCACATGATGTCGTCCCACAGGGCGGACCCGCCGAGCGCCGACCGGACCGGAACGCCTGCTCGGACCACTCTTGTCGTGCTGGACGGACAGAGCCTCCCGGTCGCCGACGTCGTACGCCTGGCCGAAGGCGCCGCTCGTCCCGTACCCGGGACCGACGCGATGAAGCGCGTCGAACAGAGCTGGTACGTCGCCCGCGAGCTGGCCGCCTCGGGCCGGGTGTACGGGCGGTCCACCGGCGTCGGCGCCAACCGCGGCGAGGCCGTGCCCACGGACGCCGCCGCCGACCACGGACTGCGGCTGCTGCGCAGCCACGCCGGGGCGGTCGGCGCGCCCCTGCCCGCCCGCGAGGTACGCGCCATGCTCGCCGTACGGGCCAACCAGCTCCTCGCGGGCGGCGCCGGGCTGCGGCCGACGGTCGTCACGGCGCTGTGCGAGGCGCTGGAATCGGGGGCGTACCCCCTGGTCCACGAATTCGGCTCGGTCGGTACGGGCGACATCGCGGCCCTCGCGCAGCTGGGCCTCGCGCTCGCGGGCGAACACCCGTGGCACGGGGGGCATGGGGGGAGCGG
>NZ_QQNA01000313.1 GCF_003346515.1 Streptomyces corynorhini
GGACCCGTCCCGGACCCGCGCCGCGCGCGAGCGCCGCTACACGGCGGCCCGCACCGCCTCCTCCACCGTCGGGAACGCGAACGTGAAGCCCGACTCCAGCAGGCGCGTCGGCAGGACCCGCTGGCTGCCCAGGACATCCTCCGCGAGGCCGCCCAGGGCCACGCGGAGCGCGGCGGCCGGGACGGGGAAGAGAGCCGGGCGGTGCAGGACGCGGCTCATCGCCGCGGTGACCTCGCGGTTGGTCACCGGGTGCGGGGCCGTGAGGTTGACCGGGCCCTCCAGGGTGTCGGTGTCGATGAGGTGGCGCAGGGCCGCGACCTCGTCGTGGAGCGCGATGAAGCTCCAGTACTGGTGCCCGTCCCCGAGCCTGCCTCCCACGCCCGCGCGGAACAGGGGGAACAGGCGCCCCCACGCGCCGCCCTTCGCGGCGACGACCAGGCCGGTGCGGGCGAAGACGGTACGTACGCCCGCCTCCTCTGCCGCCAGCGCGGCCTCCTCCCACTCGACGCACAGGGCGGGCAGGAACCCGTCGCCCGGCGGCGTGCTCTCGTCGACCTGCCGGTCCCCGGTGTAGCCGTAGAAGCCGATCGCGGAGCCGGAGACCAGCACCCGGGGCGGCTCGTCGAGCGAGGCCACGGCCTCGGCGAGGGTGGCGGTGCCGAGGACCCGGCTGTCGCGGATCTCCTTCTTGTACGCCTCGCTCCAGCGCCGCCCGGCGATGCCCGCCCCGGCGAGGTGGACGACGGCGTCGGTGCCGTTCAGGGCGCGTGCGTCGACGTGCTGCCGTTCGGGGTCCCAGGTGATCTCGTCGGCGGCCCGCGCGGAGCGGCGCACCAGGCGCGTCACCTCGTGGCCGTCCGCGCGCAGGGAACGTACAAGTGCCGTACCGATGAGCCCGGTGGAACCGGTGACCGCGATCCTCATGGGTTCCATCCTGCCTCTCCGGTGCCCCATGGCACAGTTGCGCCATGGCTGTCCCGCAGATTCGCCCCGCGTCCCGTGCCGACGACGACGCGCTGAACGCGCTCGACCGGGCCGCCTGGTCACCGCTGCACGCGGTGACGCCCAGGCCGGCGCCGCCATACGGGCCCTTCTTCGACGCGCTGCACCCGGTGGAGGAGTTCCTGGTGGCGGAGCTGGCGGCGGGCGGCCGGGAGGACGCCACCGCCGGGTACATCCGGGTGGCCAGGCCCACGCCGCTCGCCAGCAACGCGCACGTACGGCAGATACAAGGCCTGGCCGTCCACGAGTGGGCGCGCGGCCGGGGCGTGGCGCGCGCCCTGCTGCGCGCCGGGGCGCTGCACGCGCGCAACCAGGGAGCGCGGCGGCTGACGCTGCGGGTGCTGGGGCACAACGCGCCCGCGCGCGAGCTGTACGCGTCGGAGGGCTTCGTCGTCGAGGGGGTCCTGCCCGGCGAGTTCCTGCTGGACGGTGCCTACGTGGACGACGTATTCATGGCCCTGCCGCTGACCTGATCTGACCTGATCTGACCTGACCGGGAGTCAGGGAGCCGGGCAGCAGGGGAGCCGGTGGGCCGGTGGGCCAAGGGGCCAGGAAGCCGGTCGGCCGAGGGAGCCAAGGCGCCAAGGCGCCAAGGAGCCGGTGGGCCGGGGCCCGGCGGCTCACTCCGGGCCGAACCGCTCGGACAGCCGGGGGAACCGCTCCGTCAGCGCCGCCTCGTTCTCGAAGTCCAGCGGCGTGCCCGTCGGCTCGGCGGACTGCGCCGCGATGCCCAGGGCCGGGGCCACCACGCCCGTCAGCTGCTCGTACGCCTCGTCCGCCGCGTAGCCCAGCTCCTCGCCGTCGCCGTCGACGCGTTCGTCGAAGTCGTCCAGCAGCTCCGCGAGGCTGTCCGGGTCGTGCACCGCGCCCTCGAAGATCTCGCGGCCCTGCCCGATGAGCCAGCAGCGGAAGTAGTCGAAGGCGTCGTCGCTCGCGCCGTCGAGCAGGACGGCCGCCGCGCCCCACAGGTCCCACTGGTACGCGCGGTTGTAGCGGGACTCGAAGTGGCGCGCGAAGTCCAGTACGGAGTCGGGATCGAGCTGGAGCAGCCGCTCGACCAGTAGATCGGCATGGTCCTCGGGGTCGCCGTCGGCGGCCTCGCGGGTCGTGTCGATGATCTCCCAGAACTCCGTCTCGTCCATCACGGGTCAAGCATCCTGCCTGGGAGGGGGCCGCGCACGCGGAGCCGCTGTTTCGTAGCCGGATGTTCCTTTCCGGTATCACCCGTTCAGCCGTACAGTCCCCGCAAACGCTCGGCCGTGGCCCTGAAACGGTCCCGCAGCGCGGCGGGTTCCAGCACCTCGGCCTCCGGGCCCAGCGCCAGCAGCTGGCCGTACGCGACGTCCATCGACTCCACGGGCAGGACCACCGTGAGCAGGCCCGCCTCGTCCGGGGCGCCCGCCGCCCCGATCGCGTCCCGCGCGGCCAGCCGGTCCGTGACGTGCGGCAGCCTGCGGACGCCGTCGGGGGAGAGGCGCAGGAGGACCTCGGTACGCAGCAGCGAGCGGGCGAACTCGGTGGACCGTTCCTCCCAGAACGCGGGGAGATCGAAGGACTCATCTCTGACAAAACGTTCCTGCAGGATCTCCGCGCTGGTGAACCGGTCGATCCGGTAGACCCGCAGAGCCTCCTCGACACCGGCGCACAGATACCAGACGCCCGCCTTGAGGACCAGACCGTACGGGGCCAGCTCCCGTTCCGCCTCCGTGCCCCGGCGCGGATAGCACGCCCTCAGCAGCCGGTCCGACCAGACGGCCTCGGCGACCAGCGGCAGCAGCTCGGGCGTCCGGGGCTCGTGGTACCAGCCGGGCGCGTCCAGATGGAAGCGCTGCGCCGCCGAGTCCGACGCGTCGCGCAGCGACGGCAGCAGCGCCGCCGACACCTTGAGCCGGGCCGCCGACGACACGTCGTCGAGCCCCATCTCGCGCAGCGCGCCCGGCACCCCGGACAGGAACAGCGCCTCGGCCTCACCGCGCGCCAGCCCGGTCAGCCGGGTGCGGTAGCCGCCCACGAGCCGGTAGCCGCCGGTCCTGCCGCGGTCCGCGTAGACCGGGACCCCGGCCTCGGAGAGCGCCTGGGCGTCCCGGGTGATGGTCCGTTCGGAGACGTCGAGTTCGCGGGCCAGTTCACCCGCGGTCATGGAGGGTCTGGACTGGAGCAGAAGCACCATCTTGATCAGCCGGGCAGCACGCATGACTCCATGATGCAGGCAGCCCCTGTCACTGGGTGACAGGGGCTCCCCGAGCTGGTATAGGGGCCACGGATCGCGCCGCGGCCCCCATGGCCCGGTCCTGGAGGGTCAGAGACCGTCCGGGTCCTGGAGGGTCAGAGACCGTCCGGGTCCTGGAGGGTCAGAGACCGTAGCGCTCGCGTGCCTCCGCGACCAGCTCCGGCTTGACCTCGCCGCGGCGGGCCAGCTGCGCCAGCGCCGCCAGCACGATCGACTGCGCGTCGACGCCGAAGTGGCGACGGGCCGCGTCACGGGTGTCGGAGAGGCCGAAGCCGTCCGTACCGAGCGAGGTGTAGTCCTGCTCGACCCACTGGCTGATCTGGTCCGGGACCTGGCGCATCCAGTCGCTGACCGCGAGTACGGGACCCGGCGCGCCGGACAGCGCCCGCGTCACGTACGGCACCCGCTGCTCGCCGCGCAGCAGCGCCGCGTCGGCCTCCAGCGCGTCCCGGCGCAGCTCGCTCCACGAGGTGGCGGACCAGACGTCGGCCGTCACACCCCAGTCGGCGGCCAGCAGCTCCTGCGCCGCCAGGGCCCAGTGGATGGCCGTACCGGAGGCCAGCAGCTGGGTGCGGGGCGCGTCGGCGGCGGCCGGGGCGCCTTCCTTGAAGCGGTACAGGCCCTTGATGATGCCCTCCTCGACGCCCTCGGGCATCGCGGGCTGCGGCATCGGCTCGTTGTAGACCGTCAGGTAGTAGAAGACGTCCGAGTCCTCGCCGGGGGCGGCCTGCCCGTACATCCGGCGCAGACCGTCCTTGACGATCACCGCGACCTCGTACGCGAACGCCGGGTCGTAGTTCAGCGACGCCGGGTTGGTGGACGCGATCAGGTGCGAGTGGCCGTCCGCGTGCTGGAGGCCCTCGCCCGTCAGGGTCGTACGGCCCGCCGTGGCGCCGACGATGAAGCCCTTGCCGAGCTGGTCGGCGAGCTGCCACATCTGGTCGCCCGTGCGCTGCCAGCCGAACATCGAATAGAAGATGTAGAAGGGGATCATCGTCTCGCCGTGCGTCGCGTACGACGTGGCGGCGGCGATGAAGTCCGCCATGGACCCGGCCTCGGTGATCCCCTCGTTGAGGATCTGGCCGTCCTTGGCCTCCTTGTAGTACATGATCTGGTCGCGGTCGACCGGGTCGTACGTCTGGCCCAGCGGCGAGTAGATACCGGCCGACGGGAACAGCGCCTCCATGCCGAAGGTGCGCGCCTCGTCCGGGACGATGGGGACCCAGCGCTTGCCGGTCTCCTTGTCCCGCATCAGGTCCTTCATCAGGCGCACGAAGGCCATCGTCGTCGCCACGGACTGCTTGCCCGAGCCCTTGTAGACCGCCTGGAACGCCTTCTCGGACGGCTCGGGCAGCGCCACCGCGTGCACCCGGCGGGCCGGAGCGGGACCGCCCAGCTCCGCGCGGCGCTCCTGGAGGTAGCGCACCTCGGGCGAGTCTGCGCCCGGGTGGCCGTAGGGCACCAGGCTCTCGTCCAGCTTCGCGTCCGGGATCGGCAGGTCGAGCAGGTCGCGCATGGTGCGGAACTGCTCGCCGGAGAGCTTCTTCATCTGGTGGTTGGCGTTGCGCGACTCGAAACCGGCGCCGAGCGTGTAGCCCTTCACCGTCTGCGCGAGGATCACGGTCGGCGCGCCCTTGTGGGCGAGCGCCGCGCGGTAGGCCGCGTACACCTTGCGGGCCTCGTGGCCGCCGCGCGAGGTGTAGAAACACTCGGCGATCTTCGCGTCGGACAGCAGCTTCGCCAGCTCGATCAGCGCCGGGTCGACGCCGAAGAAGTGCTCACGGATGTAGGCGACGTCGCGGGTCGCGTACGTCTGGAACTGGGCGTCCGGCACCTGGCGCAGTCGGCGGACCAGCGCGCCCTTGGTGTCCAGCGCGAACAGCTCGTCCCAGGCCGAGCCCCACAGCGACTTGACGACATTCCAGCCCGCGCCGCGGAACTGGGCCTCCAGCTCCTGCACGATCTTGAAGTTGGCGCGGACGGGACCGTCGAGCCGCTGGAGGTTGCAGTTGATGACGAACGTCAGGTTGTCCAGCTGCTCGCGGGAGGCGAGCGCGAGGGCGGCGGTCGACTCCGGCTCGTCCATCTCGCCGTCACCGAGGAACGCCCAGACGTGCGAGTTGCTGGTGTCCTTGATGGAGCGGTTGGTCAGATACCGGTTGAAGCGCGCCTGGTAGATCGCCGAGAGCGGGCCGAGCCCCATCGAGACGGTGGGGAACTCCCACAGCCAGGGCAGCCGCCGGGGGTGCGGGTACGAGGGCAGGCCCTGGCCGCCGGACTCCTGGCGGAAGTGGTCGAGGTCCGTCTCGGTGAGCCGGCCGTCGAGGAAGGCGCGGGCGTAGATGCCGGGGGAGGCGTGGCCCTGGATGTAGAGCTGGTCGCCCGAGCCGTCCCCCTCCTTGCCCTTGAAGAAGTGGTTGAAGCCCGTCTCGTACAGCCAGGCGGCCGACGCGAAGGTGGCGATGTGGCCGCCGACGCCGTAACGGGCGCCCCGGGTGACCATGGCCGCCGCGTTCCAGCGGTTCCAGGCGGTGATCCGGGACTCCATCTCCAGGTCGCCGTCGAACGCTGGCTCGGCGGAGGTGGGGATGGTGTTGACGTAATCGGTCTCCAGCAGCGCCGGTACCGGGACCCCGGCCGTTCCTGCGTGCTGGAGGGTGCGCCGCATCAGGTACGCGGCGCGGTGCGGGCCGGCGTGCTCGGTGACGGCGTCGAGCGAGGCCGCCCACTCGGCGGTCTCCTCGGCATCACGGTCCGGGAGCTGGTCCAGCTCGCTCGGAAGTTTGCCTACGGGGTCGGGCATGGTCGCCGCCTTCCGGACAGGAGGGGGGTGGAGAAATGGCCTTGTCTGGCAGGACAGGGCGAAGGGCTGGGTGCAGCCCGTCGTCGACTGTAAGTCGTTGATCGATGATCGATCAAAGGGTTGAAAGGAAAAACTTCACGATCTCAAGGAATTGGCACACCGTGCCGTGATAGTGGGCACCGAGTGACCAGGGGGAATCCGGGGCGTACGGGATGATTCAGGCACGCGGCGCACATCCGAGCACATGGTCCTTCACCAGTGCGCCGATGCCGGGATCGCGCCGCCGGAACGCCTCGACCAGCTCTTGGTGCTCTTCCGCGTACGACTTCTGCACGGTCCCCAGCCAGCGGATCGACAGCGCGGTGAAGACCTCGATGCCCAGCCCCTCCCAGGTGTGCAGCAGGACGGCGTTCCCGGCCGCCCGCACCAGCTCGCGGTGGAAGCCCACGGTGTGCCGCACCTGGGCGGTGCCGTCGGCCAGGCTGTCCGCCGTGTACAGCGCGCTCACATGCGGCACCAGCGCGGAGCAGTCCGCCGCGAGACGCTCGGCGGCCAGCTCGGCGGCGATCTGTTCCAGCCCCGCCCGCACCGGGTAGCTCTCCTCCAGATCGGCCGCGGTCAGGTTCCGGACCCGTACGCCCTTGTTCGGCGCGGACTCGATCAGCCGCAGGCTCTCCAGCTCGCGCAGGGCCTCGCGCACGGGTGTCTGGCTGACCTGGAGTTCGGTCGCTATCCGCCGCTCCACGATCCGCTCGCCCGGCTTCCAGCGGCCGCTGACGATCCCCTCCACGATGTGCTCGCGGATCTGTTCGCGCAGCGAGTGGACGACGGGCGCGGTCATGAAAGGGCTCCTCGGGGTCAGCGGTCGATGGACAACGATACGGCGACGCCCCCGCCCGGAGGAGATTCCGGGCGGGGGCGTCGTTGCCGTACAGCGTGCCTGGGGCGTTCTGGATCAGCCCTACAGGCCGAGTTCGACCTCGAACTCGCCGGCTTCGAGGATCGCCTTGACCGCCGTCAGGTAGCGGGCGGCGTCGGCGCCGTCCACCAGACGGTGGTCGTAGGAGAGCGCGACGTACGTCATGTCGCGCACCGCGATGGTCTCGCCGAGGTCCGGGTGGTTGATGACCACGGGACGACGGACGGTGGCACCGATGCCCAGGATGGCGACCTGGCTCGGCGGCACGATGATCGTGTCGAACAGGGCGCCGCGCGAACCGGTGTTGCTGACGGTGAAGGTCGCGCCGGCCAGGTCGTCCGGGGTGATCTTGCTCGCCCGGACGGCCGCCGCCAGCTCCGCGGTCTTCTTGGAGATACCGGCGATGTTCAGGTCGCCCGCGCCCTTGATGACCGGCGTCATCAGACCCTTCTCGGAGTCCACGGCGATGCCGATGTTCTCCGAGTCGAAGTACGTGATGGTGCCCTCGTCCTCGTTGATCCGGGCGTTGATGACCGGGTGGGCCTTCAGCGCCTGGGCCGCCGCCTTGACGAAGAACGGCATCGGGGACAGCTTGACGCCCTCACGGGCGGCGAAGGAGTCCTTCGCCTGCGCGCGCAGCCGCATCAGCTTGGTGATGTCCACCTCGATCACCGAGGTCAGCTGGGCCTGCGAGTGCAGCGCCTTCATCAGGTTGTCGCCGATGACCTTGCGCATGCGGGGCATCTTGACGGTCTGCCCGCGCAGCGGGGACACCTCCAGCTTCGGCGCCTTCGACGCGGCGGCCGGAGCGGGCGCGGCGGCGGGGGCCTGGGCCTGGGCGGCGGCCTTGGCGGCCTCCGCGGCGGTGATGACGTCCTGCTTGCGGATACGGCCGCCGACGCCGGTGCCCTTGACGGTGCTCAGGTCGACCGCGTTCTCGGAGGCGAGCTTGCGCACCAGCGGCGTGACGTACGCGCCGTCGTCACCCGCGGTCGCGGCCGGAGCGGCACCCGGGGCGCCGATCACGGCGAGCCTGGCGCCGACCTCGGCGGTCTCGTCCTCGCCGACCACGATCTCCAGCAGCACACCGGCGACCGGGGCGGGGATCTCGGTGTCGACCTTGTCGGTGGAGACCTCCAGAAGAGGCTCGTCCTCCGCGACCTCCTCGCCGACCTCCTTCAGCCACCGGGTGACGGTGCCCTCGGTGACCGACTCGCCCAGCGCGGGCAGCGTGACATCGGTACCGGAGGCGCCACCGGCCGGGGCGGCGGCAGCGGGCTCGGGCTCGGGCTCGGCGGCGGGCGCCGGAGCCGCGGGGGCCTCGGCGGCGGGCGCCGGGGCCGGGGCCTCGACGGGAGCCGGAGCGGCCTCCGTCGGCTGGGCCGCCTCCTGGCCGCCCGTACCGTCGTCGATGATCGCCAGCTCGGAGCCGACCTCGACGGTCTCGTCCTCGGCGACCTTGATCGACGCCAGCACACCGGCGACGGGCGCCGGGATCTCGGTGTCGACCTTGTCGGTGGAGACTTCCAGCAATGGCTCGTCGGCCTCGACGCGCTCACCCTCGGCCTTCAGCCAGCGGGTGACAGTGCCCTCGGTGACGCTCTCGCCGAGCGCCGGCAGGGTTACGGAAACCGCCATGGTTTCAGTTGCTCCTTACAGATGTGCGGTAGTGGTCGTCGCGCCCGGACTGAATCATCAGTCGTGGGAGTGGAGGGGCTTGCCGGCCAGGGCCAGGTGGGCCTCGCCGAGCGCCTCGTTCTGAGTCGGGTGGGCGTGGATGAGCTGCGCGACCTCGGCCGGCAGGGCTTCCCAGTTGTAGATCAGCTGTGCTTCGCCGACCTGCTCGCCCATACGGTCACCGACCATGTGGACGCCGACCACGGCGCCGTCCTTCACCTGGACGAGCTTGATCTCGCCGGCGGTCTTGAGGATCTTGCTCTTCCCGTTGCCCGCGAGGTTGTACTTGAGGGCGACGACCTTGTCCGCGCCGTAGATCTCCTTGGCCTTGGCCTCGGTGATACCGACGGAGGCGACCTCGGGGTGGCAGTACGTCACCCGGGGCACGCCGTCGTAGTCGATCGGAACGGTCTTCAGGCCGGCCAGCCGCTCGGCGACGAGGATGCCCTCGGCGAAGCCGACGTGCGCGAGCTGGAGGGTCGGGACGAGGTCACCGACGGCGGAGATCGTCTCCACGTTCGTCCGCATGTACTCGTCGACGACCACGTAACCGCGGTCGAGCGCGACGCCCTGCTCCTCGTAGCCGAGGCCCTGCGAGACCGGGCCGCGGCCGATCGCGACCAGCAGCACCTCCGCCTCGAAGGTCTTGCCGTCGGCCAGGGTCACCCGGACGCCGGTCTCGGTGTACTCGGCCTTCTCGAAGAACGTGCCGAGGTTGAACTTGATGCCGCGCTTGCGGAACGCGCGCTCCAGCAGCTTGGAGCTGTTCTCGTCCTCCAGCGGCGCGAGGTGCTTGAGGCCCTCGACGACCGTCACGTCCGTGCCGAACGACTTCCACGCGGAGGCGAACTCGACGCCGATGACACCGCCGCCCAGGATGATCGCGGACTGCGGGACGCGGTCCAGGGTCAGCGCGTGGTCGGAGGAGATGATCCGGTCGCCGTCGATCACCAGACCGGGCAGCGACTTCGGCACGGAGCCGGTCGCGAGCAGGACGTGACGGCCCTGGACGTGCTGGCCGTTCACCTCCACGGAGGTGGGGGAGGACAGCCGGCCCTCGCCCTCGATGTACGTCACCTTGCGGGAGGCGACCAGCCCCTGGAGGCCCTTGTACAGGCCCGAGACGACCTCGTCCTTGTACTTGTGCACCCCCGCGATGTCGATGCCCTCGAAGGTGGCCTTGACCCCGAACTGCGCGCTCTCGCGCGCCTGGTCGGCGATCTCGCCCGCGTGCAGCAGCGCCTTTGTCGGGATGCAGCCGTTGTGCAGGCAGGTACCGCCCAGCTTGTTCTTCTCGATCAGTGCGACGTCCAGGCCCAGCTGCGCTCCGCGCAGCGCCGCGGCGTAACCGCCGCTACCGCCGCCGAGGATCACTAGGTCGAAAACGGTGCTGGCGTCGTTCGCCACGTCACGTCCTCCATGCATGTGCGCCGGGCGCGGTCCGGTGACCGGGCGGCGGCTGGTCTTCGGCCGCTATGTCGTCGGCCCTGTGGTGGGGGCCCTGTCCTGCCGATTACCCATCTTCGCACGGTGCGCGGTCCGGCGGGGGCGGGGGTGGCGGGG
>NZ_QQNA01000314.1 GCF_003346515.1 Streptomyces corynorhini
GGCCGGCCGGCTGCTGCACGCCGCCGCGCTGCTGACCGCCGAACCGCCCGCCGCCGCGCCGCGCGCCCAGCGGCTGCTGACCGCCGCCCTGGCACGTACGTACGCGGAGTGGGATCCGCGCCACGTCGAGGACCCGTACGACCGGGCCCGCCAGATGCTGGCCCAGCGCTTCATCCGCGAGGCGTGGCGCGTCCACGTACGGCGGCTGAGCGGCCGGTCGGCCGCCGGGGTGCTCGGGGTGCTGGGCCCGCAGGAGCGTCTGGTGCTCGTACTGCGGCTGTACGAGGGGCTCTCCGCCGAACAGACCGCGGCCCTGATCGGTCTGCCGGAGGAGCGGGTGCGTGTCCTGTGCGCGCGGGCGGTGACGACGATGCGCGGGCGGGGGGCCGGCCGGGAGCGGGCGGCGGGACGGGCGGCGGCGCGGCCCGCCCCGTCGGCCTGCCCGTGAGCGGCGCGGGCCCCGCGGACCCCCCGGGGGGCTCCTCCCGCCGGGAGGACGAGGTGCGGCGCCTCCTGAACGGGGAGCGGCCCGAGGTGCCCGCCGGCCTCGTCTCCCGGGCCGCCGCGGGCGGCGCGCGGCGGCTGCGGCGGCGGCGCGCGGCGCACCGGCTCGGGTGGGCCGTCCTCGCCGTCGCCCTGCTGGTGTTCCTGGTCTGGGCGTGGACGGTGCGCCCCTGGTACATACCGCCCGCCGAGACGACGCCTCCACTGGAGGGGTGGTAGCGGGGAAAACGCCACGGGTACCGGCTCGGGTACGGGTACGGACGGCACCCGTACCCGTCCGTACCCCGTACCCGTCCGTACCCGTACCCGTACCCGTACCGGCCCGATGATCTAGCCCAGCGCCTGCTGCAGGTCCGCCATCAGGTCGTCGCCCGACTCGATGCCGACCGACAGCCGCACCAGGTCGCCGGGGACCTCCAGCGGCGAGCCCGCCGCCGAGGCGTGCGTCATCCGGCCGGGGTGCTCGATGAGGGACTCGACACCGCCGAGGGACTCGCCCAGCGTGAAGATCTCCGTACGGTCGCAGACCGCGACCGCCGCCTCCTCGCCGTCCGTGACGCGGAAGGAGATCATCCCGCCGAAAGCCTTCATCTGCTTGGCCGCGACCTCGTGGCCCGGGTGCTCGGGCAGGCCCGGGTAGAGGACCTGCGAGACCCGGGGGTGGCGGGTGAGCATCTCGGCGAGGCGCGTCGCGTTCTCGCTGTGCCGGTCCATCCGCACGGCCAGCGTCTTGATGCCGCGCAGCACCAGCCACGCGTCGAACGGCCCGGCGACGGCGCCCATCGCGTTCTGGTGGTAGGCCAGCTCCTCCGCCAGTTCGGCGTCGCCGGTGATCAGCGCGCCGCCGACGACGTCCGAGTGGCCGCCCATGTACTTCGTGGTGGAGTGCACGACGACATCGGCGCCCAGCGCCAGCGGCTGCTGGAGGTAGGGGCTGGCGAAGGTGTTGTCGACCACGAGCCGCACCCCGGCGGAGCGCGCGATCCCGGAGAGCGCGGCGATGTCCGTGATGCCGAGGAGCGGGTTGGACGGCGTCTCGACCCAGATGAGCTTCGTGCGCGGGGTGAGCGCGGCCCGTACCGCCGCCGGGTCGGAGGTGTCGGCGACCGAGAACTCCACGCCCCAGCGGGAGACGACCTTGGCGAAGAGACGGAACGTGCCGCCGTAGGCGTCGTTCGGGATCACTACGTGGTCGCCGGGGACCAGCAGCGTCCGCAGCAGGCAGTCCTCGGCGGCGAGCCCGGAGGCGAAGGCCAGTCCGCGCCGGCCGCCCTCCAGGGCCGCGAGGTTCTCCTCCAGAGCGGTACGGGTCGGGTTGGCGCTGCGGCTGTACTCGTATCCGCCGCGCAGGCCGCCTACGCCGTCCTGCTTGTAGGTGGACACCTGGTAGATCGGGGGGACGACCGCGCCGGTGAGCGGGTCCGCGGTGTTGCCCGCGTGGATGGCGAGAGTCTCGAAGTGGCGCTGCTCGCTGGAGTGCTGGTGGCTCATGGACAACGAGCGTAGTGCCCGGAAGGGGCCGCGCCGTGTCCGTACGTGCTTGCGCCCCCGAAGGAGACCGCTCCTCAGGGGCGCAAGGGCGGGGCGGCCGGAGTTCCGCGGCGTCCGGGACAATGGGACGCATGGAGATTCTCTGGTTCCTGATCGCGATGTGCATGCTGAGCGCGGTCATCGTCACGTTCGTGCGGCGTCGCGGTGGCGGCATCCGCCAGGTCGCGCCCGGATCGCCCGACGCCGCCGATCCGGCCGCCTACGGATTCGTGCGGCAGGAGGAGCTGGACATCCGGCTGCCGGGGCCGGATCAGGACCTCCTCGACGTACTCGACGTCGTCCAGCGCACCCAGGACTGGCGGGCCGCCGCGCAGCTGCTCGCCGGTACGGACAAGGAGAGCGAGGTGCGCTGGCAGCGCGTCCAGGCGTTCGCCGGGGCGGCCTCGCTGGAGCTGCGGCAACAGCCGGGCGTCGGGGGCGCGTGGCTGCGGGCGTGGCGGGCGGAGGCGCCGAAGGACCCGGGCGGGGCGGCGGTGCACGCGGAGTTCCTGGTGCAGCAGGCGTGGCGGTCGTCGGCCGCCGGGAGCGACGACTTCCGGATCATCCTGGAGGAGGCCCGTTCGGTCTGCGCGCAGGCCGGGCTGTTCGCGCCGGGCGACCCGGTGCCGTACATCACGGAGCTGGCGGTGGCGCGCGGACTCGGCTACTCGCACGAGCAGTTCGACCAGCTCTGGGCGAAGATCATCGACCGCGCGCCGGCGCACATGGGCGCGCATCTGGCGGCGCTGCACTTCTGGTGCGAGAAGTGGCACGGCTCGCGCAAGGAGGCGGACGAGTTCGCCACCACCGCCGCCGCGCGCGCCCCGCAGGGGTCGCTGCTCGCCGCGCTGCCGCTGTTCGCGGTGTACGAGCACCTGCCCGAGGTCAATCTCGTCCGCGGCCTCTACCAGAGCGCGGTGATCACGAAGGCGGTGGACGGCGCGCTCTACGCGGTCCACTCCGCCCGCCAGGACGACCCGATGCTCTCGCACGTACGGCATCTGCTGGTCCTCTTCCTCGTACGGTGCGAGCGCTGGTCGGACGCGATGAACCAGCTCGTACGGATCGACGGCCACGTCGGGGCGCTGCCCTGGACGCTGAACGGGGACCCGGCGGCGGAGTACGCGGTGTACCGGGCGCTGGCGGTGGCGGGATACGAGTCGAACGGCGGCAGCGCGGCGACGCTGCCGCACTGACCGGGGGCGGGGCGAGCGCGCGGCGCGGGCACGGCGGCGCGGCGCGGCGCGGGCGCGGCCCGTCGGCGGAATGTCGCGCGCCGCTCCCGCGTTGTACGGGCAGTCCCCACAGCCGAGGAGAGCCGACCATGTTCCTGTCCCGCCGCACCCCCGAGCTGCCCGCGCCCGAGCAGGCCCTGCGCGGCCGGGCGGAGCCCGAGTTCACGGTGGACGCCCGCCACACGGTGCTGGGCAACCCGCTGACCGGGCCGTACCCCCAGGGCCTTGAGGTCGCGGACTTCGGTCTGGGCTGTTTCTGGGGCGCGGAGCGCAAGTTCTGGCAGACGAAGGGCGTCTGGACGACCCTGGTCGGCTACCAGGGCGGCTCCACGCCGAACCCGACGTACGAGGAGGTCTGCTCGGGGCTGACGGGCCACACGGAAGCGGTCCGCGTGGTCTACGACCCCCAGGTCGTCTCGTACGCCGACCTCCTGAAGGTGTTCTGGGAGTCCCACAACCCGACCCAGGGCTTCCGCCAGGGCAACGACGTCGGCACCCAGTACCGCTCGGCCGTCTACCCGCACACTCCGGCCCACACCGAGGCGGCCACGGCCTCGCGCGAGGCGTACCAGCAGGTCCTGACGGCCGCCGGATACAAGACGATCACCACGGAGATCCTCCCGGCCGAGGGCCGCGTCTTCTACCCGGCCGAGCCCTACCACCAGCAGTACCTGGACAAGAACCCGGACGGCTACTGCGGCATCGGCGGCACGGGCGTCGACCTGACCGCCCCCTCCGCGACCAACTGGGGCCGCTCCTGCCCGACGGGCATCGCCCCGGCGCCGGAGCCGTCGGCGCAGGAGCCCTCGGCGCCGAGCGAGGGCTAAGGACTGAGCCCTCGCCCCACGGCGGTCCGGTGGCGTTCACCGGCGCGTCGGCCACACAACAACGTTATTTGGGACAGTGCGCCGTCGGTCGGCATGAACATCCTCGTCGCTCGGCATGATCCAGGCCATGACGGCTTCGGGGGCACGCAGGGCACGTGGCAGACGACTCGGCGGACTGGGCCAGTGGTGGGGTGTGCTGGTCTGCGCACTCCTCATCGCGGCGTGGATAAACCGGACCGCCGGACCGGCAGTGGTGATCACTCTGTCCGTCGCATCCCTCGTTTGGTGCCTCTTTCAGGCTCCAGTGACCTGTGGCGCTCCGCGGAGGGAGGGCGGGGACGGCTGCCGCAACAACGCCAAGGGCCTGCTTCTCGGCTGTCACATCCGCCAACATCGCTGGCAGAAGCTCAAGATGCTGATCCTGCGCCGCCAGGTGCGGGCATTCTGTTCGGGCCTCTTCTCTGACGGAAAGGCAACTGTCGTGACATTGGCCGGCCTGGGCAGCGTTGTGTCCGCGCTCGTGGCACTGATCCCCGGACTCGTCATCGGCGACTGACAGCCGAGGCCCGCGGCACCTCGCCCGCGCCCTTCAAGACCGGCTCGCCGTGCGGCCCCGCAGGGCCCACCCGTCCGAGGTCCGGCACCACACCCGGCACCACCCAGACGGCCCACCACCTTCCCGGGTCAGCCGAGCCCCGTACCGTCGAACCGCCCCGCCTTGACCCCGGCCAGCCAGGCGGCCATGCCCGTACGGGAGAAGAGCAGCGCGCCCGCGCCGGGGTCCTTGCTGTCACGGAACGCGACGCGGCCGTCGAGGAGGAGAGCGGTTTCGACGCAGTCGGTGCCGCCGCCGTTGCTCCCACCTGAGTAGCTGCTCTTACGCCAAGCCACCTGTGCCGGCGAATCCGTCTTCGGCATCGCGTCTGCCCCTGTCTCACTCATACGAGTCCATCGCTTCGGCGATGGCTTCCGCCGATTCGGCGCACGAGAGCGCCAGCTCCGTGAGAATGCCGAACCTCAGTGTCCACCAACGAACGCGGTCGCGATCCTCAACGTAGAGAATACCCGCCGGGCCCTCTGTGTAGCCGATGTCGGGGATGGGATCCGGCAAGGAAAGAACGGCGAACGGCCCTTCCAGTCCTGGGGTTCCACCGGCGCTCCAGGGCAGCACCTGGAGGTTCACGTGGGGTCGCTCCGCGACATCGAGCAGTTTGCGCAACTGCGCCCGCATGATGTCCGGGGTGCCGACGACCCGTTCCAGAACGGCCTGGTCGATGATGAAGTGTGCACGTGGCGGTGACTCCCTCTCCAACACGTGCTGTCGAATCATCCGAGCCGTGACCCGGCGTTCGAGTTCGTCGGGACCTGCCCCTCCAGGCCACACCGCGTTCATCACCGCGCGGGCGTAATCGGGCGTCTGCAACAGGCCATGAAGCAACTGCGGCTGGAAATCGTGGAGCGCCTCCAAACCGCCCTCGATGCTCAGCAGCGGCTTCACCGCCCCCGGCAGTTCGTCGCCGAAACTGACCCACCAGCCCTGTTCGGAAGAGGTCGCGGTCAACTGGATCAGGGAGAAGCGCAGTTCGCTGTCGGCGACGCCGTACGCGTCCAAGAGCTGGTCCACCTCGCGCGGCTTGACGCGGTGAACCCGTGTCTCGATCCGGGAGAGCTTCGCCGCCGACCAACGCCCCGCGCCCTCCTTGAGCTTGACGACCGCCTGGTCCTGCGTGAGTCCTGCCTGGTCACGCAAGCCCTTGAGAGTGTCGGCAAGTTGCCAGCCTCGTACGACCGATGACCCACCATGCTGACCCAGCGTCATGACCGCTCTCACTTCTCCATCTGTTCCGACTCCCGGACAGGTGACCCGTACGAGGGAAAAATGGAAGACCCACTTTTCACGCATCACCCAAACCATCATAGTGTCACGCAAGGAAGCAACACCATCACGCTCCGTAGGAGGACATGATGTCAGTCGAAGCAGCCGGATCCACCTCCCCCGCCCCGTTCGACCCGCCCCTCACTCACGCCGAATTCATTGCGCTCACCGAGGAGTTGGTCGCCGTCACCGCTCCCCGGCTTTTCGCCGTCGTGCAGTCGCACGAGCCCGAGGGCGCCGCTCCCGAGGAGTGTGACGCGCGGGTCGCGGCGTGGGGGATGGCGTTCGAGGAGGTGTCCGAGGTGGTCTCGGTGGACAGTGGGTGTCGGTTGAGTGTGCGCTCGCTGGAGCGAGTGGTGCGGATGTTCGGGGGCGGGGCGGACATCAGCGCTCGGGTGGTGTGGGTGTCCCCCGGGGCGTCCTCCGAGGCGTGTCCCAAGGCATCCTCCGGGCAGGACGGTGTAGCCGCCTGATCAGCGGCGCGCAGCTTCGGACACGTGAACTGGCGATCTGCTCAACGGCCGTCCGGAGCGAATCCATCGGCTCCGGCCGACTCCGGTCCCGGCCCAGGACCCGGCCCCCGGCATCGGCTCCGTGAACGTCAGCTCCGGTTCCGGCTGCCGCTCGTCCGTCAGCGCCGTGAACTCCGGCGTGGTGATCGACAGGCCCCATGCCGTCCGCTACGGAGCCCCCTCGACGGGGGCTCCGTAGCGGACGGCATGGGGCCTGTC
>NZ_QQNA01000315.1 GCF_003346515.1 Streptomyces corynorhini
CCACCGTCCGGGGCGGGAGCGCTGCGTGGGGGGCATGAGGCGGGGGCGCGCTGGGTGTCGCGTACATCCACTCATCCGTACCCGCCCCGGACGGTGGCCTGCGTCCGTCGGGTGGGTGGCCGCCGGGTGAACGCGGCGGGCGGGGCATGATGGTGTTCATGACATACGTGCCCAGGGGTGCCACCAAGACCCTCGCCGCCGTCGTGCTGCTCGTCCTGACCGGGGCCGTGTCCGGGTGCGCCGCGCGCGCGGACGATCCCCGGTCGGCGGCGCCGGCCGTCACCTCGGGCGGGTCCGGCACGCCCCACGCGTCCGGTTCGCCCGGCGGGGAGGCCAGGGCCTTCTGCCCGGAGGACGCGGGGGCGGGCTCAGGGGCGGACCCGTCACCGGCCGCCGCCCCCTCGCCGTGCATCACGTACAGCTGGGAACAGCGGGTGGCCGAGAACCACGCGTACCGCGACGAGAGGCCCCTCACCGACGCCCAGCGCGCCGAGGCGCGGCCCAAGGCGGAGGCGCTGGCCGCCGCGTTGAAGAAGCTCGACGGCGGGAGCGTCACCGAGGACCGGCTGCGCGCGGCGGTGGCCGGCGCACTCGGACTGCCGCCGCTGGAGATCGAGTTCAAGGAGACAAGGGCGAATGGCGGTTCGCCGAAGCAGTTCACGGTCGGCGCCGGGGCCGGTGAGAGAGGGGTGTGCGTCAAGGGCACGCTGGACACGGCCGGTGAGGTCGGGACGGAGGTCTCGGGGCGCACCATGGACGGCACCTGCCTGCCGGGCGAGGGCGGCCACTGACCTGAGCGGGCGCCTCCTCCGGCGGTGCGGGGAGGACCGGCGGGAGGGGGCAGGGGGACGGGGTTCGTGTAGGTGACCCGGCCGAGGGAAGCCACCTCGGCCAGCGCCTCGCCGTCCGCTACGGAGCCCCCGTCGAGGGAGCTTAAGCTGAGCGGACGGCATGGGGCCTGTCGATCACCACGCCGGAGTTCACGGCGCTGACGGACGAGCGGCAGCCGGAACCGGAGCTGACGTTCACGGAGCCGATGCCGGGGGCCGGGTCCTGGGCCGGGACCGGAGTCGGCCGGAGC
>NZ_QQNA01000316.1 GCF_003346515.1 Streptomyces corynorhini
TGATGGTGCCGTCGTCGGCGGCGGCGACGTGGACGCAGCCGTTCCCGCCGCCGCTGTATGACGACTTCTGCCAGCTGTAGTCGGGCATGTTTCAGCTCCTCCTTGCTGGGCTTAGCCGACGAGGTGGTCGAACTCTCCGGCTTTGATGCCTTGGATGAAGGCGTGGAGTTTGGCGGGGGTGGTGGTGACGATGATGTTGGGGTCGTCGCTTTCGACGAGCTTGATGGTGCCGTCGTCGGCGGCGGCGACGTGGACGCAGCCGTTCCCGCCGCCGCTGTATGACGACTTCTGCCAGCTGTAGTCGGGCATGTTTCAGCTCCTCCTTGCTGGGCTCAGGCGACGAAGTGGTCGAACTCTCCGGCTTTGATGCCTTGGATGAAGGCGTGGAGTTTGGCGGGGGTGGTGGTGACGATGACGTTGGGGTCGTCGCTCTCGATGAGCTTGATGGTGCCGTCGTCGGCGGCGGCGACGTGGACGCAGCCGTTCCCGTCACCGCTGTATGAGGACTTCTGCCAGTGGAGGGCGGACATGTGCCTTTCCTTTCTTACAAAGCTGCTGCGACGCGGCGGATCAAATCTCGGGACCCCGATGGTTTGAGGCTACAACGCTCAATGTGGTCCAGGATGATTCGGTACCTTGCCAACTGCGGCTGCGCATCGAGGAATGTGAGGCCGTGGTCCGTGTCGAGCTGGACCGTGTCCAGGGCCTGTACCGTGCCAGCCATGTAGTAGATGCCGGTTCCGGCGCTGGGGAAAGTGCCCGCGCCGAAAGGGACTACCAGGATCGTGACGTGCTCCAGCTCGCTCATTTCGAGCAGGTGCTTGAGCTGCCCACGGGTCACTTCGGGGCCTCCGAAGCCCATGTGCAGGGCGACTTCGTGCAGGACTGTGGTGAGTGGCTTCGGATTCTCCCCGTACACCGCCACCTGTCGCTTGATCCGGAACGAGACGCGGTGTTCCACCTCGTGAGGGGCGAACGACGGCACGACATCACTGATGACGGCACGGGCGTATTCCCTGGTCTGGAGCAGTCCTGGCAGGTGGCCCATGGCTGAGGTTCGCATAGACGTGGTGTGGTGTTCGAGTTCAGCCAGGTCAAGGGCGCCCGGAGGCATCAAGGTCCGGTACTCGTCCCACCACCCCCGTGTCCGTCCTCCGGTCATCTCCGTGAGCGCCTCGATGTACGCCTCGTCCGTGCAGCTGTAGCTCCGGGCCAAGGCGCGGACTCGGTCCGCGCCCACCGCGTAACGGCCCGATTCGATGCTGCTGATGCGCGGCTGCGAGGAGCCGTCGAGCACGCCCGCCTGTGCTGTGGTCAGTTCGGCCTGCTGGCGGAGTCTGCGCAGTTCCGCGCCGAGACGTCGCTGTCGCACGGTGGCAGGAAGGTGCTTGGGGCGCATATTTCTCCCTCACTCATTTGGATGCTCTCTCCTCAGTCAGGTAGATGAATCATAGCGACGTCGTTACGGTGTGAACCAAGCCACAGCCAAGTGGCCCCGCCGCAAGGCGTCTTCGCTCCGCCGTGCCCTGCCGCGTCTCGATCAGGCGGATGGGCGTGTCTACCGAAGGGGATCGTCATGACCGTATCGCCGCAGGACCTTGACCTGAACTCGTTCGATTACGAGCGGGAGTTGTACGAACTCGTGCGCGACACCGCTCCCCGCCTCTTCGCCGTCGTCGTCGAGTACCGCGACGGCGACGGTGCGGAGGACAAGGACGCCGCCGTCGTCGCCTGGGGGCTCGCGCATGAGGACGGTGCGGCTGATGTGACGCGGGTGGACGGCGGCGGTGGGCGGTTGCGGCTCGCGGCGCCCGAGAACGTGGCCCGGTACTTCGGGCGGGCGGACGGGTGCTCGCCCCGTCTGGTGTGGCTCGCGTCCGAGGTGAGCGCCTCGGTGGCGTGAGTCCCGTACGTCCGTATGGGGGCCGGAGCCCGTGCGGCCCCCCGGTTAGGCTGCCCGTTGGTGGGCGGGAGGCCGGCCAGTGGGCAGAGTGCGACGGGGGCCGAGCGCAGGGGAGTGGGAGCGCGATGATCGGGACGGTGTTCCGGAGTGAGGACGTGCCGGTGGAGGACCGGTTCGACTACTGGCGGGAGCTGACCAACCGGACGACCGCTCCCAGCGACCTGAGCAGCGACCACGCCCTCGATTACTGGGCTGAGCAGCGGCTGCTGCGGCTGGGGCCGGTGACCGTGTGGCCGGCGTCGTTCCTGCCCGCGCGGTTCCGGCGGAACGCGAAACTGATTCGGCAGTCCGACCCCGAGGAGTACCACCTGTCGCTGGTGCTCGGTGGCGGGCTGGGGCTCGACCACGTCGGACGGACCGAGACCTACGGTCCGTCCGACGTGTGGGTGGCCGACACCTCGCAGCCCTATGAAGTGGTTCCGCCGGACGACCGGGACCGTCGCATGATCACCGGAGTGGGGGTGGAGTTCCCCAAGGCGCTGCTGCCCGCCTCGCCCGACCGGGTCCGGCACCTGCTCGGAAGACCTCTGCCGGGACAAGAGGGGACGGGGGCTCTGCTGACCGGTTTCCTCACCGGGCTCAACCGGGAGTCCGACGTCCTCCAGCAGTCCGAGGCGCCGCGCCTGGGCACCGTCCTGCTCGACCTGCTGGCGGCCTGGTTCGCCCAACTGCTCGACGCCGAGGCGGCCCTGCCGCCGGAGACGCGCCACCGGGCCATGATGGAACGCGTACGGGCGTTCATCCGGCAGAACCTGCACGATCCGCAGCTGACCCCGCCCGTCGTGGCCGCCGCGCACCACATCTCCCTCAGCTACCTGCACCGTCTCTTCCGGGAAGAGGGCGTCACCGTCTCCGCCGCCATCCGGCACCAGCGCCTGGAACGCGCGCGCCACGACCTGGCCAACCCGGCGCTGCGGACCGTGCCCGTCCACGACATCGCCGCCCGCTGGGGCTTCCACCACGCCGCCGCCTTCAGCCGCGCCTTCCGCGCCGCCTACGGCGTCCCGCCCACCGACTACCGGCACGAGGCCCGCCTCACCGCCGCGTAGCCCGCGCCTCAGGCCAGCAGCCCCGACGCCTGCCACATCCGGCGTCCCGGCCCGCGCAATACGCCGATGTCGTCCAGGAAGTCCGTCAGCCGCTTCGCGCCCGACCGCATCACCTCTCGGCGGTGCCCGCTGGCCCGTACCTGGGCGACGGCCTCCCGTGGGTCGAGGCCGATATCCTCGTACACACGCGGGTTGACGAAGCAGACGGAGAAGACCTTCGCGGCCTGGCCGCAGCTGAGCCGGGTGAACTCCCGCTCCCAGCGGGGCGCGGTCACCATCTGGCGCCGCAACTCCTCCCGGGCGTAACGGACATGGCGCGACTCCTCGATGACGTGGATACGGGTCACGCCGCGCACGAGCGGCTGGACGCGTTCGTCGGGGAAGGTGAGCCGCTGCATCCAGTCGAGTATCTCCTCGCCGAGGAGCGTCGCGGCGAAGGAGCCCGGAGTGGTCGAGACGGTCTTCAGGACGCGCGCGAGCTGGTGGTAGCGCCTGGGCACCGGGTACGAGGGCGTGCCGCCCCGCTGGATCAGCCGGGCGAACATCATCGAGTGCCGGCACTCGTCCGCTATCTCCGTGAGCGCGTAGCGGACATGGTTGCTGGTCACCGGCTTGTCGTAGATGTGCCGCACCAGCAGCTGCATCAGGATGATCTCGAACCAGATGCCCAGCGAGGCCAGCGACGCCGACTCGTGCCTGGCCAGGTCCATCCGCCGCTCCTCGGACATCCTCTCCCAGAGCGGGGTGCCGTAGAGCGAGATCAGCTCCGGCGGCCAGAACCACTTCCCGTCCTCGAACGGGGTGTCCCAGTCGAGTTCCCCGTCGGGGTCGAAGGAGTGTGCGGCGGAGGCTTCGAGCAGCCGCGCGGCGACCTGCTCGCGGTCCCTGAGCGGGCCGAGCGCGTCGCGGAGCAGCTGTACGTCGTCGGCGGTGGCGGGCGTCGGCGATGTGACGGGCCGTGGCGGCGGCGGGGGTGGCGTCATGGCTGAGTACACCTCATGGCTGGGTTACCGGCGGTCACTCCTTATGAGACTCCGTGTCAGTAAGGACGTCAATCCCCGAAGCGCCAGTTGTCGACGCGCTGCCCAACAGCGGTCGCCGGTACGGCCGTCACCGCTGTCGTCACAAGGTGCCGGTGAAGGCGAGCACGAGCGCGGCGATCTCCTCCGGCTCCTCCAGCAGCATCGCGTGGGTGGCGTCGATGTCCTCGACGGTCAGTGAGTCCCGCTCGGCCCGTGCCGCCGCGAGGTCCCGGTCGAGCCCCTTCGCGTACGCGGCGGTCAGCTCCTCGAACCACTCCATGCCCGGCGTCGGCGGTTGCGCCCGGCGGCCCCGTACGCACAGGACGGGACACGGCACGCTCCGTACCAGCGCCATCAGGTCGAGGCCGTCCAGCGCCGTGTACATCTCCAGCGCCCGTTCGCGTACGGGCAGTGTCTGGAAGCGGCCGTCGGGCAGTTCCCGGACCGCACCGCGCGCGGCGGCCTCCGCTCGCGCATACGGAATGCCGAACAGGCCCGCGTACGCTGCCTGTTGGGTGAGTGATCGGGCTCGGCGATCTGTCCGGCGGCCGAACGGATCAACTCCCCGATCCGGGCGAGACCGCTGACCACCGCCTCCCGGTCGAGCCCCGGGTACTGCTCGGGCCTGCCCCACCAGAAGCCGTCCAGATCGACCGCGCCCGGGGGCGCGCCCGCGCCGTCACCGCCGGACCTCCCCCCGCGCCGGGCCGCGTGGTGCAGCGCGACCATGCCGCCCAGGGAGTGCCCCACCGGCAGCGCGTCCGGCATGCCGTACGCGACCAGCACCCGCTCCAGCGCGGCGACGGCACCGTCGAACGACCAGGGGCCCTCGGTGTGTTCGGAGCCTCCGTGGCCCGGCAGGTCGACCGCCAGCACCCGGTGCCGGTGGGTGAGGAGCGGCGCCACGGCGGTCCAGTCGGCGCGGGACCGGCCCGAGCCGTGCAGGAGCACGAGCGGCGGGCCGTCGCCGCCGTGGTCGTGGGCATGAAGAAGTGCCTCTGAAAGGGGGGTTGTTGGCATAGGAGGGACGGTAACTGCCCCTGGACGGCGGGAAATCGTCCGCCAGGAGGACGGATTCGGCCCTTCCGACCCTTCATACTGGATATACGAGGGAATAGTGCGGCACGGACGCGCCGGTTCACGGCACGATGGCCGGTATGACCGCCCGAGACCCGGACCCCCGCAGCGCCTCAGACCCTGGCCCCGACCGTGTGGTCGGCCCCGACCGTGTGGTCGGCCTCGCCGCCGCCCGGCGCAGCCTCGAAGGGCTCGCCCTGGGCGACGCCTTCGGCGAACGCTGGTTCCCGCTCTTCCGTGAACCGCGGCGCGCGTACGACGAGATCGCGGCCAGGGAGACCCCGGCGGAGTCCGAGTGGCTCTGGACGGACGACACCGCGATGGCGCTCGCGATCCACCGCGTCCTCGACGAGTGCGGCGTGATCGACCAGGACCGGCTGGCGCTCGCCTTCGCCCTCGCGTTCGAGGCCGACCCCGGCCGGGGCTACGGATACGGCATGCACATGCTGCTGCCCGCGCTCCTCGCGGAACCGGAGAGCTGGCGCACCCTCGCCGCCGGGCTGTTCGACGGCGGCGGCAGCCTCGGCAACGGAGCCGCCATGCGCGTCGCGCCCCTCGGCGCCCGGTTCGCCGCCGACCTCGACCTCGTCGCCGAACAGGCCGCGCGCTCGGCGGAGGTCACCCACGCGCACCCGCAGGGCATCGCGGGCGCGGTGGCGGTCGCCGTGGCGGCGGCCCTGTCCGTACGGTGCGAGCTGACCGTCGCGGCGGTCGCCGAGGCCACCCCGAAGGGGCCGGTACGGGACGGTCTGGCGCGCGCCGCCGAACTCCCCTTCGCCACCGAGCCCCGCGCCGCCGCCGGACTCCTCGGCAGCGGAAGCCGTATCCGCGCCGACGACACCGTCCCCTTCGCGGTCTGGACGGCGGTCAGACACCGCGACGACCTGACGGCGGCGCTCTGGGCCACGGCGGAGGGCGGCGGTGACACCGACACCACCTGCGCCATCACGGGGGGCATCGTCGCGGCCCGCACGGGCACGGACGCGGTCCCGGCGATCTGGCGCGCCCGCCGCGAGCCGCTCGGCTAGTCGGTCAGTCGGCGAGTCGGCGAGTCGGTGAGTCGGTTGAGTCGGGCGGTCAGGCGGTCAGGCGGCGGTCGGCTCAGGGTGACGGGGCAGATCCGGCGCGGCCTTACCCTGCGAAACCGTCCGTTGGCCAGAGGCGGCTAAGTGATCCCGGCGCGAGGCGGCAAAGCCATCATTTCGCCGCGTGGAAACAACGATCGGTTGTCCCTCTAGGATGGTCGGCGTGGACCTCATCGCCGTGCATACCTTCGTCTCCGCCGCGGACGCGGGACAGTTCCAGGAAGCCGCCGTCGACTTGTCGATCACCCCGCAGGCCGTGTCCAAGCGCGTCGCCGCGCTGGAGAAGGACCTCGGCGTGCGGCTCTTCAGCCGTACGGCCCGCGGAGCCCGGCTCACCATCGACGGGCAGGCGTTCCTGCCCTACGCGCGGGCCCTCCTCCAGGCCGAGGAGCGGGCGGCGGCTTCCGTGCTGCCGGGGCGGCGGGCGCTGCGCGTCGATGTGCTCGGCCGTCGGCTCTCCGTGGCGGGTCTGCTGCGCGACTTCCACCGCGTCTATCCGGAGACCGAGCTGGACGTCGTCACCCTGTTCGACCACGAGACGGCCATCGCCGCCGTCCGGTCGGGGATGATCGACGCGACCTTCCGCACCGTGACGATGCGGGGCCGGCCGCTCCCCGACGGTGTCGAGGCCGCTCCGGTCTTCGACGAACCGCTGTACCTGTTCACCGGACCGGCGCACGAGTTCGCCGCCGCCGACGCGATCGCGCCCGCCCAGCTCGCCGGGCGCCGGATCTGGATGCCGGGCAACCTCCCCGGCACCGAGTGGGCCGCCTACTACGACGAACTCGCCGCCGCGTTCGGGCTCACCATCGACACGGTCGGCCCCAACTTCGGTATCGAGCCGCTCCTCGACACGATCGCGGACTCCACCACACTGGCGACCTTCGTCAGCGAGCGGACTCCGCTGGTCTGGCCCGCGGGCCACGACCTGCGGCGCATCCCGCTGCGTGACCCGACCCCGGTCTACCCGCACTCGCTGATCTGGCGCACCGACAACCCGCACCCCGCCCTCGCCGTGCTGCGCCGGCATCTCACCTCCGCCTACCCGGGCCGCCCCGACACCGGCACCTGGGCACCCGCGTGGGCCTGAGGCGGCGCGCCGGGGCTCCCGCCCGGTGGGCGGACCATGTACACGTCGATCGGGTCCTCGCACTCCACCGTGAACCCGTGCCGCTCGTAGAGCCGCCTGGCCGCGCTGCCCCGGACCACGTCCAGCCGTACGGCCGCGTCCTCGGCGTCGGTCCGCGCCAGCAGCGAGCCCAGCACCGCCGAGCCGAGGCCCCGGCCCTGGACGGCGGGGGAGAGGTAGAAGTGCTCCAGCCACCGGCCGCCGTCCTGGGGCCGGAGAGTGACGCAGCCCGCGAAGGCGCCCGCCACGAGCACGACGGAGGTGGCCCTGCTCCGCCGCTCCGCTCACTCGTTCAGCGCCGCCTCCATCACCGCTCGCGCGATCGGCGCCGCGTCGCCGCCCCCGCTGATGTCCGCCCGGTCCGCCTCCGCGTCCTCCACGACCACCGCCACCGCCACGGCGGGCCGGCTCGAATCGCCCGCCTGCGCCCACGCGATGAACCAGGCGTACGGCGTACCGGAGTTGCCCACCCCGTGCTGCGCCGTCCCCGTCTTGCCGCCGACCGTCGCGCCGTCGATCGCCGCGTTGGTGCCCGTGCCGTCCTCGACGACGCCGATCATCATCTGCCGCAGCCGGTTCGCCGTCAGCGGGTTCATCGCCCGCCGGTAGGTCCGCTCGCCGGTACGGGTGAGGGTGTCGCCGTCCGAGGCCAGCGTCCGGTCCACCAGGAAGGGGTACTTCAGCTCCCCGCCGTTGGCGACGGCCGAGGCGACCATCGCCATCTGGAGCGGAGTGGCCCGGGTGTCGAACTGCCCGATCGACGACAGCGCCAACTGGTCGTCGCTCATCCGCGTGTCGAAGTTCGAGGCCGCCACCCCGGACGGGATCCTGATCCCCGCGTCGTTGAAGCCGAACTTCTCCGCCGACTTCACCATCGCCGGGAGCCCCGTCTCCACCCCGAGCCCGGCCATCACCGTGTTGCACGACCATCTGATCGCGTACTCCAGCGACGCCCGGTCGCACCCCTCCGCCTCGTTGGGCAGCGTGGTGTCCGTCCCCGGCAGGACGTACGGCTCCGGGATGTCCGTGGGTGCCTCGACATCGGTGACCGTCCCGGCGTCCAGCGCGGCTGCCGCCGTCACGATCTTGAAGGCCGAGCCGGGCGGATAGGTCTGCCGGATGGCCCGGTTGAGCATCGGCTGCGCCGCCTCGTCGTTCAGCCCGGTCCAGGCGTCGGTGACCGCCGTACCCGTACCCGAGATCAGCCCGGGGTCGTAGGACGGGCTGCTCACCAGGGCCAGGATCCGGCCGCTGAACGGCTCGACCGCCACCACCGCGCCTCGCCGGCCGGCGAGCCCCTCGTACCCGGCGCGCTGCGGGGCCGCCTTGATGGTGGTGGCGACCTTGCCGCCGGGGCTGCGGCCCCGGGTGATGTCGTTCCAGAAGGGGAACGGGGCGAGCAGCGGGTCCGTACCGGACAGGACGGAGTCCTCGGCGTTCTCCAGCAGTGTCGTGCCGTACGTCTGCGAGGCGTAGCCGGTGACCGGCGCGTACAGCGGGCCCTGGAGGTAGGTGCGTTCGTAGCGCAGCTGCTGACCGGTGTCCCGGGAGCCGGTGACCGCCTTGCCGTCGACCAGGATCGGGCCGCGCGGCTGCGAGTAACGGGCCACCGTGTCGCGGCGGTTGCCCTGGTTGTGGTCGAGCGAGTCAGCGTCGAGCACCTGGATCCGCGCCGAGTTGACCAGCAGGGCGGCCAGCAGGAGGAGGAAGAAGACGGCCGTCCGCCGGATGTATCGCGTCATCGCGGGTCCTCCCCCGGGCGCGGCCTGCGCGCCGAGTCGCTGAGCCGGATGAGCAGCGCCACCATCACCCAGTTGGTGACGACGGACGAGCCGCCCTGCGCGAGGAACGGCATCGCCATGCCGGTCAGCGGGATCAGCCCCATCACCCCTCCCGCGATGACGAACACCTGGAGCCCCAGGATCGCGGAGAGACCGATCGCCAGCAGCCGGCCGAACGGATCGCGCAGCGAGAGCCCGGTACGGAAGCCGCGCGCGACGAGCAGCGCGTACAGCAGGAAGATCGCGGTCAGCCCGACCAGCCCCAGCTCCTCGCCCGCCGTCGCGAGGATGAAGTCCGACTTGGCGGCGAAGCCGATCAGGATCGACCGGCCGAGCCCCAGACCGGTCCCGAGCATCCCGCCTGCCGCGAACGCGAAGAGCGACTGGGCCAGCTGACCCGGCCCGCGTCCCGCCTCGATGGAGGCGAACGGGTTCAGCCAGTCCTCCACCCGGCTGTGTACGTGGGGTTCCAGCGAGCCGACGGCGAACGCGCCGACGGCCGCGAGCAGCAGCCCGACCGCGATCCAGCCGGTGCGGCCCGTCGCCACGTACAGCATGATCACGAAGAGTCCGAAGAAGAGCAGCGAGGTGCCCAGGTCCCGTTCGAGCACCAGGACGAGCACGCTGAGCGCCCAGATGGCGACGAGCGGGCCGAGCACCCGCCCCGTGGGCAGCTGGAGCCGCCGGAGCCTGCGTCCGGTGTGCGCGAGGGCGTTGCGGTTGGCGGCGAGGTACGCCGCGAAGAAGACCGCGAGCAGCACCTTGGCGAACTCGCCCGGCTGGATGGAGAATCCGCCGAACCTGATCCAGATCTTCGCGCCGTTCACGGCGGGGAAGAAGATCGGCACGATCAGCAGGACCAGCGCGGTGGCCACCGAGAGATAGGCGTACCGCTGGAGGACCCGGTGGTCGCGCAGGAACGCGACGACGGCGATGAACAGCGCGGCGCCCAGCGTCGACCAGATCAGCTGGGTGGGCGCTGCCCGGTCGTTCGGGGTCTCCAGGTCGAGCCGGTAGATCAGCACCAGGCCAAGGCCGTTGAGCAGGATCGCGATGGGCAGCAGCAGCGGATCCGCGTACGGGGCGCGCAGCCGTACCGCGATGTGCGCGAGGAGGGCCAGGGCCCCGAGACCGGCGCCGTAACCGGCCGCGTCCGGCGGCAGGGTGTGGTTCTTGCCGAGGCCGACGCTGATGTAGCCGAAGACGGAGACGAGGACGGCGCAGACGAGGAGCGAGAGTTCGACGCCGCGCCGCCTGCGCAGGCGTGGCGCGGGCGGGGGAGCGTCCGCCGTCGTTGCGGTCATGTCCGGCAACGTAGCAAGGCGGCATGCCTTATGTCCGCTTATGGGGGTGCGGGCGCGTAAGGCATGCCGCCTTGTCGGGAGTGGCGCCTGTCAGGAGTGGCGTCCCGTCAGGTGCGGCGTCCCGTCGGGAGTGGCGTCCCGTCGGGAGCGGCGTCCCGTCGGGAGTGGTGGGGGAGGGGCGTGGTCGGCGGAGGCGCGCGGTCAGCAGAGGTGGGGGACCGCGCCGATGCTGCGGATGTACTTGGCCGACGCCCAGGCCCAGCGGCCGTCCGCGAGGAGGTACCAGGTGCTGTTCCCCTCGACGTCGTCGGCGTTCACCCGGCAGAAGATCCGGACGATCTGGCCGTACTCGACCGAGCCGACGACACGGGCGCTGCGGTACGGCTTGTCGTGGAGCAGCAGTCCGGTCCTGGCCGTGACCTCGCCCAGGTAGTCGCCGGGCGCGGCCAGGACGGAGACGGCGGGCGCGGCGGCGGTTTCCGCGGTGCTGGCCGCCGCGGTGGTGGTGGGCGCCGCGCTCGCCGGGGCGACCGCGGTGAGGGCGAGCGCCGCGGCGGCGACGGTGGTGACGGCGAGGGTGGCGGCGGTACGGCCGAGGGAACGCACGTGCATGGTGACTCCTGTGTTCCTGGTGTGCCTGGGTGCCTGGAACCTGCGGCGCGGGGCGACGGGCCGTGCGACCGGCCGACCTCGCGTGGTTCACGCTAGGTCGGCTGCTCAAGGTCCGCACTTTTTACGGTGGGTGGGTCCCCGGCGGACGGCCGCCCGGTGACGGGCTGTCCGGTGACCGGCCGTCCGGTTCTCCGAGGCCCTGATCTGATGTGCCATCGGGTACGTACGCGGGCAGCGTCAGCCGCGCCAGCGCCCCGCCGTCCGGCGCGTCGCCGAACACCAGCCCGGCCCCGATCACCGCCGACTGGCCGACGGCGATGGTCAGCCCCAGCCCGTGCCCCTTGCCGCCGCCCTCCGTACGGAACCGCTGCGGCCCGTGCTCCAGCAGATACGCCGGATAGCCCGCGCCGTGATCGCGTACGGTCACGGTCGGCCCGTCCACGGTCAGCACCACGGGCGGGCCGCCGTGCCGGTGCGCGTTGGCGACGAGGTTGCCGAGCACCCGCTCCAGCCGCCGCCGGTCCGTCTCCACCGGGACGTCGCGCACGATCCGTACCTCGCACTGCGTGCCGGAGGCGCGCACCACCCCCGCGACCAGCGGCCCCAGCGGATGGACGGCGAGATCCACCTGCTCCGTACGGGCGTCGAGCCGTGAGATCTCCAGCAGGTCCTCGGTCAGCGTGCGCATCGTCCGCACCCGTTCGCGCACCATCTCGGTCGGCCGGCTCTCCGGCAGCAGTTCGGCGGCGGCCGAGAGCCCGGTCAGCGGGGTGCGCAGCTCGTGGGCCACGTCGGCGGTGAAGCGCTGCTCGCTCAGCAGCTTGTCCTGGAGCGTCGAGGCCATGGTGTCCAGCGCGGCGGCGACCGTGGCCACTTCGTCCTGCGGGCGCGAAGGGCCTTTCGCGCGGGGGTCGTTGACGCGCGCGTCCAGATCGCCCGCGCCGATCCGCCGGGCCACCCGCGCCGTCAGATGCAGCCGCCGGGTCACCCGGGTGACGGCGAAGGCGCCGACGAGGAGAGTGGCGCCGATGGCGAGCGCGGAGGAGCCGAGGATCGCCTGGTCCAGATTGGTGATGGTGTTCTGGCTGAGCGTGTAGTCGACGCGGGCGACGAGCGTCCTGCCGTCGGCGGGCCCGGCCGCCCACATGGTGGGCCGTCCGTCGAAGTCCGCGACCATCGTGCCGCGCCTGCCGCGCAGCGCGAGCGCGCGCAGCGGTTCCGGCAGCCCCGGGGCGTCCAGCCCGGCGAAGCGCGGGAGCGGCTCACCTGCCTCGTACGTCCGGGTGACCGAGGTCAGCCGGGAGAGTGCTTTCTCCCGCGCGGAATTGACGGTCTGACGGGTGACCGAGACATGGACGAGCGCGCCGAGCAGCGCGGCCAGCGCGCAGCACATCACCGTGATGAAGACGGCGGCCTTCCAGGTGAGGGTGGCGCTCCAGGCGGGCAGCCGGGGTCGCGTCGGCCGGGGCGTCATGGGGGGCTCGCGTGGTCGGAGGCCGCGAGGAGGGCATGGTGGCCCACATGGCCCAGCGGGGACGGCCCGCCGGGGCCGGAAGGCGGGGAACCGGTGGTGCCCGGCCGCGACGGGCCCACCGCACCGGGCAGGTGCGACCCCACCGGGCCGGGGAGCGGAGACCTCACCGGGCCGGGGAACGACGGGCCCACTTGGCCGGGGAGCGACGGGCCCACCGCACCGGGCACGGGCGACCCCACCGGGCCGGGGAGCGGAGACCTCACCGGGCCGGGGAACGACGGGCCCACTTGGCCGGGGAGCGACGGGCCCACTTGGCCGGGGAGTGGTCCCCGCCGTACCCTCGGGCGCCCCGAGGGCGCCGGGGTCACGGCCGGGACGATCTCGTCCCGGGTGGGCAGCATCGTCCCCCGGCGGCCGTCCCAGGACCAGGCGGTCCGGTACTCGTAGCCGGGGATGCCCGCCGAGACCACCCGCAGAACCAGGTCTCTGCCCGCCAGTTCCGCGCCGACGATCTGGTCCGAGGTGGACATGATCCGGATCAGCGCGCCCTTCTCCGCCGTGTAGCAGCGGACGGCGAGCTGCTGATAGGGGAGTTCGATGCCGATGATCAGCTCGTCGCGGCCGTTGCCGGTCAGATCGTGGTGGTACGCGCGCAGGACCGGGCACCCCGGGCCGCGCCGGGCCCCCTCCCCGCACTCGGCGAGCCGTGCGGCGGTCTCCCGGGGGAGCCCGTCGACGCCGGTCACGTCGTCGGGGTGGGCGGCGACCTCCGCCCGTACGACGGCGACCGGGCTCACCGTGTCGATGTCGTCGTGGGCGACCTCGATGCCGGGAACGCGCTCGCGGGTGGACTCCCCGAAGTCGAGCGGCGGCGCCGAGATGGGCGGGAGACCGGGCCACAGGCGCACCGGCCCGATCGCGGTCGGCGTCGGGCCCGCGCTCCTGAGCCCGCTCTGCCCGGCGCACGCGGACAGGGCCAGGGCCAGCGCGGCGGTGGTGGCCAGCGCTGTTCCGGCTGCGACGCGGCGAGGGGGCAAGACGCTCCTGGAACGAACGATCGAACGATCTAGGTAGGTCTGTCACTTTATGGCGAGAAAGATGCTTTAAGTCGCATTTCATGGCCGGTGGGCGTCCGGCCACCCCGGCGGCGGCTCATCCGCTGCCCGGTCCCGCTGTCCGGCCTCGCTGCCCGGTCCCGCTGTCCGGTCCTGCCGCCCGGTCCCGCTGCCCTGTCCCGCCGCCCGGTCCCGCTGCCCTCCCGTCGCCCGGGGCCGCTGCCCTCCCGTCGCCCGGGGCCGCGCCCACGCTGTCTTGCCCGGCGCCCCGGAGGCTGTTCCCATGGTCATGGGGGTGAGACGCCATGACCCGATTACGCGTCACGCCGGGCGGCCGGGGCGGTCCCGGCCGGTTGCTCGTCACCCGGCGGGACGGGACGACCGTCGCCTGGTACGACAGGGACGCCGGCCGGATCAGCCTGTTCCCCGGGGCCGGGCGCGACGAGGTGCTGGCCGCGCTGGCGCCGTACCTGACCGGCCAGGTGTCCGTCGGGCCGCCGCCCGTGCCGACGCCCGCCGACCTCGACCGGCTCTCCCTCCACCCGGACGACGACCTGGCCCCCAACCGGCCGGGCGAGGCGCTCCACGGCGCGCTGGACGCGGCGCCGGACCCGGGCGGCGGGCCGGGGGAGCGGTGGCGACGGCGGCTGCGCGAGGCCGCCGTGCGCGCGGAGCTGGCCGCGCAGCGCGACGTGGGCGAGCGGCTCGACCGGCTGGACGGCGCCGGCTGGCGCGTCCTGCACGCGATCCCGCTGCCCGGCGCCGCGCCCTCGCACGTCGACCATCTGGCGATCGGTCCTGCGGGCGTGCTGGCGGTACGTACCGTCGCCGCCCGCGACCGGCGCGTCCGGATCGCGGGCCCGCTGCTGCGGGTGGGCCGCGCCGCGCCCCTGCCGCAACTGCGCTGGGCGTGGCACGCCGCCGAGTGCGCCGCGCTCGCGCTGGCGACCGCCGTGCGCCCCGTACTGGCCGTGGCCGAGCCCCGGACGCTGGACGGCGGCCCCGGAGGCGACGTGGCGGACGTCCGGGTGCTGCGCGACACGGGGATCCCGGCGCTGGCGTCGCTGGGCGGCGTACTGAAACCGGCGGACATCGAGGCGCTGTACGCCACCGCCCGCGACCGCCGCACCTGGCTCAGCCGGCCCCCGGCGACGGCCGGGGCAGGCGGCCCGCCCGGTCCCGCTCGGTGAGCGGGGCGAGGAGGTCCCCGTACCGCTCCAGCCGTCCCGCGAGGTCGTCCAGCCGGAAGACCAGCTGTCCGGGAGCGTCGCAGCGCTCGATCTCGTCCCAGGTCACGGGCGTCGACACGGTCGGCTCCCGCTGGGCACGCACGGTGTAGGGGGCGGCCGTCGTCTTCGCCGCCGCGTTCTGGCTGTGGTCGACGAAGACCTTCCCCGGCCGCAGCGCCCGCGCCATCCGGTGCACCACCAGCTCCGGCAGCGCGGCCTCGGCCTCGACGGCCAGCTCGCGGGCGTACGCGGAGACCTCGGCTGCGGGCGCGGGGAGCAGCGGTACGAGGACGTGCAGCCCCTTGGCGCCTGAGGTCTTCACGTACGCGTCCAGCCCGTCCGCGCCCAGCCGCCCGCGCAGCCAGCGCGCCACCGCGCAGCACTCGACGGCGCCGGCGGGCGCCCCGGGGTCCAGGTCGAAGACCAGCCGGTCGGCGTGGCCGGGCGCCTCGGCCCGCCACTGGTGCGTATGGAACTCCACGACCAGGTTGGCCGCCCACATCAGCGACGCCAGATCCGCCACGACCACCTGCCGGCCGGTGTCGGCCGACTTTCTGGGCACGTCGGCGATCCGTACCCAGTCGGGGGTGCCCGGCGGCGGGTTCTTGGTGAAGAAGCGCTGGCCGTCGGGGCCGTCGGGATAGCGCAGGAAGGAGACGGGCCGGTCGGCGAGATGGGCCAGCAGAGGGGCGGCCGTACGGGCGTAATAGTGCAGGACCTCGCCCTTGGTGGTGCCGGTGGCGGCGTACAGGACCTTGTCCAGGTTGCTGAGCGCCAGGCTCCGCCCCTCCACCTCCGTGATAGGCGTCATACGATGAGAATCGCACCGATACCGGAAGAAGGCGGGATGAACTGTGCGATCCATATGGAACGGCGCGATCTCCTTCGGGCTGGTCAGCATCCCGATCAAGCTGGTCAACGCCACCGAGAACCACTCGATCTCCTTCCGCCAGATCCACAAGGACGACGGCGGCCGGATCCGCTACCGCAAGGTCTGCGAACTGGACGGCGAGGAGGTGACGGCGCCGGACATCGGCAAGGCGTACGAGGACGCGGGCGGCGTGATGATCCCGATCACCGACGAGGACCTCGCCGCGCTGCCGCTGCCCACGGCGAAGACGATCGAGATCGTCGCGTTCGTCCCCGCGAGCGAGATCGACCCCCTCCAGATGGACACGGCGTACTACCTCTCCGCGAGCGGCGTGCCCGCCGCCAAGCCGTACACCCTGCTGCGGGAGGCGCTGAAGCGCGGCAAGAAGGTCGCGATCGCCAAGTTCGCCCTGCGCGGGCGCGAGCGGCTCGGCATGCTCCGGGTGGTCGACGATGTCATCGTCATGCACGGCCTGCTCTGGCCGGACGAGATCCGCGCCCCCGAGGGCGTCGCACCGGAGACGGGCGTCACGGTGCGCGACGCCGAACTCGACCTGGCCGACGCCCTGATGGACACCCTGGGCACGGTCGACCTCGACTCCCTGCACGACGACTACCGCGAAGCCGTCGAGGAGATGATCGCCGCCAAGGCCGAGGGTGAACCGGCCCCACCGCGCGCACCGGCGGAGACCGGCGGCGGCAAGGTCATCGACCTGATGGCAGCCCTGGAGAACAGCGTCCGCGCGGCCCAGAAGTCCCGCGGCGAGGACGGCCCCGCCACCGAGGCCGAGGTCACCCCGCTCACGGACCGCGAGCGCAAGCCGGCCAGGAAGACGGCGGCGAAGAAGACCGCCGCGAAGAAGGCGGCGCCCGCGAAGCGCGCCTCGACCGGCAAGGCCGCGGGCAGGAGCACCGCGAAGACAGCCACCAAGAAGACCGCCACGAAGAAGGCCACCACCACGCGCGCCAAGCGCGCCTCCGCCTGAGCCGAAATACCTGTTCACGGCCACCCCGTCGAAGCTGGTAAGGTTTCTCTCGTCGCCAGGCAAGACGGCGGAACGCCCCCGTAGCTCAGGGGATAGAGCATCGGCCTCCGGAGCCGGGTGCGCAGGTTCGAATCCTGCCGGGGGCACCTTGTGAAAGGTGCCTGAAGACCCCGCCATCAGCGGTTTCGCTGAGGACGGGGTCTTGGCGTATGCCCAGGCGGATGCTGTTGGCGGCAGACGGTCGCCAGGCCGCGTGACGGGCCCCGACCCCGACGCTCATGGAATGGCACAGCCTCGGAGCCGAAGCCGCGAGGGGTGCCCGCGTGATCCGATCGTTCAGCGAGCGAGCGAGTGGCCGGTACCGGCCGCGACGAACCGGAGCGGATCGGCGACTTCGGTGAGGTCGGACCTGCCTCCGCAGGGCCGACCGCTTCTTCCGTGACGTCAGTGCCGTCCGTCGAGTCGCTTGCAGTGTCCGCACGCCTTCAGGTCCTGCTCCTCGGCCACGCTCTTCGGCATGGCGCCGCCGTCCTGCCGTTGCTACGGAGCAACCCTGCCCGGGATGAGCGTGCGCAGTTTGGCTTGCGTTTCGGGATCGGTGGAGAACAGTACGGTTCCGGTCAGGCCGCGCGTCAAGAGCACTTTGTACCGGTTGCGCAGAAGGCGCGAAAAATCTTGAGGGGACGCCGCCTTCAAGCTGCTGTCCTTGCACTCGTCCTTGACGGCATGCCATCCGTTGCCGCGCCAGACCAGGTCGGGGCCGAGGATGGTGCCGTTCCAGGCATATTCGAATCCCTGGGCCGTGTAGATGCAGCCGACCTGACCGATGCCGCCCGCCTCGGTGGCCCAGAGGGAGGACCGCGGCCCACCGGGCACTTCGCGCTCGCCTTTGACGTTCCAGGGCCGGCGCCAGCCCCCAATGACGATGTCGTCGACCAGGGTGCCGTCCTGGCGCGGGGCGCTCCAGGGCCAACAGAAGCCTGCGGTCATGCGGGCCGTGGAGCCGGACTCCTGCCGTGCGCGGAGATAGGTTTCCAGCTGCTGGGGGGTATCGGCGAGCAGCAACTCGAAGTTGGGCTCAGGTGTCCAGCACGTCGGTCCGCCGGGTTCCAGGTCCAGCAGCCGAAGGAGCCACCTCTCGTAGGCGCGGCTGCCGCCACAGCGGAACTGTTCGTTGAGGTCGACATGGCGCACGTCACATCCGCGCGCCTTGGCCGCAGCATCGATCTCTCTCACGCTGCCCATCTCGTCAGGCCGTACGACTTGGTGCTCGTCGAGGAGGAAGACCGGGACCCTGGCGGCATCGATGAGTTCGGCGACCTGGCTTCGCCTGTTCCGGGTAGCGTCCGGAGAGTTGGATTTGTCCGGACGGTGGCGGATCCGATGTGCCTCGTCGCAGACGATGACGTCGAGTGCGTTCTTCTCCGCGCTGCCGAAGTCGAGGAAGTAGCGAAAGAGCTTGGCGACGCGCTTGTTCTTCCGCTCGACGACGTGCCGCAGCGTGGTGGTGAACGACTTGGAGCCTGTCGCATGGACGACGCTGCGGCTGTTTCTGCCGAGATGGCCCATCAGATGCAGGGCGATCAGGCTCTTGCCCGATCCGGGCCCTCCGGTCACTACGATGACTTCCTTGCGGTCCGACTGCCGCGAGATGGCGACGGCACGCTTGACCAGGGAAACCGCGACCTGTTGCTCGTCCATGAGGTGGAACTTGCCACCGTCGATGATCTCCTCGGCGGCCACTCGCATGAGCTGCTGACCCGGGACGACGGGGCTCTCCAACAGCGCGTCCGCATCGAGAGCCCCGTCGAGGGGCGAAATCTGGTTCTGCAGGTGCCGAATGAGTTGGCCACGTGAGCTGTCGGTGAAAAGGTGTGCTCGCGCATCGCCCGTTGCGAGCAGTTCGGTCACGTCCCGGTCCTGGGCGTTGTGGAGGTAGGCAACCCCCGTGACGTGGTGGCCCGGGTCACCCAGCAAGGCAGTGAAGTCCCGCAGGTATTCGCAGTACCGGCGCACCTGGGCGACCGGGTGGAGGTGGGCTTGGAAGCCGTCTCGCGGTAGCCAGCAGAGATCCGTCGTTTCGGGGACCATCCGGGCTTCGCTCCACTGCTTGAGCTCGACCACGACATAGGAGGGTCTGCCGGTGTTCGGGTGCGTGCCGACCAGAATGGCGTCCGCGCGCAGGCTACTCAACGGCATCCTGTACTCGAGCAGCACTTCCACCTCTTCCAGGCCCGCGTCGCACAGCACCCGGGCAAGAGCGGGAAGGCTGTTGCGCCATGCCCGGACCTCGGCGCCCGCCGCCGAACGGAGGAGTTCCGCAAGGGACCGTTCGGCCAAGGACTCGGCCAGCGAACCGGGGTCGGCGCGTTCCAGGGCACGGGCTGACATACGCAAGAGGGCCACAGAAGAACTCCGTACGATTACGGCCCGCGACGGGGCGAAGGCGCATCGGCAGAAGAGGGGTCGGGACGGGGCGGGTCAGTCGGCGAACGGCAGGCGGTACTCGAACCGTCGGGGACGCAGATCTTCCTCTTCCGGGTACCAGTCCTCGAAGTGCGACACCCTTCCTCCGCTCATGGCGTAGTCGGAACTGCGCGCGTCGGCGACGATGTCGCTGACCACGTACAGATCCACGGTGTGCCGCGGGTTACGCGCGTGCTCGACCTCGTTGATCGTCAATTCCACGCTCGTGGCCGCGCCCGTCGTTCCCTTGACCTCGACGCGCCGCTCCTCCCGCGCGCGCGTGCAGTGCAAGTCGTAGGGTTTACCCAGGCGTTCGACGGTCCATCCCTGTCGTTCGTAGTGAGCGACGGCCATGTTCTCCGCGTGGAGTTCGATGGCCTTCCGCTTTTTGGGATCGGAGATGAACCCGGCGCCGCGCCCCGGGCGCTTGGGCGCCTCGACCTGTTCCGTCGTGAACCGCGGCGCGCGGTTCAGGGGAACGTTCTGCCGCTGCGCCCAGTCGGCCTGGATGCCCGCGGCGTCGAGCAGCGGCTGTGGGTCCAGCTCGCAGAGCTTGCCGATGCCCCGCTCGGTCCCGGAACGGCGGATGGCGTCGCTGCCGGCCAGCCCCCAAGGACCGTGCTCGTCAAGCGATACGTCGCGAACCACGGCCAGCGGCTCGATCCCGAAGCGGACCGGGTACTTGACGGTGTTCTCGGCTTCCTCGTCGGGCCAGTGGGGCGCGCGCCCTTCGTAGAAGTCCGTGCGGACTTCGCACAGCCACAGATCGATCCGCCGCGTGAGCCACTCACCGAGGGGCACCCGCGGGCCCGCTCCGGTGGCCAGCACGGCGAAACGTGGACGAGCCGACCTGTACTCGGGTTTCGATTTCGGAAAGCCCCAGGAACAGGTCTCGAGCCCGTACTCCAGGTTGAGCTGGGACTCCGGACGCTGACCGACATGCACCATAACGAAAGACTCACGCTTCACGCAGGTAATCATAAGAGCGGATTGTCGTAAGGGGGATCGATAAAGAGCTTCAGTGGCCGGTGCGCGGGAGCTCGAAAGCATCCCCGGCCTTCCCGGAGTGCCGGCGGCGGAGGGGTGGTCGTGGAGCGGGGGGAGGGGGACAGCCGTTATGGGAGCGCTGACGGATGCCCGACCCGTTACGATCTGAGGTGGGGATTTGGCTGCCCAGCAGTCGCAAATCGTGACAAATTGCCACAGATGTGAAGCGGGGATGGCGCATGCGGGACGGCCGGTGGACGACGGTCACCGAATCCGAGTTCCAGCATGAGCGGCGGGGCCTGGAGGCCGTCCGGGAGAAACTCCCGGACAACGATCCATGGCGTGCCTGGTCGAACTTCACCTTCACGGCGAACACGGGGCACGTCCGCGAGGTCGACCTGCTGGTCGTCGCCCCCGGCGGGGTGTATCTGATCGAGCTGAAGGACTGGCACGGCTCGGTCGAGTCGCGGAACGGCACCTGGCTGCAGGCCCAGCCCAGCGGGCGGCAGATCTCGCACGGCAACCCCCTTCACCTGGCGAACAAGAAGGCGAAGGAGCTGGCCGGGCTGCTGGCGCGCAACGGCGAGAAAGTGTGGGTGTCGGAGGCGGTCTGCTTCACCGACTCCTCGCTGAAGAACCGGCTGCCCGCCCACGACCAGCACGGCCTCTACACCGTCCACCAGCTGGCCGCCATGCTGGGCGAGCCGCCGCGCGACGAGCGCCGCCGGATCGACGGACCGCGGTCGCGGCGTATCAGGACTGCCCTGGAGCGCGTCGGTATCGTGCGCAGCGACGCCGAGTTCAAGGTCGGCCCGTACCAGCTGCACCGCAAGTCGTTCGACTCGGGGCCGACCTGGGCCGACTACCTCGCCCGCCACAGTGAGCTGCCCGAGGCCGCCCGCGTCCGCGTCTATCTCCGGGAACGAGGCTCGGACGCCGAGCTGCGGGCCTCGGTGGAGCGGGCGGCGCGGCGTGAGGCGGCGGTACTGCGGCGCTTCCGGCACCCGGGCGTCGTACAGCTGAAGCAGTACGACCCGTCCGGGCACTCGGCGGGACCCGCGCTGATCTTCGACTTCGATCCGCGGACCCTGCGCCTCGACGAGTATGTGGCCCAGTACGGTCAGAGACTGGACATCCTCAGCCGGATGGCGCTCGTACGCCAGCTCGCCGAGACCCTGCGGTCGGCCCACGGCCGCCGGATCTACCACCGCACCCTCGCCGCCCGAGCCATCCACGTCATGCCGCGCGGCCGGGTGACGGGACCGAGCGGGGGACCGGGGAAGGGGCCGGGGAAGGGACCGGGGAAGGGTCCTGGTGACGGTCCGGCCGGCGGCTCGGGCAACGGTCAGGACAGCGAGGAGACGGGCTGGTACACCCCGCACCTCCAGATCTCCGACTGGCAGGTCGCGGTCCAGCGCGGCTCCGAGCAGAGTGGCGGCGACCGGACCGGCGCCGAACGGTTCGCGCCGACCACCCTCTCGCGCGCGGGCGCGCACCTCGCGGAAGGCACGGACCCCTACCTCGCCCCGGAACTCACCGCCCTGAAGGCCGACCCCGTAGCCCTGGACGTCTACGGCCTCGGCGTGCTCACCTATCTCCTGGCCACCGGCAAGGCCCCCGCCGCCAGCCAGGCCGAGCTGCTGGCGCGCTACGACGCGGGCGAGGGCTTGCGCCCCAGCGCCGTCGTCGACGGCCTGTCGCCCTACATCGACGAGCTGGTACAGGCGGCCACCGCCTACAGCGTCAACGACCGGCTCTCCTCCGTGGACGACTTCCTGGAAATGCTGGAAGTCGTCGAGGACACGCTCACCGAGCCGTCGTCCGCCGCCGCGGCCGCCCCGCGCCCGGCCGAACCCGAGAAGGACCCTCTCGAAGCGGTCGCGGGCGATGTGCTGGCAGGCCGCTGGGAAGTCAGGCGCCGCCTCGGTACGGGCTCGACCAGCCGCGCCTTCCTCGTACGGGACCTTGGCGCCGGGCCCGACGTGCGCTTCGCCAAGTCCCTCGCCGTACTGAAGGTCGCGCTGACCGACAGCCGCGGCGACGTCCTCGCCCGCGAGGCCGAGGTCATGGGACGGCTGCGCCCCGACTCGCGGATCATCCGGCTCATCGAGCCCGAACCGCAGCGGATCGGCGGACGCACCGTCCTGATCATGGAGTACGTCGGCGACGAACGTGAGGCCGACGCCGAGCCCTCCGCACCCGGTGAGAGGAAGAGCCGCCGCCGCGAGGAGACCGTCGCCCGCCAGCTCCGCGAGCTGGGCCGCCTCTCCGTCGACCAACTGGAGGCGTACGGCGACTACTTGTTCGGCGCGGTGGACTTCCTGGAAGGCGAAGGCGTCTGGCACCGCGACATCAAGCCCGACAACATCGCCATCCGTATCCGCCCCAACCGCACCCGCGAACTGGTCCTCATCGACTTCTCGCTCGCCGCCTACCCGGTACGGGAGACCGGAGCCGGCACCGACGGCTACCTCGACCCGTTCATCGGCACCCTCACCGAACGCTCGGTGTACGACGCACACGCCGAGCGCTACGCCCTGGCCGCCACCCTGCACGAGATGGCCTCCCGCGAACTCCCGGTCTGGGGACAGGGCAGGGTCTCCCCGCGCCAGACCGACTCGGAGAAGGAGCCGTACCCGAAGATCGCCGCCGACGGCTTCGACCCCGCCGTACGGGACGGTCTCGTCGCCTTCTTCCAGAAGGCCCTGCACCGCGACGCTGCCCAGCGCTTCACCGACCTCAAGCCGATGCGCGACGCCTGGAAGAAGATCTTCCTGGCCATGGACGAGGCCAAGCCGTCCTCCCGCCGCTCCCGGCACACGGCCCCCGCGACGGCCACCCCGTCCCCGGGCGCCGGTGCGGCAGCTCAGCAGGACGCCCCCATCCTCGCCGCCGAGGAGGAGAGCGCCGACCAGCAGCGCGCCCGGCTCGCCGCCGCCGCCGACCGCACCACCCCCCTCTCCTCCTCCGGGCTCAGCCCGGCCGCCGAGTCGTTCGTCTACGGGCTGCGCGACGTCAACACGGTCGGTGAACTCCTCGACTACAGCCGCCATCAGCTCGTCAACGCCCCCGGCCTCGGCGCGAAGACCCGCAAGGAGGTCCTCGGCCGGATCAAGGAGTGGCGACAGCGCTTCGCCGAACAGCCCGCCACCCCCCTCACCCCCGAGGGCCGCAAAGCGGCGAAGGAAGAGCTGTCGGCCGTGGAAGCCGCGGTGGTGGACGCCGTCGGCACCCACGGCGACCCGGGAAACCTGCCCGAGCGCGCACTGCGCCGCCTCAGCCTCGACACCCTCGCCACGGTCTTCGTCCCGGAGCTGAAGAAGGACGGCGCGAACCGCAACGAGTGCGAGATGGTCCGCCTCCTGCTGCGCCTGCCCAACGCGGCGGGCACGCTGCCGGGTATCGGCGTCTGGCCCAAGCAGAAGGACGTCGCCGACGAACTGAACCTCTCCGCCGGCCGTATCCCCCAGATGCTCAAGCCCCAGCGCGCCCGCTGGAAGAAGCACCCGGCGGTCCGCGCCCTGCGCGCCGAGATCCTGGAACTCCTGGGCGACCTGGGCCGGATCGCCTCGGCGGCCGAGATCGCCGACGCCCTCGCCGTACGGCACGGCACCCAGCTCCTGGAACGCGAACAGCGACGGGCACTGGCCCTGGCGGCGGTACGGGCCGTGGTCGAGGTCGAGCAACTCGTACCGGACGAAGCCGAGTTCCAGCACATGGCGAACCGCGACGCCGCCGACGAGAGCATGGGCGCGGGCCTGCTCGCCCTGGAGGTCGGCCCCGACGACGCACCCGAGACCCCCTCCGGCCCCGGTCTGCTCAACTACGCCCAGAAGCTGGGCCGGGTCGCCGACCGGCTGGCGAAGCTCGACACCCTGCCCACCGCCGCGACCGTACTCGGCGAGCTGGGTGCCATCACCCCGCCCAGCGAGAGCGTCGAGTGGGACGACCGCCGCATGGTCGAGGTGGCAGCCGCCGCCTCCCGCCACGCCGCCGCCACCCCCAGGCTGGAGATCTACCCGCGCACCCTGTCACTCGTACGGGCCCTGCGCCTCACCCAGGCCGGGCTCGTCCCCCTCATCCCCGGGGTGGCCGAGGCACGGCAGCCCGGCCTGACCGGCGAACACGTCCACGAGCGCGTACGGGCCCGCTTCCCCGAACTCCTCGACGAACGCGGCGCCCACGCCCTGCCCACGGGCGCCCGGCTGACGCGGGCGCTGCGGGACGCGGGCTTCGACCTGGAGCTGTCCACCCGCGAGGACACCCGGACCCTCCGCTACCTCCCGCGCCAGACGGACGGACAGTCCACCTACTACACCTATCTGTCCTCCCTCTCCTCCGGCTCCGGCCGCCGCGCCACCGGCACCATCGCCGCCCACCGTTACTCCGACGATCCCCAGCTCGCCGGCGCGGTCGCGGCGGAGGAACGGCTGACGGCCTCGGCCAAGCGGGACGGGTTCCGGGTCCTGACGGTACGGACGGCCCTGGCCCGCGACGCGGCCGGTGAGCTGCAGGGTGACCGTTTCGTCGCCGAGGCGGTATCGGTGACCGACCTCTTCCTCCAGGCGCTCCACGAACTGGTCGACGCCAAGCCCAAGCCCACCTGGGAGACCATCCTGCGCGCGGACGCGGCGGCGCCGGGGACGAAGTCGGCGATGCGCTTCGCGGAGTACGCGCGGACGGCTTGGGGTGCGGTGGAGCCGAGGCTGAACGCGCTGGTGACGGGGGTGCCCGGCGCGGGGGCCTCTGGTGAGGCTGCGGGCGCGGGTACGCGGCCGGTGCTGCTGATGGACGCGGGTGTCTTCGGCCGGTACGACGCGATGGGCCTCCTGGAACGGCTGGCCGGGCTGTCGCGCGACGGCGGCCGGGGGCTGTGGCTGCTCTGCCCGCAGAGCGACCCGGCGAGGCCGCCGAGGCTGGGGGCGACGGCGGTGCCGTACCAGGCGGGGCTGGGCGAGTGGGTCCCGCTGCCGGACTCGTGGGTCGGTAACAGCCACCGGGCGGAGGCGGCGGGTCCGGGCGGGGCCTCGGGGCCGCTGGGAACAGCGGTTCAGTAGGGCACGTGATGGCGTGTGACGGCTGTGAAGCCGGTCATCGTACGCCCACTGATTGCAGATTACGGATTACGGACAACGGGAGACGTGACACAGTGATCGACCGCACGGCACTGCTGAAGGACCTGATCAAGCAGGTCAAGGCGGTCGAGGTGGACCTCGGCAAGCAGGTACGGGACGGCGAGGCCCTACTCAAACCGCTGCGCACCGAGTACGAGAAGGCGCGGAAGGCGGCCGACGCGGCACGGAAGGCCGCGAAGGCTTCGGGGAATCCGGCGGAGGCGCTCCCGGAGCCCCCGAAGTGGGATGAGTGGCTGGAGACGCGCCTGCTGGACGGGGTGTCGGGCGGCCTGTCGGCGGACCGGGTGGAGCAGATCCGGGCGGGGGAGTCGGTCGCGGGGAAGCTGCGGGCGGAGTACGACGAGGCGTTCAAGCTCGGCCGTACGGCGGCGACGTGGAGCGCGTGGCTGGACGAGCGAGTGACACAGGTCGCGGTGGCCTGGGTGCTGGGGACGGTCTTCGTACGGTTCTGCGAGGACAACCGGCTGATCCCGGAGCCGTACCTCACGGGCGGCGAGGCTGAGCGCCGCGACCTGGCGGAGGCGCGGTACGCGCAGTACGTGGACGAGGACGCGGACCCGACGTACCGGGGCTGGCTGGAGCGGGCGTTCGCGGAGCTGGGGGCGGGCCAGGCGGGCAAGCTCCTCTTCGACCAGGAGCGGAACCCGCTCTACCAGATCCCGCTGTCGCACGACGGCGCGCGGGCGCTGGTGGAGTTCTGGCGCGAGCGCGCCGAGGGCGTGTCTGGGGCCGGAGGTGGTGGCGAAGGTGGTGGCGTTGGCGGTGACCTGCTGGTCCACGACTTCACCGACCCGCTGAACGCGGACGGTACGGAGGGCTGGGACACCCGGTTCCTCGGCGACCTGTACCAGGACCTGTCGGAGGCGGCGAGGAAGACGTATGCGCTGCTCCAGACACCGGAGTTCGTGGAGGAGTTCATCCTCGACCGGACGATGGACCCGGTGGTACGGGAGCTGGGCGGCCGGTTCGGCGAACTGAAGATGATCGACCCGACGTGCGGCTCGGGCCACTTCGTGCTGGGCACGTTCCGGCGGCTGGTACGGCTGTGGGGCGAGCGGCGGCCGGACGTGGGCGCGCACGAGCGGGTGAAGGCGGCGCTGGAGTCGGTGCACGGGGTGGACATCAACCCGTTCGCGGTGGCGATCGCGCGGTTCCGGTTGCTGGTGGCGGCGATGGCGGCGGCGCGGGTACGGACGCTGGCGGAGGCGGGGCGTTATGACTGGCCGATCAGCCTGGCGGTGGGCGACTCGCTCATCAAGGCGCGGCAACTGGAACTGACGCTGGTGGGGGAGGACTCGGGGGACCCGCTGGCGGAGTTCGCTTACGCGACGGAGGACGTGCACGAGTTTCCGGGGATTCTGGAGCAGGGGCGGTATGACGTGGTGGTGGGGAACCCGCCCTACATCACGGTCAAGGACAAGAAGCTGAACGCGCTTTATCGGGAGCTTTACGCGTCTTGTGCGGGTAAGTATGCGCTGTCTGTTCCCTTCGCTGAAAGGTTCTTTCAGCTTGCGAAGGTGGGGGGATCGGGCGGGGCCGGTTATGGCATGGTGGGGCAAATCACTTCGAACTCATTCATGAAGCGAGAGTTTGGAATCAAGCTGATTGATGAGTACTTTGCGCACAAAGTGGAGTTGACGGAGGTAATTGATACATCTGGGGTCTATATTCCGGGTCACGGAACGCCAACTGTAATTCTCGTGGGGCGGCGCAAATTGGGAAGTGGCCGGGCAGAGCTGATCCGGACGGTGCGTAGCGTCCAAGGCGAGCCCTCTGCCCCTGAGCGTGCTGAGGATGGATTGGTGTGGAGGGCTATCGTTCAGCAGATTGATGACCCGGGGTCCGTCAGTAAATGGGTGTCTGTGGGAGATCTAGGGCGGCATCAGTATTTTGGTAAGCAGCCGTGGATTCTTTCTGATGGCGGACTGGAGATGGTTGACCAGCTGAACATGGCGAGTAAGTCGCGCCTCTCTTCTTTTACCAGTCGCCTTGGGGTTTTCGGCATGACTAACGCTGACGACATCATGTTGATGACTCGGGCTGCTTGGTTGCGGCGAGGTGGCGAACCGGATTTTGGTAAGGATCTTGTTCTCGGAGATGAGCTACGAGACTGGGAACACTACGGGGAAACGTATGCCTTCTTTCCCTATTTCGAAGACCTTCGACTTCGTGAGCTTCCGTCAAATTCTAACGCATACAGGTGGCTTTGGCCTGGCAGGACCGTGATGGGGAGTCGTGCGACCTTCTCCAAGGGGACGTATTTCTCGGATGGTCGAACATGGTATGAGTGGCACCAGACGACACCGAGTCCAGGTGCACACGAATGGACGATTACCTTCGCGTTCGTGGCTACGCACAATCACTTTGTGCTTGATAAGGGTGGTAAGGTATTCAAGCACTCTGCCCCCGTGATCAAGTTGAAAAATTCCTCTAGTGCGGAAGAATATTTCAACCTGCTGGGTCTCTTGAATTCGTCAACCATATGTTTCTGGATGAAGCAGGTGAACTACGGAAATGGAGGAGATCCCATTGGCGGTGATGGCGCTCGTGTTAGCGCACAGCCGTGGTCAGAGCGATATCAGTTCAGCTCGAACCCAATGAGGAGTCTCCCTCTCCCGGAGGCTTATCCGGTAACCCTGGCTGCCGCCCTCGATGATCTAGCACGGGTACTCGCTGTGACCGCTGCTTCTGCTGTGTCGGCGTCCAAAATCCCCACGGGCCTCTCCGTCCGAGAGGCTCACGCTGAGTGGGAATCCACCCGCGCCAAGATGATCGCCCTGCAAGAAGAGCTGGACTGGCAGGTCTACTCCCTCTACAAGCTGCACACCGAAGACCTCCGCGCCCCCGAGGTCGACGTACCCGAACTCGCCCTCGGGGAGCGCGCGTTCGAGATCGTGCTCGCCCGTCGCGTCGAAAAGGGCGAGGCGTCCGGGGAGTGGTTCAAGCGGCATCACTCCACGCCCATCACCACCCTCCCCGACCACTGGTCCGACGCCTACAAGGCCGTCGTCCAGAAGCGCATCGACGTCATCGAGTCGTCCCGGGCCATCGGCATGGTGGAGCGGCCGGAGTACAAGCGGCGCTGGGCTACCGAGGGTTGGGATGTCCTCCAGGAGCGCGCGCTCAAGTCGTGGTTGCTGGACCGGATCGAGAACCGTGACCACTGGTTCCAGGACGGGCAGCCCACCCTCCTCACCCGCGCCCAGCTCACCTCCACGCTCTCCCTCGACGAGGACTTCGTCTCTGTCGCCGAGTTGTACGCGCCCCGCCAGGAGTTGGCGACCGTCGTCGCGGACCTCCTCGCCGACGAGCACGTACCGTTCCTCGCCGCCCTGCGCTACAAGCCCGCCGCGCTGAAGAAGCGCGCGGACTGGGAGCACGTCTGGGATCTTCAGCGCCAGGAGGACGCCGCTCCCGATGAACCGGCCAAGCGGAAGATCCGGGACGCGATTCCCGTACCGCCGAAGTACACGTCCGCCGACTTCCTGAAGCCGTCCTACTGGAAGGCCCGGGGGAAGCTGGATGTGCCGAAGGAGCGGTTCATCTCGTATGCGACCGGGGCGATCTCCGGTGCGCCCAACCTCTTCGGCTGGGCCGGCTGGGATCACCGGGAGCAGGCCCAGGCACTCGCCACGTACTTCACCAACCACGGCGAGCTGTCCTCCGAGGAGATGACCCCCCTCCTTGCCGGTCTGCTGGAGCTTCAGCCCTGGCTCACGCAGTGGCACGACGAGTACGACCCCACCTACAGCGGTTCCCCCGCCGCCTTCTTCGCCGGTTATCGCGCGACCATGCAGGGCGAGCACGGTCTCACCGACGACGACCTCCGTTCTTGGCGCCCGGCCCCGGCCGCCCGGCGCGGTCGGCGTCCCTCACAAGGGTGAATCGGTCGGGGGTGATTGTCCCCGAGGCCGGACACGGACTCGTCATCCGTGCGGCCTCGGTGGCATGTTGAACATGCTGTTGTCCGACAGCCGTTGCCAACGGGCACAGGGTAATGAGAGGGGGCGGAGTTCATGACCGACCGGTTTACGACTGGACTGCTGACGCAGGCCGAGACATCGGAGTATCTGCGCATCCCGTCCTCCACCCTCTCCCGGTGGCTGGAGGGGCACGCGGCAGGTGCCCCTCTCGTGCACAGCGTCACGGAAAGGCGCCCCCGGCAGCCGTCCGTGCCATTCGTCGGGGTCGCAGAGGCATACGTACTGCACTCGTTGCGCAGCCTCGGTCTGCGACTCCATGAGATCCGTGAGGCGGCGGAAGCGGTCCGGAAGACCTTCGACACCCCGTATGGACTCGTGTCGAAGCGGATCGCTACCGACGGCATCGACATCTTCATCGACCATGGCTTGGGCGATCTGCGCCGGGCACGTGACGGCCAGGCACCCATCCACGAGGTGGTTGCCGACTACCTCCGGTACCTCTCCTGGGACGCGGACGATGATTTCCCCTCCAGCCTTCGTCTTCCTCAGTATCCGAGCATGGTGCCCGTGGCCATCGACCCGCGTTTTGGACGCGGACTGCCCGTCGTGGCTGCCAACCGGGTACCGGTTCAGGCGGTGACGGACCTCTGGAATGCCGGTGAGAGCTTCGAGGACATCGCATACGAGTACGACATGGCCCCTGATGAGGTCGAAGCGCTCTGCCAGGCCATGGCGGCGTAGGGCGGTCTGGGTTCTTCCTTGACCGAAATCTTGGTCACCGGGTGGTGGAGATGCTCAGAGAGCGGGACTGGATCGTCCACCCGATCGGTGAGATCTTTCCTTCTGACGCGCAGGACATACCCGACGAGGACTGGATTGCTCACGGCCTTGATCAGGGACGAGCACCGTGTCCAAGAGCGCACGCATCAAGACCCGGGATCGTGAGATCGAACCGGTCCGCGAACGCTCCGCCGTCTTGTTCTATCTGAACACTCAGCAACTCCGAAGCGCAGAGAAGGTCCGAGCGACTTCACCTCTGCCGCGAGGCCGTCCACCGCGCGATTGCTCGCGGCGGCCCGGCAGCATACGCAGTGCGTGCGGACCGGATCGAACGGACCTGGCCGTAGTTCACGCGTGAACGATGGGCACGTCGTACTCGGGGATCCACTTGTCCCGCGTCACCAGGGACATTCCTTCGATCTGAGCCTGGGCGATCAGTATCCGATCGAAGGGATCCCGGTGATGGGCGGGCAGCCGACTTGCTCGTACCCCATGCCCAGCGGTGACGGGCAGCCCGGTGAACTGGCTGTCGCGGACTCGCTCGGCCAGATCCTCCGGTCCGTCGAGCTTGCCAAGGGACTGCTTGATGGCGATTTCCCACGCCGAAATGGCGCTGACGTACACAGCGGGCTCTGTGTCGAGCAGGTCCTTGATCTCGCCGGACAGCTCGGGGGAGTCATCCAGCCACCAGAGGACCACATGGGTGTCCAGCAGTAGTCGCATCAGCGCATCCCGAAGGCGTTGGCAAGGTCATCGGGCAGATCGTCGAAGTCGTCAGAGAGGTGGATCTGTCCCCGGAGCGAGCCTCGACCGGTTCGTTTCACCTTCGGGCGGAGCGGTACAACCTTGGCGACCGGCTCTCCCGCCTTGCTGATCACGACTTCCTCGCCGGTCGCGACCTGCTCCAGGATCTTGGAGAAGTGCGTCTTTGCTTCATGCACGTTGTACTGGCGGGCTGCTTCCATGACTGCCTCACGACGCGTTTCGACGAATGGACTAAGTGCAGGACTAAGTGTAAGCCCGGGGGTGCCGCCCCGCCCGGTTCCGGCCGTGACGACGGCTGGAACCGGGCGGTCCCGTCGGCGCCCGGTCACCCCGGCGCGGTTTCCGTGGCCCTGGGTAGGACGGGTGCGCCGGCCTTCCGCACGATCAGGGGTTCGCGCGAGTGGACCCGGAGGGCAGGGCCATCGTTCAGGTCGATCACGACATGGAGCACACCGTCCGCGTCCAGGTCGCCGCGTACGCCGAGCGCCGTGAGCCACCTGCCCCAAACGCGTACGGAGTGTCCCGGCAGAACCATCGCGGCCGGAACCTCGGCCGGTGGCGTGGGTTCCGGTACGACGGCCTGGGCCTTCAGCTCCGCCCATACGGTCTTTCCGATGCCGCACGCGCGCTCCTTCACGCCCCAACGGTGGGACAGCGCCTCCACGAGCATCAGCCCGCGCCCGCCCGTCTCCTCCTCGCCGGGGTGCTGAATCTCCGGCCTGCCTGCGCCCGCATCGCTCACCTCCAAGCGGATGAGGGGCTCCTCCGGCACCCGCACGATGCGTACGCCGACCTGCCGGTCGCCCGGCACGCGCACCCGCAGTGCGTTGGTGACCAGTTCGGAGAGCACCAACTCGGCTTCGTCCCGTGTGGTCTGGCTCAGTGCCCAGTCCCCGAGCACCGCGTGCAGCGTCGCCCGCGCTCTGGGGACGCTGCGGTGGCGGCGGGTCAGCCTGAAGGCCACTTCGTTGGGTTCACCCATGACAGCTCCTACCGATTCGCGAGCGGTCCGAACTCCCGGATGAGTACGGGCATCTGCTCGTCGATCAGTCACCCGGTGCCGTATCTGACCGCACCGGGTGCGGGCACACTCGGCGTTCAGTCGAGTGCGTTCTGTAGCGATGTAAATGTGGCACTTGTCATTGAGACCGGTCAAGCCACTGGACTGTCCAATTGACAAGTCGATCGACAGTTCGCATAAAATCTCGGTAACGCGATGTGGTCGGCCGGGCTAATCTCGTGACCGACTCGTGAGCAGAGGAGCTTCATGTCCGGAGCCAGCAGTACGCCGTTGATGTCTCGCGTCACTCTCGGCCGGGCGCTGCGTCGCCTCCGCGACGAGGTCAATCATCTGACCCTCGCGGAGGTCGCTGCAGCGATCGGCTGTGACATCTCCCTGCTCAGCCGCATAGAGCTGGGCAAGCGCAACTGTTCACACGAGCACTTCGCCAAGCTCATGGATCTGTACAAGGTTTCGGAACTTGAGCGCGTCGGTCTTGCCGAGCTGCACACCGCCACCCGGGAGCGGCGTCAGACCTGGTGGTCCCGGTACGGCGAGGTCATCACGGCCGAGTACGAGCGTTTCCTCGGCTTCGAGGCTGCAGCATCGGTCGTGCACGAATATCAAGTGGGCATGATTCCGGGGCTGTTGCAGACCGAGCGTTACGCGCGTGCCGTGATCGGGGCTGGCTTCGCTTCGCTGGGGCCCGACCAGATCGACGCACTCGTTGAGGTCCGTGACTTGCGTCAGCGGCATCGACTGCTGGAGGCAGACCGGCCGCTGGTATGCCACTACGTAGTGACTCAGGCGGCCCTGGAGTTTCAGGTGGGTGGAGTGTCGGGGCATCGGGAGCAGCTTCGGCATCTCTTGGAGCAGTCGGAGCGCGAGACCGTCGAACTGAAGGTAATTCCCTACGAGAAGGGGGAAGAAGGTGCACAGATCGCCGCGTTCCAGGTCTTCCAGTTCGCTGATGGTGACGTGCCCGACATCGCCTTCGGTGAATCTGTCGCTGGTAACTTGACGCTGGATGACCCGAGGGACCTCCGGCGCCTGCACCGCATCTTCAACAATCTCTCCGGGGCGGCGCTCGACCCTGACAAGAGCCGTGACCTGATCACCGGTATCAAGAACAAGGAAGACTGACTGATGGAGAAGGCCGATCTCTACTCGATAGACCCTGCGACGCTCTCCTGGCAGAAGAGCAGCTTCACCGCAGGCGACACCCAGTGCTTCGAACTCGCCCCCCTCCCCGCCGGCGGCGTCGCCCTCCGCGACTCGAAGAACCCCGCCG
>NZ_QQNA01000317.1 GCF_003346515.1 Streptomyces corynorhini
TCGGCGACCAGCCGTTCGGCCGGGACGCGCGGCTCACGTGCGCAGAGGGCGAACGGGGCCGCCTCGGTCAGGGGGGTGCGGCCGGAGGCGGCGGTGGATGACGACACAGTTCCTCAGTTTAGGGTCTTTCGTTTGGATCAGGCCGGATGAGGGAGCGGGGTCTGGTGCCGTGGATCGCAAGGCGGAGGAGGGAGCCCACGCGGAGCGGATGGGGTCTCCCCTGGTCGAGCGAAGCCGAGACCTTGGGGATGACCGACGACAACGCGGCGAGGCGCGGTGCCAGGGCTCGCGAGCCCGGCATGATCCGAACGAGAGGCCCTAGGCGCCGCTCTCGCCGTTGAGGGCCGTCAGGCCGGTGAACGGGCGCCAGTGCGGATCCGGCGGCGGCGCCGGGCACTCGGGGGCGAACTCCTCGATGGTGTTCAGGGTGTGCCGCAACATCCGCACCAGCAGATCCCGGGGCACCTCCCGCTGGAGGGCGTCCCGGTACTCCAGCCATTCGAGCGTCAGCCACTCCACGCTGCTGAGCCAGCCGAGCAGCGCGAGCCGGGCGATGGGCGGGATGTCGTGATGGCCGTAGGCGCCCTCGGCGACCGTCGTGACCAGCCCCGTACGCACGGCGTCCCGGATCTCCTGCACCTGGGTGTCGAAACCGACGCCGCCGGTGACGATGGTCCGGTACGCGGCCTCGTTCTCCTGCGCGAAGCGCAGATACGCCTCGACGGTGCGCTGCACCCGCTGGGTGCGCGGGAGTTCGGCGCCCCCGGCGGCGAGCGAGACGAGTTCGGCGACCGAATCCTCGACGATGGCCAGGTAATAGCCGCGCTTGTTCTTGAAGTAGTAGTAGATAAGCCCTTTGGCGACCCCGGCGTGCTGCGCGATGTCATCCATCGACAGCGCGTCGTACGACGTGTGGGCGAACAACTTCCGTCCGGTCGCGATGAGTTCGGAGCGCCGCAGCTGCGATCGTAAGGAGGCGCCCCGCTGTTGACTGCTATTCAATTCGCGTCCCGGTCTCCGTCTGCCACAGAATTCACACAAGAATTCCCGCAGTATCGCAGAGACGTGGCCGCCGCCCCGTTCGGGTGGCTACAGCAGACCGGTGTGGCTGACGAGGACGGCGAGCAGCACCACCAGGGTCCAGCCGAGCAGCTGCTCGACCAGCTCGGGACCGTCGTCCTCGGGGCCTCCGGTACGGGCCCGGTCGCGGACGCGTTCGAGTGTGCCGGTGAGGGTCGTCAGGGCGGTGGTGGCGGTGGCAGTGGCGGTGGCGGTGGCAGTCATGGACATCTCGTTCGTTCGTGGGCCGTGGCCGTGGATGTCCCCCCGGGGCCACCGTCCCCTCGGTGACCCCACCACAGTGCCAGCGAATCCGGCCCCCGGGTAGAGACCTGTGTCACGGCCGCCGGGGGCCCGTCGGCCCCTCGGCGCGTGAACACGGGGGCGCGGGGGGTGTACGGCCCGAGATGTGCCGTACACCACACCGCGCGCCTGTCCCCCGCCGGGATCAGATCAGCCCCACCGCCCGCAGGGCCCGGCGCTGGACGGCGGACGGCTCGGCGGGCCAGTAGACGTAGGCGACCCCGCCGGTGCCCGAGGCGACGTTGCCCGCGGCGTTGTACCGCTTGGTGCGCAGCCAGATCGTCTCCCACTCGGCGCGCCGGTAGACGCGGCGCACGGCCGCGTCGTCCGGGGAGGCGGGGTCGTTGGCGATCACGTCGCCGTCGGCCGTGAAGCCGATCACCGTCATCAGATGCCCCGCGGTGCCGTATCCGGCCCCGGTCAGCTCGTCCCGCAGGAAGGACTGCGAGGTGATCAGGGGGATGCCCGCGCGGACGAGGGTCTCCGCCTCGGTGAGCGAGCCGAGGCGGGTGACGGCGGAGGACATGTCCGGGTAGGTCGCGGCGTACGCGGCGTTGAATGGCCAGTTGCCGCACCCCTCGTACTGGTGGTCGTAGGTGAACCGGGCCGCGTGACAGACCTGCGGGTCGGCGAAGGCCGGGTCGACCCAGGCGAGGTCGGCCGCGGTGGGGCGGCGCCCCCAGTACTCGATGATCATCTGGGAGGAGGTGGGGCTGCACCACGCCTCGCCGCCGTTGTCGTACTCCGGGTACTGCCCGGTGTGGATGTTCTGCGAGTAGCGCGGCACGGTCAGTTCGCGGACGAGGCCCGGTGTGGAGGCCGGGACCGTGAACCGGTCGGGGATGTCGGAGGCCATGGCGCCGATCCGGTACACCGCGGGCGTGAGCCGGGTGCCCGGCCCGCGGTACAGGGTGAGCCGCAGCCGGTACGAGACGAGCCGCAGTCCGCTCGCCGCGTCGTCCACGGCGAAGGTGTCGGTCCATACGCTGCCGCGGCCGTCGCTCTGGCCGTCCACGGAGGTGCGCCTGATGTCGCCCTCGCCGTCGCCGGACGTCCAGCGGCCCAGCACGTACCAGGGGGTGTCGGCGCCGTCGGAGTAGCGCCCGCGCAGCTCGACCTGGAGCCAGGTACCGGCCGGGGTCGCGGCGTTCCAGGAGGCGATGACCTCGGTGGCGGGGACCGTGGCGCGGTGCTCGGGCGAGGTCCAGCTCGCGTACTCCCAGGCGGTGGTCCGCCCGGTGTGCGGATCGCGGTAGTCGACGCGGCCTGCCGGGACGTCGATCACCAGTGAGGGCCGGGCCCCTGAGACGGCCCGGGTGCCGTGCCTCTCACCGGCGCGCCAGTCGGCGTACGAGGTCCAGAAGGCGTTGTCCACGAGCGGCCCGGCGGGCGCGCCCGCCGGGCCGCTCG
>NZ_QQNA01000318.1 GCF_003346515.1 Streptomyces corynorhini
CCGGGTGGCCCCGTTGACCCCGGTGGTGCCTCCCGTGCCCGCCCGCCCGCCGGTCGCCCCGCCTCCCCCGCCTCCCACGTCTCCCTCACCTCCCCCGTCTCCTCGGCCCTACCAGCGCCCCCTGTCCCAGCCGCTGCTCCCGGCCCAGCCGCACCCGCAGCCGCACCCGCAGCCACACCCGAAGCCGCAGCCGCACCCGCACCCGTAGACCCGGCCCCACCTGCCCGTATCCGGGCGCGACTCACAGACAGCGCACAGGCTCACCACACGGCCATGACAGCGCGGCTCGCGAATCTCGAATCATGCGAACCGACACTCCATGGGGCACCCTCCCGGCCCGGGAGCATCTCCCGGTCGAGGTGACCGATGCCCCCGTGCTTGACGTGACGATCCCCGTCTACAACGAGGAGCAGGACCTCGAACCATGTGTGCGGCGCCTGCACGACCACCTCGCCCGCACCTTCCCCTACAGCTTCCGCATCACGATCGCCGACAACGCGAGCACCGACCGCACCGCCGACGTGGCGGCCTGGCTCGACTCGTCGATCCCCGAGGTACGGTCGTACCGCCTGGAGGAGAAGGGTCGCGGCAGGGCGCTCCGTACGGTCTGGTCGCATTCCGATTCCCCCGTCCTCGCCTACATGGACGTGGACCTGTCCACCGACCTCAACGCGCTGCTGCCGCTGGTCGCCCCGCTGATCTCCGGCCACTCCGACCTGGCGATCGGCTCGCGGCTGGCCCGCTCGTCGCGGGTGGTGCGCGGCCCGAAGCGCGAGTTCATCTCGCGGGCCTACAACCTCATCCTCAAGTCCTCGCTGTCGGCCCGCTTCAGCGACGCCCAGTGCGGCTTCAAGGCCATACGGGGTGATGTGGCGCAGCGGCTGCTGCCCATGGTCGAGGACACCGGCTGGTTCTTCGACACGGAGATGCTCGTACTCGCCGAACGCGCCGGACTGCGGATCCACGAAGTGCCGGTGGACTGGGTCGACGACCCCAACAGCACGGTGCACATCGTGAAGACGGCGACGGAGGACCTCAAGGGCGTCTGGCGGGTGGGGCGGGCACTGGCGGTGGGCGCCCTGCCGCTGGACCGGCTGTCCAGGCCCTTCGGGGAGGACCCGAGGGACCGGCGGATCAATGGGGTGCCGGGCGGGCTCGCCCGGCAGCTGGTCGGCTTCTGCGTCGTGGGCGCCCTGTCCACGCTCTTCTACCTGCTGCTCTACTCCCTCTTCCGTACCGTGGCGGGCCCGCAACTCGCCAACGCCGGAGCGCTGCTCGTCTCCGCGATCGCCAACACGGCCGCCAACCGGAGACTGACCTTCGGCGTACAGGGCCGGGCGGGCGCCGTGCGCCACCAGGCCCAGGGCCTGGCCGTCTTCGCCGTCGGACTGGCGCTGACCAGCGGCTCCCTCGCGGCGCTCGACGCGGCGACGAGCACGCCCTCGCACTCCACCGAGCTGGCCGTGCTGATCGCCGCCAACCTCGCCTCCACCGTGCTGCGCTTCCTGCTGCTGCGCGCCTGGGTCTTCCCGGACCGGCGTACGGACGGCCCCGGACCGGACAGCCCGGCCCCGGACGGCCCGGCCCCGGACGGCCCCGCATCGAACGGCCTCGCATCGGACGCGACGGTTCCGGGCGCCACCGGTTCGGGCGCGGCGGGCCACGGCGCCCCCGCGACGGCCACCGCCACCGACGACACCGCTGTCCTCTACTCAAGGAACACCCGATGACCATGACCCTTCAGCCCGACGGGGCCGCGCCGGCGGCGGACAGCCACGCCCGTCGCCCCGTCGGCCGCGCCGCGCGCTTCTGGCGGGGCAGGCCCGAGGACGAGCGCTGGGTACGCCCGGCCCTCCTCGGCCTCCTGGTGGCCACCGCGCTGCTCCAGCTCTGGAACCTGAGCGCCTCCGGTTACGCCAACTCCTTCTACTCCGCCGCCGTCCAGGCGGGCAGCGAGAGCTGGAAGGCGTTCTTCTTCGGCTCGTCCGACGCGGCGAACTCCATCACCGTCGACAAGCCCCCGGCCGCGCTCTGGCCGATGGCCCTGTCCGTACGGCTCTTCGGCCTCGGTTCCTGGCAGATCCTGGTGCCCGAGGTGCTGATGGGGCTCGGGACGGTGGCGGTGCTGTACGCGGCCGTACGCCGCCGCTTCAGCGCCGTCGCCGGGCTGACCGCCGGGCTGGTGCTCGCGCTCACGCCGGTCGCCGCGCTGATGTTCCGCTTCAACAACCCGGACGCGCTGCTCGCGCTGCTGATGACGGTCACCGTCTACTGCGTGCTCCGCGCGCTGGAGGCGGGCCGTACCAAGTGGCTGGTGTGCGCGGGCGTCGCGGTCGGCTTCGCGTTCCTGACGAAGACCCTCCAGGCGTTCCTGATCCTGCCGCCGCTGGCGCTGGTGTACGCGGTGTGCGCGCCGACGTCGCTGCGGCGCAGGCTGGGTCAACTCGCCCTGTCCGCCCTGGCGATGGTGGTCGCGGGCGGTTGGTGGGTCGCGATCGTCGAGCTGTGGCCCGCGTCCTCGCGGCCGTACATCGGCGGTTCGCAGAACAACTCCTTCCTGGAACTGACCTTCGGCTACAACGGCCTCGGCCGCATCAACGGCGACGAGACCGGCAGCGTCGGCGGTGGCGGCGGGGGAGGCGGCGGCGGTGGCGGCACCGGGCAGTGGGGCGAGACCGGCATCGGCCGGATGTTCAACTCGGAGATCGGCGGCCAGATCTCCTGGCTGCTGCCCGCCGCGCTGATCCTGCTCGTCGCCGGGCTCGTCATCACCCGGAAGGCCGCCCGTACGGACACGGCGCGCTCGGCGTTCCTCGTGTGGGGCAGCGCGCTGCTGATGACGATGGGCGTCTTCAGCTTCATGGCCGGGATCTTCCACCAGTACTACACGGTGGCGCTGGCGCCGTACATCGCCGCCGTCATCGGCATGGGCGTCGCGGTGCTGTGGGAGGAGCGCGCGCATCCGCTGGCCTCCGCCGCGCTGGCGGTGACGGCCGCGGGGACGGCGGTCTGGGCGTACGTCCTGCTCGGCCGCACCCCGGACTATCTGCCCTGGCTGCGCTGGGCGGTGCTGATCGGCGGCCTGATCGCCGCCGTGGGGCTGCTGCTGGCGGGGCGCCTCGGGCGCGGGCTCGCGCTCGCCGCCGCAGGACTGGGGGTCGCGGCCTCGCTGGCGGGACCGTTCGCGTACACCCTCTCCACCGTCAACAGCGCGCACACGGGCTCGATCGTGACGGCCGGACCCGCCTCCATGGGAGGTCCGG
>NZ_QQNA01000319.1 GCF_003346515.1 Streptomyces corynorhini
TGGCGGTGGTCGCGGGTTCGGCCGTGAACCAGGACGGCGCGTCGAACGGTCTCACCGCGCCGAACGGCCCTTCGCAGCAGCGGGTGATCCGTGCCGCGCTGGCGGCGGCGGGTCTCTCGGCGGCGGATGTGGACGCGGTGGAGGCACACGGCACCGGCACGAAGCTCGGCGACCCCATCGAGGCCGAGGCGTTGCTGGCGACGTACGGGCAGGGGCGTGCGGACGGCAGTCCGTTGTGGTTGGGGTCGGTGAAGTCGAACATCGGCCACACGCAGGCGGCTGCCGGTGTGGCGGGTGTGATCAAGATGGTGGAGGCGCTGCGGCACGGTGTGCTGCCCGCGACGTTGCACGTCGACGAGCCGTCGTCCCACGTGGACTGGTCGGTCGGCGGGGTGGAGCTGCTGACACAGGCGCGGGAGTGGCCTTCGGCGGCTGAGCGTCCGCGGCGTGCGGGAGTGTCCTCGTTCGGGCTCAGCGGCACCAACGCACACGTCATCCTGGAACAGGCGCCGGAGGAACAGACGCCCGTGTCGTCCGGCGGGGAGATCTCGCCGCCGGCCGACACGGCGCTACTGCCCTGGCTGGTCAGCGGCCGCGGCGAGACGGCCCTGCGCGCCCAGGCCGAGCGCCTGCTCGCGGCGGTCGAGGATCCGGCCGGCCCGTTCTCCGCCCGTATGGCTCGTGCGCTGGTCACGACCCGTTCCACCTTCGAACACCGGGCCGTCGTGCTCGCGGCCACCCGCCAGGAGCTGGCCGAGGAACTCAGGAGCCTGTCCCTGGGTGAGCCGGGACTCCGCACGGTCCTGGGCGAGAGCCGTGATGGGGGCAGGACCGCGTTCCTGTTCTCGGGGCAGGGTGCGCAGCGGATCGGTATGGGGCGTGGACTGTACGAGGCGTTTCCGGTGTTCGCGGACGCCTTTGACGAGGTCTGTGCCCTGGTGGGTGGGGAGTTGCGTGAGGTGGTGTTCGGCGCGGACGGCGAGGGCGGGGCTGAGCGGCTGGAGAGCACGCAGTGGGCACAGCCCGCGCTGTTCGCCGTCGAGGTCGCGCTGTTCCGTCTGGTGGAGTCGTTCGGAGTACGCCCCGATGTGGTGATGGGGCATTCGGTCGGGGAGATCGCCGCCGCGTACGTGGCGGGGGTGTGGTCGCTGGCGGACGCCTGCCGTCTGGTCGTGGCGCGGGGCCGGTTGATGCGGGCACTCCCCGAAGGGGGAGTGATGGCGGCGTTGCAGGCCGGTGAGGAGGAGGTGCTGCCTCTTCTGGACGCGGCCCGGGTGGGTGTCGCGGCCGTGAACGGTCCCGGTTCGGTGGTCGTGTCGGGGGAGGCGGCGGCGGTTGAGGAGGTGGTGACACACTTCCGTGGTCTGGGCCGCAAGGTGACGGCTCTGCGCGTGAGCCACGCCTTCCACTCGCCGCTGATGGAGCCGATGCTCGCCGAGTTCCGGTCGGTGGCGGAGGAACTGGTCTACGGAGCCCCGTCGATTGCGATGGTGTCGAACGTGACCGGCCGAGCGGCGGTGGGGGAGGAGTTGGCGTCGGCGGACTACTGGGTGCGGCATGTGCGCGAGGCCGTGCGCTTCGCCGACGGCGTGGGCGCGCTGGTCGAGGAGGGGGTGACCCGGTTCGTGGAGATCGGCCCGGACGGCACCCTCACGGCGCTGGCACAGGAGTGTGTCGCGCGGACTCTGGACGACGCGCTGTTCGTGGCGACGCTCCGCAAGGACGGGGACGAGCCGTCGGCCGCGCTCCGCGCGATGGCGGCACTGCACGTCGGCGGCGCGGAGGTCGACTGGACCACGGTCCTCGGCGACCACGACGGCGGCGGGACGGTCGGCCTGCCCACCTACGCCTTCCAGCGCACCCGCCTCTGGCCCACGGTGACCGCACACCGGGAGGCAGCGGGGCGAACGCCCGTCTCGGCCGGTGACGCGTCCTTCTGGACGATGATGGAACAGGGGCCGCGGCACCTGGCGGACACACTGGGCCTGCCTCAGGAGACGCTCGACACCGTCATCCCGCGGCTGACGGAACTCCGTCGCGAGCGGGTGGAGCGCGCCGAGACCGACGGCTGGCGCTACCGGGTGGAGTGGGAGCCGGTGGAGATACCGGCCGAGACGGCTCCGAGCGGGCGCTGGCTGCTGCTGCAACAGCCCGGCGCCGTCCCTCTCGCCGGGCTGGAGAGATTCGTCCCCCGGCTGGAGCGGCTCACCTGCGACGCGAAGGACAGGAAGCGGCTCGCCGCGCTGCTGGAGTCGGCGGCCGACGGAGCCGAGCCTGCCGGTGTGCTGTCCTGCCTCTCCCTCACCGGCCAGGACTCCGGCCCCGTTGTCTCCGGCCCCGTCGTCTCCGGTCCTGACAGCGGCGTGGTCGTCGACACCACGACGGTGATCCAGGCACTCGGCGACGCGGGAGTGACGGCGCCGCTGTGGGCTGTCACCCGGGCCGGGTTCGGTCCCGGCCGCGCCCCCGGTGATCCCGCGCAGGCGGCGATATGGGGACTGGGCCGGGTGGCCGCTCTGGAGCACCCGGACCGCTGGGGCGGACTCATCGATGTCGCGACGGAGCCCGGCGACGTGGAACTGGCCCGCGTCGCCGCGGTGCTGGCTCACGGAGACGAGGACCAGGTCGCCGTGCACGGCCGGTCGGTCCACGGTCGTCGGCTGCGTCCCGCGCCGCTGTCCACCACGGACCCGGCGGCTTCGGGCGGCCTCCACCGTCCGGCTCCGCGTCGGCTCCTCGTCACCGGAGGAACCGGCGCCCTCGGGGCCCGGGTCGCCGAGTGGTTCGTCACGCGCGGGACGCGGGAACTCGTCCTCGCGAGCAGAAGCGGCCCGGACACCCCCGGACTGGCCGGTACGGTGGACCGGCTGACGGCGGCCGGCGCGGAACGCGTCGATGTGGTCGCGTGCGACGTCGCCGAACGAGCCCAGGTCGCCGCACTGCTCGAAGCTCACCACGTCGACGGGATCGCCCATGTCGCGGGCGTGCCCGACCACAGGCCCCTCGACGAGATCGACGCCGCCCATGTCTCTGAGGTGATCGGGGCGAAGGCGTGGGGCACGGTGCACCTGGACGAGCTGACGCGGGACCTGGACCTCACCGCGTTCGTGGTGTTCTCGTCGATCGCCGGAGTGTGGGGGAGCGGGGGACAGGGCGCCTACGCGGCGGCCAATGCGTGGGCCGACGCCGTGGTGGAGTCGCGCGGTGACCGTGGTCTCGCGGGCGTGTCGGTCGGCTGGGGCCCCTGGGCGGGCGGCGGAATGGTATCGGGCGAGGGCGCCGTGGAGCTGGAGCGGCGCGGGCTGCGGGTGATGGATCCGGCGCGGGCGCTGGCCGCTCTGGGGTCGGCGCTGGAGAGCGCCGGTGGCTCGGTCGTGGTGGCCGATGTGAAGTGGGAGAGCTTCGTTCCCGCGTTCACGAGCCGCCGTCACAGCCCCCTGCTGGCGGAGCTGGACCGCGCGACCAGGAGCGGGACGGAGTCTGACACACCGTCGGATACCTCCGGCGCCCGCGCCCTGGTCGGGCGCATCGCCTCACTCTCCCCCCAGGGGCGCTCCGATGCCCTGCTCGACCACGTACGGCGTGCCGCGGCCAAGGCCCTGGGGCATGGTGACACCACGGCGGTGACCGCGGAACGGGCCTTCCGTGACATGGGATTCGACTCGTTGACCGCTGTGGAGCTGCGCAGTACGCTCGCCGAGGACACAGCTCTGGCGCTGCCCGCCACCCTGGTGTTCGACCACCCCACACCGATCGCCCTGGCGCAGTACCTGGACGCCGAACTGTCCGGAGGCGGCGAGACGGTGGCGGCCATGCTGGCGGATCTGGAGACCGGCATCGCCCGTCTCATGAAAGCGGATCCTGACCAGGACGCCCGGACGCTGCTCGGCGCCCGGCTGCGGACCCTGCTGAGCGAGATCGAGCCCGCCGGCGCGGTGCCCGAGGCGGCCGGACCCTCGCTGGGTGAGCAGTTGGACGGCGCGAGTGACGAGGAGCTGTTCGACCTCATCAGCCGCGAGTTGGAGCAGTAGCCACGGGACGTGTCGCCGCGGACCGGCCCGCGGGCCGGTCCGCGGCGACAACGCCCCCACCGGGAGCGGGTGTCGGCGCCCGGAACGAGTCGGCGGCCCCACCCGTCGAGGGGTGGGGCCGCCGACCTCCGATGTATCCGCTCCTGCCTCGCCGCCCGGCGAGCCGGGCCGGTACACGAGGCGTCAGGTATGAGGGGGAAAAGCCGTCACTTGATGAAATCGGGCAGAACGCGCGGGGGCCATTGGCCTACGGTCAACATGCCCATCGAGTGGGCACGGGCCACGAGAGCGGCCCGGTTCGGTGCCTTTAATTTCCGCAACATGAGGCCGACGTGATACTCGACGCCCTGTCGGCTGAGGTAGAGCCGAGCGGCGAGCTGCACGGTGGAAGCGCCGCTGGCGACGCCCTCCAGGACCTGTGCATCGAGCTTGCTGAGAAGCTTCTCACCAGGGTTGTGGACTCCCTCCTCCGAGTCCGTGTCGGGAGCCGCCGTGTCCGGCCTGACCTGCACGACGATGCCGGCCAGCAGTCCGGTGGTGTTTTTTACGGCGATACCGGTCAGCTCTCCGGAAAAGGCCCGGCCCTCGTCACCGAGGCCGACCATGCGCTCGGCGAAGCGGTTGCAGCGTCCTTCCGACAGTCGGTTGAAGTGCCGGCTGAGCACCGAGGGAGAGCTGGGGTGCAGAAGGTCGTACAGACTCCGGCCGCACGTGTCGGCGGAGGTCCTGCCGAACTGGCGGGAGAAGTCAGGCTCCGCCGCCACGATGTGCATGTCGGTACCCATATGTGCCGTGTAGAGGCGACGGCTGGTCTCCGGCCGTTGGCGCCCGTCCGGCTGGATACGGTGAAGCTCGGAAGAGGGGCGCGGGGCCGCCGCTCTGTCCCTGTTGTTCCAGGAACCGGTTATTCGCGTGGTCACTGCGACGCACCGTCTTTCTGTATTCAGATGTGGGGAGTTTACTGCCCGAAGGCAAATCTGATATGACGCGATCGCTACGCATGAGGGTCAAGAGATCGTCTGCTTCCGCATTCTGTGCGTATCTGATCAACCGTGATTGAGCCTAGGGATATGCCTAGAGACCGGTCAAGCGAACTTTTGCGTGGCTCCAAAACACTGTGGTTCGGTGGTTCGGTGGTGGCGAGTTGAGCGCACGGCTCGCCGACTGCCAGGTGACGGCCGTTCCGACGGGCCGGTGCGTGGCGTTCTGTGAACGCGTGATTTCCATGCGCGTTCCGGCGCGTGTCGTGTTCGGTGCCGTCGCTCTGCGCGGGTGGAGACCGGAGCGGAGGTATGACCATTTCCACGTCTGCGATGCCTGTTTGCTGCCCGAATCGGGCTCACCTCTCGGCGTCTGCCCTCTTGAGGGCGGTGGCCAGTCCCGGACGTCCCGAAATTCCGAGTTTTCGGTAGGAGTTCGTCAGGTGTTTCTCCACCATGCGCGACGACGTTCCGAGGTGTTGCGCGATGGCCGAGTTGCTGAGACCTGCGGCGGCCAGGCGCGAGACTTTCCGTTCGGACGGGGTCAGTTTGTTGCCTCGGGTATCCGATTCGCCTGTGGTCTCGGTCTGTTTGCCCCCGATTCTCTTGGCCAGCGCGTGGATATCCAGCTCGTTCGCCAGATCGTGTGCCCGTTTGAGGGCGTCAGCTCTTTGCTTCCGTCGCGCCGCGGGATGAGTACCCAGCGCGTACAGGCCCCGGCACAGTTCGTAACTGTTAACGCCCTTTTCCAGAACGGCGACGGCTTCTTCGAGCAACGTGGGGCCCCGGTGCCCGGTGGTGACCCGGCCGAGGGTGACCAAAGACCGGCCCAGAACCGTGGGAGACCCCCATGCCCGGGATCTCTCCAGCTCCAACCGGGCCGCCGTCAGGGCCTCTTCGTGCTCGCCCAGACGGTGGTGCATGAGGGCGGCGGGGGACGACCACGGCAGGACGACCGGATTCAGCCAGCCGATCTGCTCGGCACGCCGACCGGCCGAGCGGTAGTGCTCCAGCGCCGTACGCGGGTCGCCGTGCCGGGCCGCGAGCGTGCCGCGTGCCATGTCCAGGAGCGCGGCCAGGTGCTGGTTCTCGGCGTGCAGCCGGTGCTGGATGAGAAGCTGCTCCGCCAGCTCGGGCTCGTCGGTGTGCATCGCGACGATCGAGAGGATCGCCGCGCAGACGGTGGGCAGATCGCTCGATTCCGGACCCGCGAGAGCGTCCACTTGGATGATCTTCTCCTGGGCCGTGGCCAGGTGCCCGTCGGCGAGGGCGACCAGGGCCTGTTCGCAGCAGATGACGGCCTGTTCCACATCACCACCGCGGCGCTGGGCCTGCCGGTTCGCCTCACGCAGCCAGCTCGCCGTGCCCTCCGTCCGCTCCGCGCCGGCCAGGATGTTCACGGCCAACGGCACGGTGGTGTGGACGTGATCGGGTGCGGACGGCTCCCGCTCCAGAATACGTGCGCACAGACTCCCCAGCTGATGCGCGGGAACGGCGCCCGCGACGAACGCGATGTGCATCAGCGAGGTCACCAACTCCCGTTCGCCCGTGGTGGCCAGCCGGGGGGAGGGCCCGAGGTCGTGAAGGCGCCGCAGCGCCCGCTGGATGTGCGCGGGGTCCTGCGCCGACAGCACGTGCTCGCGCGCCTCCAGACGTAGCGCCAGCTCGCGTTCCGCCGAGTCCCCGGAGCCGGAGCGGCGCAGTTCGTCGGCGATGGAGGCCCGGATGACATCGACGCGAAAGGCCGGTGGGTCCATCTGGAGCGGTCCCAGCAGCAGCATCGTGTCGGCCCGCTCCCGCACCGATCCCAGCAGCGGCACGGCCTCCACGACGTGCCGCAGCGAGGCGGCCGTCGCGAAGCCGCGCTCGGCGGTGGCGAGATCGACGAGCAGCCGTGCCCTGTCGTCCCCCGAGACCGACGAATCGAGCAGGGCGGGCCGCAGATAGCGTGCCGCGTCCCGGGACGAGCCGCGGCGCATCGCGCTGTCCGCGGCGGTACGCAGAATCTGAACCGCTCTGGGGCCGCGCAGGGTCATCACCGCCATCAACTGCTCCGCGGCGAGTTCGGCCCGGCGGCCGGTACGGTGCAGCAGCTCGGCCGTCATCCCGCGCATGGCGGTGCGCTCCTGGGCGGGCATGTTCTCTTCCAGCAGGTCCCGCAGCACCGACCCCGACGCGAGCCGGTAGGAGTCCGGATCCATGAAACCGGCGAGCCGCAGCACGTCGACGGCCTGCGCCCGCCCGTGGTCGTCCAGCTCGGCGAGCCGGGCCACGAACTGTTCGTCCGCCGCCGAGCCGAGCAGGGTGAGCGCGTAGGCGGTCCGCCGCACATGGTCGGGCTGGGACCGCAGGAACGCGTCGAGACGCTGGCGTACGCGCTCGGGGCGCAGGGTCGCCGCGATGACGGCGTCCGTCGCCGTCGGACGCAGTCTCAGGTACTGGGCCTCGTCCAGCACCGCCCGCAGCAGCAGCGGGTTGCCGCCCGAGCGCGCCGCGACAGTGTCCACGAACACCGAGTCCGTCGCGGAGCCGAGAGCCTTCTCCACCAGCACACGCACGCTGTTGAGACCGAGCGGCGCGAGTTCCAGCGTCCGGTCGGACATCCCGTCCCCGGATTCGGGCCGACCGCCCCCGCACCCCGGTTCGGCCCCGCTGCGCTGCGGGACGAGCAGGTCGGCCACGAGCTGTCGGGCGCCGCGCACGTCGCCGGGCAGTACGGAGAACACGAAGAGGATGCGCTGACGCGCGCGACGCGCCAGCGACAGGGTGAGTGCCCGCAGGGACTCGGCGTCCGCCCATTGGAGGTCGTCCACCATGAGGACGACCGGCCGGTCGTCCGACATGGCGCAGAGAAGCATCGCCAGCCAGCGGCTTGCCTGCTGCCGGCCGAGTTCGGACCACGGAGGGGCCGCCGTGAGCGTGCCGTGCGCCCGGCCCGTACGCGATCGGGCGCCGGACAGCGAGGCATCCGCCCTCCGCAGCCAGCGGGCCATGTCGTCGGGCGGCACCACCGCGCGCAGCGAATCCACCAACTGCCTGACCACGCCGAGCCGGAACCGCTCCTCGGTGACGGACGCCTGGGCTCTCAGGAGGACGAACGCCTGAGAGCGGCCGAGGTCCGCCAGGGACTCCAGGAACGTCGAACGGCCCATGCCCAGCGGGCCCCGGACCACCAGCAGCGAACCCTGTCCGCCCTCGGCGCGGCGCAGGGCGGCAGCGGCATGGGCGAGGGCGGATTCGCGTTCTAACAACACTGTGCGGGTACTCCCTCGGACACGGGGTGCCGACAGGGCCCAGGGTCTTTCGTTTGGATCAGGCCGGATGAGGGAGCGGGGTCCGGTGCCGTGGATCGCGAGGCGGAGGAGGGAGCCCACGCGGAGCGTGGGCGACCGACGACAACGCGGCGAGGCGCGGTGCCAGGGCTCGCGAGCCCGGCGTGATCCAAACGAGAGGCCCTAAGGGCGCGGGGGTACGGCACGGGTGGCAGCGTATGTCCGGGTAGCTGTATGCGGAGAAT
>NZ_QQNA01000032.1 GCF_003346515.1 Streptomyces corynorhini
GGGGGGGGGGGGGGGGGGGGGGGGGGGGGGGGGGGGGGGGGGGGGGGGGGGGGGGGGGGGGGGGGGGGGGGGGGGGGGGGGGGGGGGGGGGGGGGGGGGGGGGGGGGGGGGGGGGGGGGGGGGGGGGGGGGGGGGGGGGGGGGGGGGGGGGGGGGGGGGGGGGGGGGGGGGGGGGGGGGGGGGGGGGGGGGGGGGGGGGACGGTGCCCCGGCAGCGCCGTGGTGTCTCTGGGGGGCGCTGCCAGGGCGGATCCGCCGTGGGGGGAGAGAAGCGTGGATCCGGGTGGAGTGCCGTACGGCCGTGGTCCGCGTCAGCTCATCCAGGACCCGGCGGCCGAGCGGCGGCGCGAGCGCAGCCACACCATGCCGCCGCCGACCAGCAGCGCCACCGCGGCGCCCGAGGCCGCCGAGACCAGCATCAGTGTGTCGTTGTTCCAGGACGCCGCGAACGAGGTCATGCCGCTCGCGAGGCCCGAGGTGTCCGCCTTGGTGGACACGTCGCTCGCCCTGACGTCGGAGCCCGCGGTGGGCAGGGCGACGTAGGGGAACTTCTTCTCGAACTTCTGGTCGTTGGCGTCGACGCCGTCGCTCAGGTCCACCTTCTCGCCCAGCAGCGCGCCCTCGACGACCTGCAGTGCGATGTCCACCACGTCGTCGGTGAGCCGGCGGCCGTTCGGGAAGCCCGCGTTGTCACCGTCGAGCACACCGAGCCGCTTGGGCTTCGCGACCGGTTCGATGGAGGTGTTGAGGCGCAGCATCTCCGAAGGGGTCACGTTCGGGGGCTGGTTGAGGTCCTTGACACCGGTGAGGAAGACCGAGACCAGGTCGTCGCGCGGCTCTGCCGGGGCCTTGATCTTGTAGATCGCCTCGATGAGCTTCGGCAGCTCGGGCTCGGTGACGTTCTTCAGGAAGTCGGCGTCGTTCTCCGGCGAGGACGCGTTGAACTTGTCCTTGTCCTTGAGGGGGTTGACGACCTCGTTGACCAGCGGCATCCCGAGGCGCGACACCTGTGTCCAGTCGCCGTAGGCGTTCTTGCGGGAGGTGGTCGAGTAGATGCCGACGATCGGCTGCTTGTCGGACTCGCGGAGGTAGGAGCTGGGGACCTGGAGGGCGATCGTGTTGACGTTGTAGCCCTTGAGGGTGTCGTTGCCGACCTCCGACAGGTCGCCGCCGTAGAGCAGGTCGAAGACCCGCAGATCGAGGAAGAACGGGTCGTCGGCCTGTCCGGCGAACGCCTTGAGCCCGCCGTCGACCTCGCTCACGGCCTGGTCGCGCAGGGTCTGGTAGTGGGGCATGGACGCCTTGCCGACGTTCGAGGGGGCGACGGGCAGCCCCTTCGCGAGGTCGTGCTCGGAGACGACCTTGCCGTGTTCGAGGCGCAGCAGCTGGATGTCGTACGTCTGGGTGAAGTTGAGGTTCGGGTCGTCGAGACTCTTCACCGCGCCGGTGTTGTAGAGGAAGGTGTCCTCGTTCTTGCGGTGGTCCTTGAACGTGAACCGGTAGACCAGGTCGTCCTTGGCGTCACCGTTGTTGTCGACGTGGATGTCGTAGCGGGCGTCCGTGGCGAAGGGGTAGAAGTTCGGGCCGCCCGCCGGCTCCTGGAAGGGCAGCCAATTCGCGATCAGAGTGGTCGAGTTGGGGTCTTCGGGGCTGACGAACGCGTACACGTCGGTGTTGTCGTACTGGGGTTGTCCCGAGATCAGCGGTGCCTCGCGGTGGCTGGAGGCAGTGGCCGTACCCGGCGCCAGCGCGGCCACACCGACAGCCGTGAGCCCTCCTGCGGCCAGCGCGCCACAGGCGAGCATCGCGATGCTCCCCCGGGCCCGCCGCGTCCGCTCGCTTCTGGTGTTAGCGGTCATCTCGTCCGTCCTTCATCCGTCATCGCGCCCGTTGCTGCTTGCTTGCCCGTCCCATACGTACGTCGGAGCCGACTTGTTCGGCCCGGACGGAGAAAAGCTGCGCGGCACCTCTTGCGGAGTGATGTGCTGACGGGTCATCAACCAGGGCTGTTACGGCACAAATCCCACCCGTCGGGCCGGACTGCCACGCCGACGTCAGGACGCCCGGTACGGTCCCTTGACCGTGCCGGGCGTCGTCCGCCGTGCCCCCGCCCTCACCAGGGAATCGGGCCCGCCGCGTCGAAGTAGCCGCCCGTGGGACCGGCCGGGTCCACCTGGGCCATCCGGACGATGATCTCGGCGCCCTGTTCGACGGTCTGGGTACCCGTGCGGCCGTTCAGATCGGTCGCGGTGAAGCCGGGCTCCACCGCGTTGATCCGCATCCCAGGGAACGCCTTCGCGTACTGCACGGTGATCATGTTCACCGCCGCCTTGGACGCCGGGTAGCCGACCCCCGGGTAGACGTACGCGGGGCTGCCGGGTGCGGTCATCCTGGCCATCGAGCCCAGACCGCTGCTCACGTTGACGACCACGGGGGCGGCGGACCGTTCCAGCAGGGGCAGGAAGGCGTGGGTGACCCGCACCGTGCCGAACACGTTGGTCTCGAACAGCGGGCGCAGCGCGTCGGCGGTCAGCTCGGTGGCCGCGCCCCCAGCCGTTCGGCGGCGCGGCGCCCGCGCTCCGGGTCCCGGCTCCCCGCGTACACGGTGTGACCTGCGGCGATGAGTCGGCGGGCGGTCTCGAAACCGAGTCCCTTGTTCGCTCCTGTGATCAGTGTGGTCGTCATGTCTCCCATGGTGCGGCCCGGGGATCCGTTCGGCCACGCGTCCCCGTTCGGGGGGGGCCGGTCATCGCGTTCGGGGAGTGCGGGTCACCGCGCCATGGCGGCCCGCCCCGTCTCACCGTACGGAGCGGCCCTACGCCGCCCCGTACCGCTTTGTATCCTCGTCGGGCCCCCGCCCCTCCCCGCCACACAGCACAGCACAGCACCGCACCGCACCGCGAGAGGAACCACCATGAGCAGCGAACCGAGCCCCGCCGCGAGCCCGGAGTCTTCGACCGGGCTCCTCGACCGTGCCAGGCGGGAGTACGAGGCGCTGGCGGCGCGCGGGCTGAAGCTCGACCTCACGCGGGGCAAGCCGGCGCCCGAGCAGCTCGACCTCTCCGAGGAGCTGCTCAGCCTGCCCGGCCGGCATCCCGCGGTCACCGACGGTGTGGATCTGCGCAACTACGGTGGCCTCCACGGGCTGCCGGAGCTTCGCGAGATCTTCGCCGAGGTGCTCCAGGTGCCCGCAGGGCAGTTGCTCGCGGCCGGGAACTCCAGCCTGGAGCTGATGCACGACTGTCTGGTGCACGCGCTCCTGAGCGTGCTGCCCGGCGCCGGGTCCCGCTGGGCCGACGAGGACCGGATCGCGTTCCTGTGCCCGGTGCCCGGCTACGACCGGCACTTCGCGCTCTGTGAGCGGTTCGGGATCGAGATGATCCCGGTCCCGATGACCCCGGCGGGCCCGGACATGGACGTCGTGGAGCGGCTCGTCGCCGAGGACCCGGCCGTCAGGGGCATCTGGTGCGTCCCGAAGTACAGCAACCCGGACGGCGTCAGCTACAGCGACGACACGGTGGCTCGGCTCGCCCGGATGGAGACGGCGGCCGGTGACTTCAGGATCTTCTGGGACAACGCCTACGCCGCGCACCACCTCACCGACGCGCCCGTCGAGATCGCCGACCTGCTCGCGGCCTGCGCGGCGAGCGGCCACCCGGACCGGGCGTTCGTCTTCGGCTCCACCTCGAAGATCACCCTCGCGGGCGCGGGCGTCGGCTTCTTCGGCGCGTCGCGGGCCAATGTGGACTGGCTGACGGCCAACAACTCCAAGCGCTCGATCGGTCCCGACAAGATCAACCAGCTGCGTCACCTGCTCTTCCTGCGCGACGCGGACGGGGTGCGTACGCACATGGAGCGCCAACGTGCCCTGCTGCGGCCCAAGTTCGCCGCCGTCCAGCGGATCCTGGACCGTGAGCTGGGCACCACCGGCCTGGCCACCTGGACCTCCCCCGAGGGCGGCTACTTCGTCACCCTGACCGTGCCCGACGGCTGCGCCGGGGCGGTCGTACGCCATGCCGCCGAGGCGGGCGTCGTCCTGACCCCCGCGGGCGCCACCCACCCGTACGGTGACGACCCGCGCGACGCCACCATCCGTATCGCGCCCAGCTACCCGAGCCTGCCGGAGCTGGAACAGGCGATGCTCGGACTGACCGTCTGCGTGCGGCTGGCCGGCTACCAGAAGCTGCTCGCCGGCTGAGCCTCGCGCGGCCCGACAGCCGCCGCGTACGCGCGCTGTCGGGCCGCAGGCTCAGAACGGGTAGTGGGCCCGCTGGGTGGCGATGGTCACCCAGCGGGTGTGGGAGAACGCCTCGATGCCCCAGCGTCCGCCGAAGCGGCCGTAGCCCGACGCCCCGACGCCGCCGAAGGGCGCCTGGGGCTCGTCGGCGACGGACTGGTCGTTGATGTGCACGATGCCGGTACGGACGCGGCGTGCGACGGCGAGTCCGCGGGTGGCGTTCTCGGTGATGATCCCGCAGGTCAGACCGGACTCGGTGTCGTTGGCGAGGGCTACGGCGGTGTCGTCGTCGGTGAAGGTGTCGAGCACGCAGACCGGGCCGAACGCCTCCGCGTGGTGCAGCTCCGCGTCCTTCGGTACGCCCGTGAGCACGGTGGCCGGGTACACGGCGCCCGCCGGTCGGCCACCGCCGGTCAGGGCCGTGGCGCCCTTGGCCACCGCGTCCTCGACGAGCGCGGCCACGCGCGCGACGGCACGGGCGCTGACCAGCGGGCCGATCACGGTGGACGGGTCGGCGGGGTCGCCCGCCGGGAGCGCGGCGACCTTGGCGGTGAACCTGCGGGTGAACTCCGCCGCGAGGGAGTCGTGGACGAGGACGCGGTCGCCGGACATGCAGATCTGTCCGGAGTTCTGGAACACACCGAAGGCGGCGGCGTCGACGGCGTGGTCGAGATCGGCGTCCGCGAGCACGATCAGCGCGTTCTTCCCGCCCAGTTCCAGTACGGCGGGCTTGAGGTGACCGGCGGCCAGGGCTCCGATGATCCGCCCCACCTCGGTGGAGCCGGTGAAGTTGACGGCGCGGACGCGGGAGTCGGAGATCAACGCGTCGGCCGTCCCCGCGGCGTCCTCGCGGGCGTTGGTGACGACGTTCAGCACGCCGTCGGGCAGTCCGGCCTCGCGCAGGACGTCGGCAACGAAGAGACCGCACGCGACGGGCGCGTCCTCGCTGGGCTTGACGACGACGGTGTTACCGGCGGCCAGCGGCGCGGCGACGGCCCGTACGCCGAGGATGAGCGGCGCGTTCCAGGGGGCGAACGCGGCGACGACGCCCACGGGTTCGCGTAGCGCGAGGCCGAGGGCCCCCTCCTCCTGCGCGCTCAGCACCTCGCCGCGTGGCGCGGTGATCGCGGCGGCCGACTCGCGCAGTATGTTCGCGGCGAGCGCCACGTTGAAGTACGCCCATCCCCGGGAGGCGCCCGCCTCGCACGCCATCAGCTCCGCGGCCCGCTCCCTCCTGGCGTCGAGGAGGTCGGCCGCCTTGAGGAAGACGGCACGCCGGGCGAAGGGCGCGAGCGCCGCCCACCGCGCGAAGGCCGCCTCGGCGGCGTCCACCGCCCGGGTGATGTCCGCGGGACCTGCGGCGGCGACGGTGGCGTACACCTCGCCGGTGAAGGGGTTCGTGTCCTCGGTGGTGCGTCCGGAGAGGGCGGGCACTTCCTCGCCGCCGATCAGCAGCTCACGCGTGATCACCATGGCACGGGCTCCTTCGGTGCGTGACGAGTGCGAGGGAGGCCGGGCCTGGGCCGGTCGTCCGGGGCGCGGACCTGTGGCGGCGGACGGGCCCGGCCGTGACCCCACGCGGCTTGCGTGCATGCTGCGAGCCGGTCCGCGGAATGTCAAGGACCCTGACCGGGTACCGACTTCGCCCACCTGGAAAGACGCCGCCGGTGAACGGGTCGCGTCACCCGCCCGGTTCTCCGGTGGTGTGCCGCCCGCCGGACTGCCGCTCTCCGGCGCGCGGCTCCTCGTCGGGGCCCGGCGCCGAGGGCTGCTCGTGCGCGGTCATGTCGAGCAGGACCAGCGCGTCGTACTCCGGGGTTCCGGGTTCGGCGTAGTAGGCGACCATACGGTGCGCGGGGGTGCCGTCCAGGTGCATCGACTGGTAGCCGAGCGTGAGGTCACCGATGTCGGGGTGGTGGAAGCTCTTGCGGCCGTGGGTGCGGCCCCGGATGTCGTAGCGCTCCCAGAGGCCGACGAACTCCGGGCTCTTGAGGAGCAGTTCCCCCACGAGCCGGGCGAGGTCGGGGGCGTCGGGGTCGGTTCCGGCCAGTGCGCGCAACTGGCCCACGCATCCGCGCAGTTGCCCCTCCCAGTCGTCGAACACCTCGCGGGCGGCGGGGTGCAGGAAGACGTAGCGCGCGATGTTGCGCTGCCGGTCGGGCCAGTCCGCCATCCCGGCGAACAGCCGCAGCCCGCCCGGATTCCAGGCGAGCAGGTCGCCGGTACGGCTGACCACATACGCCGGATGGGGCCGCAGGCTCTCCAGCAGCAGCCGGGTCCCGGGCCGTACGGTCCGGCTGGGCGCGGCCGGCGGCTCGGGCGCGGTCCTGGCGGCGCGGGCGGCGAGGCTGCGCAGGTGCTCGTGCTCGACCTCCTCCAGCCGCAGGGCCCTGGCCAGGGCGTCGACGACCGAGGGGCTGGGACGGGTCTCCCGGCCGCGCTCCAGCCGCGTGTAGTAGTCCATGCTGATCCCGGCCAGGGTGGCCAGCTCCTCCCGGCGCAGACCCGGCGTACGGCGCAGGCCGACGCCGGCCGTCAGACCGGCCTCCTCGGGGGTCACCCGGGCCCGGCGGGCGCGCAGGAAGCGGCCCAGCTCGGTGCCGTTGCGCTGCTCAGTCGTCATGACTCCAGTGTGACGCCACCGCGGCCGGCCCCGCAGCCGGGTGGGGGGCCCTGCCACACCCCCGAACGGGGCTCCCCCGTACAGCGCGGTCTGCCACCGGGCGCCGACGGCGGGGAGGCTGGAGGACGTCCCCGGGGCGGCGGCCGGACAGCCCGTCGCGGGCCGCGGGCCCGCCTTGGGCCGCGCACCCCGTACCGCGCCCGGCCGAGGAGCGATCCGCACGACACCGCGCGGAGACACCGACGTCAGGGCGGCGCGGTCCCGGGGTCACCACGACACACACGCAGAATCGGAGCACCAGCGCATCATGTTCACCGTCAACGCCTACGCCGCGACCTCCGCGGCCGAACCGCTCACCCCGACGACCGTCGAGCGCCGTGACGTCGGGCCTCGGGACGTTCTCATCGAGATCAGGTACGCCGGGATCTGCCACTCCGACATCCACCACGCCCGCGGTGAGTGGGGCCCGTCCGTCTACCCCGTCGTGCCGGGCCACGAGATCGCGGGCATCGTCACCCAGGTCGGTCCCGACGTCACGAAGCACGCCGTCGGCGACCGGGTCGGGGTGGGCTGTCTGGTCGGCTCCTGCGGAGCCTGCGAGCCCTGCCGCCGGGGCGAGGAGCAGTACTGCCTGGCCGGAGGCGTCCTCACCTACGGCTCGGTCGACGCCGACGGCACCCGCACGCAGGGCGGCTACTCCACCCATGTGGTGGTGACCGAGGACTTCGTCGTCACGATCCCCGAGGGCATCGGTCTCGACGAGGCCGCGCCGCTGCTGTGCGCGGGCATCACCACGTACTCGCCCCTGCGCCGCTGGGGCGCCGGTCCCGGCACGAGGATCGCGGTCGTCGGCCTCGGCGGACTGGGCCACATGGCCGTCAAGCTCGCACACGCGATGGGCGCCGAGGTCACCGTGTTGTCGCAGTCGCTGAAGAAGAGGGAGGACGGGCTGCGGCTGGGCGCCGACCATTACCACGCGACCAGCGACCCGGCCACCTTCGAGCAGCTGGCCGGCGCCTTCGACCTCGTCGTCAACACGGTCAGCGCCCGGCTCGACCTGGACGCCTACCTGTCGCTGCTGGCGGTGGGCGGCACCATGGTCAATGTCGGCGCCCCGGCCGAGCCGCTGTCGCTGAACGTGTTCTCCCTGCTCACACGGGGCAGGTCGGTCGCCGGTTCGCTGATCGGCGGCATCCGTGAGACGCAGGAGATGCTGGACTTCTGCGCCGAGCACGCCCTCGGCGCCGAGATCGAGGTCATTCCGGCGGAGCGGATCAACGAGGCGTACGAGCGGGTCCTGGCCTCGGACGTGCGGTACCGGTTCGTGGTCGACACCACGACCTTGGTCTGAGCCGGTGCCCGGCGGACCGGTCAGGCCGTCGTGGGCCGATTGTCCGGTGCCGTCCTCGGCGCGTCCGGTGGGGTCGCCCGGTCCCGTACGCCGCTGTCGCGGACGGTGTCGATGATCCCCGAGAAGTCCTGGTCCGTTCCGGCTCCTTCGGCGTAGGCAGCGTACAACTCGGCTGCGCGTAGACCGAGTTCGGCCCGGACGCCGCCCGCTCTGGCCGCGTTGGCGGCCAGGCCCAGGTCCTTGGCCATCAGCGGCGCGGCGAATCCGGGCCGGTAGTCGCGGTTGGCGGGGCTGGCGGGGACCGGGCCGGGCACCGGGCAGTTGACACTCAGGGCCCAGCACTGTCCCGACGCGGTGGAGGCGACGTCGAAGAGCGCCTGGTGGGACAGGCCCAGGCTCTCCCCCAGGACGAATGCCTCGCTCACCGCGATCATCGAGACCCCGAGGATCATGTTGTTGCAGATCTTGGCCGCCTGCCCGGCACCGGAACCGCCGCAGTGCACCACCTTCTTGCCCAGCACCGTCAGAAGCGCCTCGGCCTCGGCGAACTCGGTGTCTCCACCGCCCGCCATGAAGGTGAGCGTGCCTGCCTCGGCGCCGACGACTCCACCGGAGACCGGGGCGTCCAGGGCCCGCATCCCGGCGGCGGTGGCGGCCTCGTGGCCGCTGCGCGCGTCGGCGACGTCGATGGTCGAGCAGTCGATGAACAGGGTGCCGGGCCGGGCGGCGGCCAGCAGCCCCTCCTCCCGGTAGAGGCCCAGGACGTGCCGTCCGGCGGGCAGCATGGTGATCACCACGTCCGCCGCCGCGGCGGCCCGAGCCGATGATCCGGCCGCCGTCACGCCGGTGCCGACGGCGGCGGCGAGCAGTTCGGGCACCAGATCGTGGCCGAGGACCCGGTGGCCCGCCTCGACCAGGTTGGCGGCCATCGGGCCGCCCATGTGGCCCAGGCCGATGAAGCCGATCGTGCGTGCGCTGTTCACCACGGCATCTCCTGTGAGGTTGTGGCCAGGCGGAGTTCGCCGCCGGCGGGCGGGACGAAGTAGCGGGCCACGTCCGCGTCGGTGACCTCCGACAAGGTGGCCGGGGTCCAGTGCGGGCCGCGGTCCTTGTCGATGACCTGGGCCCGGATCCCCTCGGCCAGATCGGGCGAGGCGAGCGCGGCGCAGGAGATCCGGTACTCCTGTTCGAGGACGCGCTCCAGCGGACCGAGCCGCCGGGCGCGGCGCAGCGCGGCCAGTGCGACCTTCGAGGCGGTGGGCGACTTCGTGACGAGGGTGTCGGCGGCGGCGTCGGCGGCGCCCGTCCCGTGGCCGCGCAGCCGGGCGACGATCCGCTCCACCGTGTCGGCGCCGTAGCAGGCGTCGATCCAGCTCCGGGCCCCGGCCAGTTCTCCCGGCGGGGGCTGGCTCACGTACGGCCCGAGCGCGTCCCGGACCGGCCGGGTGGCGAGGTCGGCCAGCAGCCGGGGCAGGTCGGCGGAGGGGACGAAGTGGTCGGCGAGGCCGCACAGCAGTGCGTCGCCCGCGCCGATCCGGGCGCCGGTCAGCGCCAGGTGGGTGCCGAGTTCGCCCGGGGCGAGGGCGAGCAGGTAGGTGCCGCCGACGTCCGGTACGAAGCCGATGCCGGTCTCCGGCATCGCGATCCGGGAGTGCTCGGTGACGACGCGTACGCTGCCGTGGGCGGAGATCCCGACACCGCCGCCCCTCACGATTCCGTCCATCACGGCGACGTACGGCTTCGGGTAGCGGGCGATGCGGGCGTTGAGCCGGTACTCGTCCCGCCAGAAGCCGGCGGAGTCCGTGCCGCCGGTCCGCGCGTCCTCGTAGATGGGGCGGAGGTCGCCGCCCGCGCACAGGCCGCGCGCGCCCGCCCCCGTGATGATCACCGTCCGCACGGCCGGATCGTGTTCCCAGGCGGTCAGCGCCGCGTCGACGCGGCGCACCATGGTGTGCGTGAGGGCGTTGAGCGCGTGCGGCCGGTTGAGGGTGAGCCGGGCCGCACGGCCCTCGGTCCATACCCGGACGGGTTCCTCGGCGGCGGTCATGTGAGCGCCGCCGTCAGACCGCGGGCCACGATGACGCGCATGATCTCGTTGGTTCCTTCCAGGATCTGGTGGACACGGAGGTCGCGGACGATCTTCTCGACGCCGTACTCGCTCAGATAGCCGTATCCGCCGTGCAGTTGCAGCGCCCGGTCGGCGACGGAGTAGCCGGTGTCGGTGGCGAAGCGTTTGGCCATCGCGCACAGCTGCGGGGACTGCGGGTCGCCGCGGTCCAGTGCCTGCGCCGCCTGCCGCACCAGGGCGCGGGCGGCGGCGAGTTCGGTCGCCATGTCGGCGAGCCGGAACTGCAGCGCGGGCGAGTCCAGCAACCGGGCGCCGAACGCCTCCCGGTCGGCGAGGTAGGCCAGACTCCGGTTGAGGGCGGTGCGCGCGCCGCCGAGGGAGCAGGCGGCGATGCCGAGCCGCCCGCCGTTCAGCCCGCTCATGGCGATGCGGAAGCCGTCGCCCGCGCGGCCGAGGAGCCGGTCGGCGGGCACACGGACGCCGTCGAGGACGACCTGGCGGGTCGGCTGGGCGTTCCACCCCATCTTCTGCTCGTTCGGCCCGAAGGACAGCCCGACGTCGTCCCGGTCGACCACGAAGGCGGAGATCCCGGACGCGCCGTCCTCGCCCGTACGCGCCATGACGAGGTACAGCCGGGCGGCGCCCGCACCGGAGATGAACTGCTTCACACCGGTCAGGACGTAGTGCTCACCGTCGCGTTCCGCGCGGGTGGTCAGGGCCGCGGCGTCCGATCCGGCTCCGGGTTCGGTCAGGCAGTAGCTGCCGAGGTCGTCCATGGCGCACAGTCCTGGCAGCCACCGGGCGCGCTGCGCCGGGTCGCCGTACCGGTCGATCATCCAGGCGACCATGTTGTGGATGGAGAGGTAGCCCGCGATGGAGGGGCAGCCGGAGGCCAGCGCCTCGAAGACGAGGACCCCGTCGGCGCGGCCGAGACCGCTGCCGCCCGCCTCCTCCCGTACGTACACACCGCCGAGGCCGACTCCGGCGGCCTTGCGCAATACGTCGAGCGGGAAGTGTTTGTCCTGGTCCCACTGGAGGGCGTGCGGGGCCAGGTGGTCCTGTGCGAAGTCCAGGGTGGTTTCGACGAGGGCCTGCTGGTCCTCGGTGAGGGAGGTGGTCATGGCGCTCATCCCATGGTGGGCAGGGTGAAGCTCGCGCCTTCCCTGGCGCCCGAGGGCCAGCGCGAGGTGACGGTCTTGGTGCGGGTGCAGAAGCGCACGGAGTCGGGACCGTGCTGGTTCAGGTCGCCGAAGCCGGAGCGCTTCCAGCCGCCGAAGGTGTGGTACGCGACGGGTACCGGGATCGGCACGTTGACGCCGACCATGCCGGTGTGGACCCGGCGCGTGAAGTCGCGCGCGGTGTCACCGTCCCTGGTGAAGATCGCGACACCGTTGCCGTACGGATGCTCGCTGGGCAGCCGCAGCGCCTCCTCGTAGTCGGCCGCCCGCGCGACGCACAGTACGGGGCCGAAGATCTCCTCGCGGTAGATCCGCATCCGGGGGCCGACCCGGTCGAAGAGGGACGCCCCGGCGAAGAACCCGTTCTCGTGGCCGGGCAGGGTGAAGTCCCGTCCGTCCACGACGAGTTCGGCGCCCTCGTTGACTCCTATGTCCACATACCGTCGCACCCGGTCGAGCGCGTCGCGGCTCACCAGCGGGCCGAAGTCGGCCTCCGGGTCGTCGGAGCGGCCGATCCGGAGCGCGTTGACACGTTCCGTGAGTGCCGCGACGAGCGCGTCCGCGGTCTCCTCGCCGACGGGCACCGCCACGGAGACGGCCATGCAGCGCTCGCCCGCGGACCCGTATCCGGCCCCGACGAGGGCGTCGACGGCCTGGTCGAGGTCGGCGTCCGGCATCACGATCAGGTGGTTCTTCGCGCCGCCGAAGCACTGGGCGCGCTTGCCGTGGGCGGCGGCCGTCGCGTAGACGTGGGCGGCGACCCTGGTGGAGCCGACGAAGCCGAGGGCCTGGACCCTGGGGTCCTCCAGCAGGGTGTCGACGGCCTCCTTGCCGCCGTTGACCACATTGAGGACGCCGGGCGGCAGCCCCGCCTCGACGAAGAGTTCGGCGAGCCGCAGCGGCACGGACGGGTCGCGCTCGGACGGCTTCAGGACGAAGGCGTTGCCGCAGGCGAGCGCGGGGGCCGCCTGCCACAGGGGGATCATCGCCGGGAAGTTGAACGGCGTGATCCCGGCGACGACCCCGAGCGGGGAGCGCAGGGAGTGCACGTCGATGCCCGGTCCGGCGTTGTCGCTGAACTCCCCCTTCAGCAGATGCGGAATGCCCGCGGCGAACTCGACGACCTCCAGGCCGCGCTGGAGGTCGCCGTGCGCGTCCGCCACGGTCTTGCCGTGCTCGGCGGACAGCAGTCGCGCCAGGGAGTCGCGCTCCGCGTCGACGAGTTGGAGGAAGCGCAGCAGGATCCGCGCGCGCCGCTGCGGGTTCCACTGCCCCCAGTCGCGCTGCGCGGCGGCCGCGTCGGTGATCGCCGCCTCGGTGTCGGCGCGGCCGGCCAGCGGCACCCGGGCCTGGACCGTACCGGTGTTGGGGTCGTACACGTCGCCGAAGAGGCCGGAGCCGCCGGTGGTGTGTTTGCCGCCGATGAAATGGGTGAGTTCACGGACCATGGATGCCTGCTCTCGTCAGGTGAGATCCGGGGGATGGCACGGCTCGGCCGCGCCCGTGCGCACCGACGGGTGCGCGGCAGGGGCGAGCGCCGCGGGACAGCGATCCACGAGGGGCCGTCGGGCCGTCGGGCGTCGGGCCGCCGCGGGCCTACACAGGATCGAAGGAACGCCTGCGCTCCGCCTGATCACCAGGGTCATGGGTACGGACCGGTGCCATGCGTGTCTGCTCCATCCTCGTGGACAACACGGAACGTTCCGCGGCCGGTATCCTGACTCCCGGATCACCGCGTGCCGCCCGCCTTCCCGGCAGACCTCGCCAGTGGCGTGTGGATGGCAGCACACTCCCCGGTCACAGTGGCGGGACCGTGCCGGATTCACACCGGCTTCCCTGCACCGCGGACCTTGCCCCGAAGATATAGTTGGACGTCCTACTACGTCCACCCCGCCACTCGCATCGACGCGAAGTCGACGCCCGGACTCCCCTCAGTGGAGCGACGCGTCGTCCTGCCCGGCACGCCGGACGGACACCTGCGGGGTACGCAGCAGCCAGTCGAGTTCCGGTCCGCCCGGATCTCCCTCAACGGCCGCCTGCAACCAGGCCGGGCTCTGCTCGGGGATGCCGGGCGGGGCGGACTTGAGGTGCTGGACGGTCTCGGCCAGCCGCGCGAAGGCCCGGTCGCTGCCGCAGTTCAGCTCCTTCTCCACGCGGCGGACTCCGGCGTCGGGGGTGGAGGTGTCCACGAGAAGCTCGGTGATCTTGATGTTCCACCAGGCGGTCGGTTCGTGCGGCCGGGCGTGGCGAGCGCGGCGGCGGCGCGGCGGGCGGTCAGCTCACCGCCCTCCCGCTCACCGGCCTCCCGCTCACCGGCCTTGCGCCAGCGGTCGAACCACTCGTCCAGATCCTCCGCCACCCCGGTGGCCCTGAGGTCGTTGAGGCTGACGAGATACGCCTCCGTGACGCGCCAGCTGGGCACCCGTTCCCCGCCGGCCGCCTTGGACAGCTGCGCGTACGAGACGCCGCAGTGCTCGCTCATGGTGCGGTGGTCGGGACTGCCCGCGCGTTCGCGGGCACCGCGCAGCGGACAGCTGAAGCCGCCCACGAAGCACGACCACGATGCCGGACACCACGAGTCGGCTCGGGAGGACCAGCTGGTCGCCGCCCCGGTACGGGGGACGACACAGGTGGCTATCCGCCGGACCGCGGCTCCGTCGGAGGAGAGGGCGGCGCCGTCGGGCGCGTTGGCGCGAGGCTCGCGGCCATCGGGGCAAAAGCCTCATCCGGGGGAACCAAGCTCGCCCCTGCGAAAGCCCGGCTCCCGCGAGCCGGGCTTTCGCGCGCTCCGGCACGCGCACGGTACGGCCCCGCCGAGGGCGGACGCCGTGCGGCGGAGGCGTACCAGAGCCGACGACGCGCACACCACTTGTTGGTCAACCCCGAGCGGGGCTTCCGGGACACCGGTAGGTTCTCCGGGATGACCATGCGGGAGACGCGGGGCCTCGTGTCGATGACCGACGGGGCGCGACTGCGCTGGGTGGCCCTGGGCGACACGGCACGACGGCCTGCCGTGGTCCTGCTGCACGGCGGTCCGGGGCTGCCGGACTATCTGGGCGAAGTCGCCCACATGATCGCGGATCTCGCGCCGGTGTACCGGTACGACCAGCGCGGCACGGGTCGCTCCCCGTGGCGGGGCGCCCACTCCCTCGCCCGGCATGTCGGCGATCTCACCGAGCTGCTCAATGCCTGGGACGTACCCGAGGCCGTGCTCATCGGGCATTCCTACGGCACCGACCTGGCGAGCCGGTTCTGCCTGCGCCACTCCGGGCGGGTCGCCGCGATGCTGCTGATGTGCGGGCCGTTCGTCGGCGACTGGCATACCGGGTACCGGGCCGAGCGGGATCTCCGCATGTCCGCGGCGCAGCGCGCACGGCTCCGCGCGCTGAAGGAGATGCCCCGTCGCACGGAGGAGCAGGAAGTCGAACTGCTCACGTTGGCCTGGTTCACCGACCACTCCGATCCCGAACGCGGCCGGCAGCGGGCAGCCTGGAGCGCCCGGCGGCGGCGGCCGGTCAACTGGTCCATGAACAGCGACCTCGGCGCGGAAGGACGCGCGGATCCGCTCGACGCGCACCTCGCCGAGCTGCGCGCACTCCTGCCCGCGCGGACGGGGCTGCTCGGCGGGGCCGACGATCCCCGTCCGATGTCGGCGCTCGACGCGCTCGCGGCCCGGCTCGGTGTTCCGCTGACCCGGATCGAGGGCGCGGGACACGAGCCATGGCTGGAGCAGCCCGACGCCGTGCGTACGCGGCTGCGGCGATTCGTGCGGGACGCCGTGGGCGCGTAGGACGTCGACGGGGATCAGGGGCCCCTGTTCGGGTATGCGGCCGGATCCGCCTCCGGCCCGGCCCGGTCCGGGGCGGGGTGGTCCGG
>NZ_QQNA01000320.1 GCF_003346515.1 Streptomyces corynorhini
CGCGCCCCTGACTACCAATGACACACCCACACCAGGACGACGCTCACGTCGGATTGCGGGAGCGCAAGAAGCGCGAGACGCGCGTCGCGCTGAGCCGGGCCACGATCGGGCTGTGCGTGCTGCGCGGATGGGACAACGTGACGGTGGAGGACATCGCCACCGCGGCCGACGTGTCCGTGCGGACGTTCCGCAACTACTTCTCCGGCAAGGCCGAGGCGATCGCGGCGGGCCACCTGGAGCGCATGCTGAGGATCGCCGACGAGGTGCGCGCGCGGCCGGTCGCCGAGCCCCTGTGGGACTCGATCGCCCACGCTGTACAGGCCCAGTTCGTACCGGGGGACGCGACCGGCGCCTCCCCCCAGGACCAGCGCTGGACGGACGGGCTCCGGCTCATGCTGGCCGAACCCGCGCTGCAAGGAGAGATCGCCAAGGCGAACGTGGCCGCGCAGGAGCAGCTGGCCGAGGCGATCGCCGAGCGCACCGGTACCGACGTGACCCGTGACGTGTACCCGAAGCTGGTCGCCGCGGTGGTCGGCGCGGGCAGCGCCACGGCTGTCGAACACTGCCTGCGCGCGGATCCGCCGGTCCCGCTCGCCGCCGTGCTGCGCGAGGCGTTCGACGGGCTCGCCGCGGGCCTCCCCGTCCCGTCGGCCACCGACCAGCCCTGAACGAGGAGAGAACGAGGAGAGGAAGAGGGGGATATGCCGATGCTCACCGAGGACGTCGTCATCGTCGGAGGCGGCCCGAACGGGCTGATGCTGGCCTGCGAACTGGCCCTGGCCGGGGTCCGGCCGGTCGTGTTGGAGGGCCTCACCGCGCCCAGCGAGGAGCCCAAGGCGAACGGGCTGCTCGGCCAGGTCGTGAAGATGATCGACCGCCGGGGACTGTACGAGCGCCTCGGCGGCGCACCCGGGCCGCCGAAGCCGAACGCGGCCTACTTCATGTTCGCCGCGCTGCCGCTGAACCTGAGCCTGCTGCCGGACAGTCCGGTCTACGGCCTGCCGGTACCGCAACGGCACCTGGTCCAGGTGCTGGAGGAACGAGCCACCGAACTCGGCGTGGACATCCGGCGAGGCCATGAGGTCGTCGCCCTGTCGTACGGAGAGGCGCCGGACGGGGAGCTGGTCGGGGAGCTGAACGGGGAGCCGGACGGGGAGCCGGACGGGGAGCCGGTCGGGGAGCTGGACGGGGCGCGGAGCGACACGCGCGGCGACGCCCAGGACGGCGCAGCGGTCACGGTCGACATCGACCGCGTCGACCGCGTCTACCGTGTCGATCACGCCGACCGTGTCAATCACGTCGACCGCATCGTTCACGTCGACGGCGTGGACGGCCCCTACCGGCTCCGAGCCCGATACGTCGTCGGCGCCGACGGCGCACACAGCATCACGCGCAAACTGTCCGGCATCGGCTTCCCCGGTGTCAGCTACGACCGCAGGACCACCCGCACCGCCCACGCCACGGTGCCCGCGGCATGGGTGGATGCCGTGACCGGGGCGCTGAACGTGCCGGGCTACGGCTCCGTCCCGCCGTTCCTGCCCCACCGCACCGAGCACGGAGGGTTCTCCTACGCGCCCTTCCCCGGCCACCCGCCGCTGATCAGCACCACGGAGTGGGACCAGCCCACGCCCCGGGCGCCGATGAGCCTCGACGAACTCGGCGCGAGCGTCCGCCGCGTACTGGGCGCAGACCTGCCCCTCGCGCCGCCCACGGGCGAGGGACCACAGGTGCTGCGCCGCCTGACCGGCGGCAACACACGTGTGGCCGAGCGGTTCCGGGACGGCCGGGTGTTCCTCGTCGGCGACGCCGCCCATGTCTACGCCGAAGGAGGCGGCCCCGGGCTCAACCTCGGCCTCCAGGACGCGGTCAACCTCGGCTGGAAACTCGCCGCCGCGCTACGGCACGGGCGATCCCGACGCACACCCCCTGACCGGCCGGTTCGCACCGGACATGGAGCTGCACACGCCCGACGGGACGGTCCGGCTGGCCGAACTCACCCCGACGGCAAGGCCCTTGCTGCTCGATATGACCGAGGNNGCGCTGACCGCCCCCGGCAGCGACACGACCGCGCTGCGTGAGCTGTTCACCGAACTCCTCGGCCATCCCCACACCGTCCAGCACCTCGCCGACCTCACCGCGGGCGCGGACATCCGCTACGGCACGGGCGATCCCG
>NZ_QQNA01000321.1 GCF_003346515.1 Streptomyces corynorhini
GGCGGCCCCCACCCGCCATAAATGGCCCCGTTCAGCCCGCTTACCTCTTGGTACTGACCCGCAGAACGCAGCCGACAGTGACCAGCGGGGCATGAATCCCCACCCACAATGGACCGTCAGCCGCCGAACCGGAGCCGGGCCACCCCACACAAGTAGTGCGAGCTTCAGCCGGTCAAGGTCTCGTCGCGGAGTGCGTCCACGAACGCCTGCCAGGACGCGGGCCCGAAGACGGCGGCGCCGCGCTCGCGGTCCTTGGTGTCACGGACGGCCTGACGGCCGGAGCGCAGCTGGCCCCGTTCAACGCAGCCGTTGTCGCTGCCGCTGTAGGTGCTCTTGTGCCAGCCCGCACCATCGAACTCGTCGGAGGTCACTGTCCACTGTCCTAGAGGAGATCACGGATGTACTTCTCTGACGCGGACGGCGAGAGGGCCGCTGCGGTGAACTCGTCCCAGACGCGTGTGTAAGTCTGCACATCCGTCCGCTGTTCCAACGACGTACCACCGGTGACATGCTCCAACCATGCGACGTCGATGGAAGGTTCACCTCGCAGAGAGAAGAGCGTGAAGGGGGCATACTGCTCAGCCGGGATCGCCGCATCGAGCGGCAGGATCTGGATGTTGACGTTGGGCCGCTCCCCCATCTCCAGCAGGTATTCGAGCTGCTCTCGTGCCACCGTCCGCGACCTACTAATCCGATGCAATACGGCCACATCGATGATGGTGCGCAGCGTGAAGTCCAAGTGCGCGTCGATCAACTCCTTCCGCTTCATCCGCGTCTCCGCCAGAGGGCCGATCCTCTCCGCCGGGTGACGCGTCTCGAAGATCCGCCGCATGTACGACTCAGTCTGGAGCAGCCCCGGAATGACCGTCGGGACGTACTCCCGCACCAGTTCCGAGTCCGCTTCCAGCGTCAGGTAGTCCCGAAGCGTGTCATGCAGCAGCGGACCCTGACTGCTCCACCAGTCCACTTTGTGGATCTCCTTGGCCAGCCGCCTGACGCTCGCCACGTACGCCACGTCGTCGATCTCGTAGAAGTCCAGCAGAACCGTCAGATCCAGCGGCCTTATGCCGCGCTTGCCGTTCTCGATCTGCGAGATCTTCGGCTGGCCGCACTGCAACTTCTCGGCGATGTCCTGGACTTTGTAGCCCCTCTCCAGCCGGAGTCGCTTCAGCTCATTGCCGAGCCGCCTGCTGCGCATCGTGGGCATGTCCCTTTGCTCCATGCGGACATGGTGGCGTGACCACCTCCTCGGCGGCAGCACTTCGGGCCAACCTTCACCCTCAAGTGTGAACTCACGGGAATTACATGCCCATCCATAATTTCACCGGCAGCATCGCTCCGTAACGCGGCGCACCGAACCGGTGACTCGCCGTCGTCCACCGCGCTGCCCATCCGGCAGCAGCCCAGGAGGTGCCATGGCGGGCGTGGCCGGGATCGAACGGGAACTGCGACTCAGCCTGACCGTGGAACCCGCAGAGTTGCGCCGTATCCGCCGTGACCTGGCGGAACGGCTGGACGCTTGGGGGTGCGCGGCCGTACGTGACGACGCCGTACTGGCCGTCACGGAGCTGCTGACGAACGTCCACCAGCACGGCGGCGGCCGTTGCGATCTGCTCGTCAGACCCGCCGAACCGGACCGCCCGCTCATCACCGTCAGCGACTCGGCCCTCACTCCACCGCACTCCCCCCACCGCACTCCCCCACCCCGCTCCCGTCACGCGCCGCCGCGCTCGGCGGCGAACGCCCGTCGGCTGTGCGCGAGCAGCTCACGCGCGGCCGGGCTGTGCCTGACCCTCCAGACCAGCGCCAGCAGCGCGGGCACCTCGGCGTCCTCGATCGTCCGGGTGGTGAGCCGGTCGCCGAGGCTCGCGGCCATCGACTCGCTCAGGACGGCGACGCCGAGCCCCCGGGCCGCGAGGTCGGCGATGGCCGCTGCGGCGCCGGCCTGGAGGGCGATCGCGGGCCGGAGGCCCTGTACGGCGCAGGCGCGGTCCAATGCCGTACGCAGGCCGGTGCCGGGCGGCATGCACACGAGAGGGTGGGCGGCCAGGTCGCGCAGGGTGACCTGGCGCAGCTCCGCCAGCGGGTGCCCGGCCGGAACCGCCGCGACGAGCCGCTCGCTCAGGACCGTCCACGCCTCCAGCCCGTCGGGCGCGGCGCTCGCCGTCCCGATCAGCGCCACGTCCACGGCGCCGTCACGCACACGCTCGACCAGCCGGTCGGAGGCGTCCTCCAGCAGTGAGATCTCCACCCCGGGGTGCGCCCGGTGGAACGCGGCGAGGGCCTCGAACAGCGGCGTGACGGTGCAGCCGATAACCATCCCGACCGTGAGCCGCCCCCGGATCAGCCCGGTGACCTCACCCACCGCCTGCCCCACCGCCCCGGCCGCCGCGAGGGCGACGCGGGCGTGTTCGAGGGCGGCCTTTCCCGCGACCGTGAGGGTCGTGGTGCGCGCCGACCGGTCGAACAGCTCGGCGCCCAGCTCGCGTTCCAGCTGCCGGATCTGAGCGCTGACGCCGGACTGGCTGATACGCACCCGCTCGGCGGCCCGGGTGAAGTTCCGCTCCTCGGCGACCGCGACGAAGTACTCCAACTGCCTCAGTTCCATGACTGAAAATTCTAGCTGCTAGCAAATCCATCTGTTGGACTTCTGATGATGGGCCGACCACGCTGGAGAGCGACACCGGGAGAAAACACCAGCCCGGCCACCCGACACCCCACGGAGGACCTCATGCCGGAACCGGAATACGCATACGAGAAGGCCCTGCGCCCCGAGGACATCACCCGCCTCTTCGTCGAACGGTCCAACGCCGGGGACGCGGCCGGGGTCGCCGCGCTGTACGAGGAGGACGCCGTGCTCGCCTACCCGCCCGGCGGCCGGACGGTCGGCCGCCGGGCGGGTAGGCGA
>NZ_QQNA01000322.1 GCF_003346515.1 Streptomyces corynorhini
GGCGCGGGCGGCGGCGCGGCGGGCGGGCTGGTCGGCGGAGTGCTCACCGATCTGCTCTCCTGGCGCTGGGTGCTGCTGATCAACGTCCCGGTCGGCGCGCTGGTGCTGGCCGGTGCCGTGTTCTGGCTGGTCGAGGGCCGCACGGAGCGGGGCCGTCGGCTCGACCTGCCGGGCGCCGTCCTGGTCACGGCCGGGCTCGCGCTGGTCGCCTACGGCATCGTCCAGACCGAGGTACGGGGCTGGGGCGCGCCCGCGACCCTGCTGCCGCTGGCCGGGGGAGTGCTGCTCCTCGCGCTCTTCACCTGGGTGGAGGCCAGGTCGGTGGGACCGCTGATGCCGCTGGGGCTGTTCCGCGTGCGGGCGGTCGCCTCCGCCAACGCGGCGATGTTCGTGTGCGGTTCGGTGTCCTTCTCGTCCTGGTTCTTCATGACGGTGTACGCGCAGAACGTGCTCGGCTACACCCCGCTGGAAGCCGGACTGGCGCTGGTCCCCAGCTCGTTGAGCATCGTGCTCGGTTCGAAGCTGGCTCCCCGGATGATGGTGCGGACCGGCACCCGCGGCCTCGCCGTGCTCGGCACGCTGGTGGCGGCGGCGGGATTCGGCTGGCAGGCCATGATGACCGCGGAAGGAACGTATCTCTCGGCGATACTCGGCCCCGGCGTCCTGATGATGGCGGGCCTCGGCATGGCCACCACCCCGCTCGCGACCCTCGCCACCTCGGCCGCCGCCCCCGGCGACGCGGGCCTGGTCTCCGGCCTCGTCAACACCTCCCGCACCATGGGTGGCGCCCTCGGCCTCGCGGTCCTCTCCACGGTGGCGGCCTCCCGCACCGCGGGCGCCACCACCCCCGAGGCCCTCACCCGCGGCTACGCCCTCGCCTTCGGCACGGGCGCCGGGGTGCTGCTGGCGGCGGTACTCCTGATGCTGCTCTGGCTGCCGCGCGGGGCGACGGAGCGTTAAGGGCTGCGCCACGGGGGCGCGGGGTGTTCGGTGACGGCTCGACCCCCGTAACACGAGCCGTCACCGAAGGCTGCCGGTCGCTCCCGGCGGGCTACCGTGTCAGCACTCGCCGCGCCAGACGGCCTTCTTGAAGACGACCCCGGCGGCGAAGTTCTCCTTGTAGCGACCGGGACCGGGGTTGTAGTGGTAGCAGTCGGTCCACGTGCCGCCGTTGTAGGTCCAGGTCAGCTGGATGTGGTCGAAGCCGGGCTGTACGTTCCCGTTGTTGAAGATCGACCGGCCGCTGACGCTGCCCGACCAGTTGTTCACGGCCTTCACCACGAGCGTTCCGGTCTGGTTCTCCCCGGAGTAGATACAGAAGTTGCCCTTGCCGCAGCCGGGCGGATTCGCCTCGGCGGACGCGGTGGGCGCGGCGGCGACGACGCCGGCCAGTGCGAAGGACGCGGCCAGGGCCGCGATGGCGGGCTTGCGCATTTTGTTCCCCCTTCAGTGCAGGTGTGAGCTAATCTGCTCACGACGCGGTGGAGCTGTTCGGTCCGTCGTGATCTTCTTTCGTGCCCCGTACGGACCCCCGGCCGCCTCGACGCCCGGGTACCCGTAACCCCTCCCGTTACCGGTGAGTTGGGTATGAAGACCACAGTGGCCGGGTCCGCGCCCCGCGTCACGTCGTTTTGGCCGGGGCCAAAACGAGCGCTTCCGTGCGGATGATCCATGCCCCGAGGGGGGACTCTTGCTGCGGATCCACTTCACCGGCCGCGACGTGGAGACTCTGCGGATCGCGGACCGCCCCGATCCGCTCTGGGAGATCGTCTGCAGCCTCTGCCGACTGCAGGACCGCTGGGGCCGGATCGCCTTCGAGCAGTGGCGGCGCGAGACCGTCGGGCGGCTGCTGCCGGGAGAAGCCGTGTGGCACGCCGTCCGCGGGCTCTACGATCTCGTGCCCGGCCGCAGCACCTACTTCCCGGACTTCCTCACTCCGCCGGTGGTCCCCGGACTCAACGGCCTGCACGCCGGTATCGACCGGGTGCTGAGCACTCCGCGCGACCGATTACACACGGAGATCGGCCTGTTGACGACCAGCACCAAGACCGTCCCGGCCGCGGCCGGGCAGCTCGCCCGAGGCGACACGGCCGCGTTGAAGCGGCTCGGCGACGACCTCCTCACGTATCACGACACGTTCGTCGCACCCCTGTGGCCCCGCATCGAGACCGCCGTGGCCATGGACGTCGCGCGGCGCACCCGCGCCCTCGTGACCGGCGGAACGAGGGGACTGCTGGAGACCTTCCGCCCGGTCATCACCTGGCGCTCGCCCGTCCTGTGGGCGGACTATCCCGTCGACCGCGACATGTACCTGGAAGGCCGCGGCCTGCTGCTCGTGCCGTCGTACTTCTGCTGGCGGCGCCCCATCACCGTCGTCGACCAGGATCTCCAGCCGGTCCTGGTCTACCCGGTCGACAAGCTCCTCGTGCCCGCCGCGGGCACCGGGCCCGCCGCGCCCGCGTCCGGCCTCGCCAAGCTGCTCGGGCCCACCCGCGCGGCCCTGCTGCACGAGACGGCCGCCCGCGACTGTGTCTCGACCTCGGCCCTGGCCGGACTCGCCCTGGTCTCCCTGCCCTCCGTGAGCCAGCAGCTGGCCATCCTGCGTGACGCGGGCCTCGTGGCGAGCCGCCGCGACGGCAAGTACGTACGGCACAGCGTGACGCCGCTGGGCCGACGGCTCCTGGGAACGGACACCGGGACGCGCTGACGGCGCCCCGCGCGGGCCGTGCGCCGCGGGCGTCACAGCCAGCCCTGCCGGCGGGCCTCCCGTGCCGCCTCCATCCGGTTGCGGGTGCCCGTCTTGCCGATGGCCGACGAGAGATAGTTCCGTACCGTCGACTCCGACAGCCGCAGCTTCGCCGCGACGTCGGCGACGGTCGCGCCGTCCACCGACCCGTTCAGCACGTCGCGTTCCCGCGCCGTGAGCGGATTGGGCCCCGCGCTCAGCGCGGCGACCGCCAGCACCGGATCCACGACGCTCTCCCCGGCCAGTACCCGCCGGATCGCCGAGGCCAGCTCCTCCACCGGGCCGTCCTTCACCAGGAACCCCGCCGCCCCCGCCTCCATCGCACGGCGCAGATACCCCGGCCGCCCGAACGTCGTCAGGATCAGCACCCGGCAGTCCGGCACCTCGGTACGCAGCAGCGCCGCCGCGTCCAGCCCGCTCAGCCCCGGCAACTCGATGTCCAGCAGCGCCACATCGGGCCGCGTCGTCACGGCCGCCGCCACGATGGCGTCCCCGGTCCCCACCTGGGCTACGACCTCGATGTCGTCCTCCATCCCCAGCAGCAGGGCGAGGGCGCCGCGCATCATCACCTGGTCCTCGGCGAGGAGAACGCGGGTACGCGTGGCGGGACGCCGGTCCCGGGGCAGCTCGGTCATCCCCACAGCGTAGAGAACCGGCCGGCCACGCCACGGCCTCGGCGTCCCGGCGCGGGGCGTCGAGCGTCCCGCGGGGGCGCGGTCGCTCAGCGCGCGGCGTCCACCGGCAGCGTCGCCGTGACGCGGAAGCCCCCGTCGGCGGGCGGGGCCGCCGGGGAGGTGGTCAGGGAGCCGCCCGCCGCCGCGAGGCGTTCGGTGAGGCCCGTCAGACCCGTGCCGCCCCACGACGCCCGCGGCGCCTGCGAGGCGGGGGAGGCGAGAGAGTCGGGCGAGGCGGGGGAGTCGGGCGACGCGAGGGAGGCGGGTGCGGCGGGTGCGGCGGACCGTACGCCGACGCCGTCGTCCGTGACCGTCACACGGGCGTGGTCCGGCGCGCACTCCACTGTGATCACGCAGCGGGTCGCCGAGCTGTGCCGTACGGCGTTGGTGACCGCCTCCCGTACGACCCAGCCGAACAGCGCCTCGGCCCGTGGTCCCGGGGGCGGACCCGAGCGCCGTACGACGGGTTCGATCCCGGCGGCCGACAGCGCGGAGCGCGCCCGGTCCAGGTCGGCGACGAGGCTGCCCTCGCGGTAGCCCGTGACGGCCTCGCGGATCTCGGTGAGGGCCTGGCGGCCGATGGACTCGATGTCGGTGACCTGGGCCAGCGACGCGTCCGCGTCCCGGGGCGCCAGCCGACGCGCGGCCTGCGCCTTGACCACGATGACGGACAGCGTGTGCCCCAGCAGGTCGTGCAGATCGCGCGAGAAGCGCAGCCGTTCCCCCTCCACCGCCGAACGGGCCAGCTCCTGACGGGTGTCGTGCAGCTCCGCGACGGTCTCGGAGAGAGTGAGGATCGCGGCCGTCACCATCATCGAGATGAAGGTGCCGTACGCGATGCTGATCGCGCCCCAGCCGTCGTGGTACGCGGAGACGGCGGCTGCCGTCGCGCTCAGCGGAACACCCACCCTGACCAGGTTCCGGCCGCGCATCACACTGCCGCAGGCGAGCCCGAACAGCGGGAAGAACAGCAGCCAGTTGCCGCCGTAACCCGCGCCGAGCGCGAGAGTCGTCACGCCCAGCGCGACGAGCGACCAGCGCGTGGCACGGCTGCCGCGCGCCTTCCGGTCGAAGGCCCGGAACACCACGGAGATGTAGAGGGAGTTGAAGACCAGCAGCCCGAGGCCGCCGATCCACGGGTTGGGCGTCTCGCCCTGGACGAGGTTGGAGAAGGAGCCGAGTCCCAGCAGCAGCCAGGGCAGCAGCGCGTACTCACTGGGCGGTCCCGGGCGCCGGCTCCTCGGCCGCGTGAACCTCCACCTCATGGCGTCCTCACGGACCCGGGGTACGGGAACACCGCGTACGCGCCGAAGGACTCGACCACTCCGGTGAAGGGGATCGCGGCGGGAACACCACCGGGGTCCGGCTCCGTCCCCCGGGGCGGCGCCGTCGCTGCTGTCTGCGTCATGCCGGTGACGCTACCGAGCGGGCCCGCCACCTGGGCAGAGCCGGATGTACGGACTCCGCCGGTACAAATGTCACTGCCCGGCCGCCGCGCGCGAACGCGCGCACGGGACGGCTGAAAACGGACGGGACGGACCGGGCGGACGGACCGGGACGGGCGGGGCGGGCGCACCGACGTACCGACGCGCGGAGGCCGCCGCGGGATCGCCGCGGCGGCCTCCTTCTCGCTGTCCGGCCGTCCGGCCGTCAGGCCGCGTTGCTGCCGCTGTCCCCCGGGCGGCGGTGCCGGCCGAACGCGGGCGCCGCGGAGTCCTCGGTGGACGCCGCGCCCCCGCGGTGCTTTCCATGGCTGTCCAGCTCGCTCAGGTCCGCCGCTGCCGCTCCCCGCGGGTGCGTGTGGTCCGTGTCGCTTCGGGTTTCGGACATGTGGGAAGTCACCCCGTCGTATCGCATCTTGCTTCGTTGTGCGGAGGCCGGTCGCTCCGTACCGCCCTGACGGCGTCACGGTCCCCCGTCCAGCAGCCCACACCGGTACGACTCCCGCCGGTGAGGCTGTGCGGCCCCCGGGCCGGAAGTCTAGTGCCCCTCCCGCGGCCGCTGCCCGCGACCGGTCAGAGGCGCCTGCTGCAACGGCACCGGCCTGCACATCACAGGAGTACGGGGAGCCGCCGCCGGTTCCCCGTCCGCGCATTCCGGATGTGCCGATTCTGTGATCATGTCCACCGGCCCCTGGTCCGGCGCTCGGCCCTGTCCCCGGTCCTGGCGCTGGCTCTCGCCCTGTCCCTGTCCCTGGCCCCGATCCGGTCCGGGAACCAGCCGCGCCACTCCGCACGGCACCGCGCCCGTCGCGTACGGCAGCCGCAGCACCCCCTGCGCGGTCCACAGTCCCGCGCCCGCCAGCCAGCCCTGCGGCGCCGGACGCTGCGTCATCCGGCGGTCGGCCGGCCGCCACGTCCCCAGCCAGCTCCCCCCGGGGCCGTCGATCCGCAGCGCCACCGCGCAGCTCTCCGGCATCAGCACCTGCCCCGGCTGTACGGCGAAGGGCGTCACCGCGCAGTCCGGCAGGCGCAGGCACTCCGGGAACCGCACCGGCCGGAGGCTGCCCAGGACGCCCCAGCCCAGCCGGTCGTGGCCCGGCGCGTCCGAGCGGATCAGCAGGAGTCCGCTGTCGGCGTCGGCCAGCAGCAGCCGGTCGTTGCTCTCGTCGGTGATCTGGAGCAGCGGAGTCACCTCGCCGCCGCGCTCCAGGTCCACGGCGACCGTCTTGACCACGCCGTCCCGTTCGCGGTCCAGCGCCAGCATCCGGCCCGTACGGTCCAGCCACCCGCCGCCCGAGCAGCGGCCCGGCACCTCGGCGACCAGCTCGGGGCCGAAGGCGCCGCCCGCCACCAGCCAGAGGGCGGTGGAGCGTACGCCGTCGACCAGGGCGTACGCGCACCGGCCGTCCGGCGACGGCGGCAGCATCGTCAGGGCGCGCGGCGCGCACTCGACCGCGCCCATGGGCAGCTGACCGGTGCCGGGACCGGTCGGATAGAGCAGCGAGAAGTCATGACGGTCCGCCACCCGGCGGCCGATGAGGACCCGTCCGTCGGCCAGCGGCAGCAGATCCGTGCCGGGCTCCTCCGGCTGGTCGAGCGGCAGCGGGACGGCGTAGGGCTCGGGCCCGCCGAGGGTCCACCGCTCCGGGTACCAGGCGTCGTCGTACCCCGTGTGCTCCGCGTGCCCCACGTCGCCGTACCCCGCGTCGCCGGGGGCCTGGGGAACGCCGAGCGTGAGCCGCGCCGCGTAGGAACCGTCCGCGGTGATCGTGAACTCCGTACGCCGCACCCGCTCGTCGTGCCGTACCGCCCCGCCGGTATCCGCTCCTTCTCCGTCCGCTGTAGCCGTCTCGATAGCACAGGCCGTCATCGGTCCGTCACCTCCGGCGACGAAGCTAGTTTTCGTACTCCCTGCCGAACAACACGAGACACCCCACTTCACACATAAGGGTGGCCGCCGTGCGATTCGCCTGATAGCGCCGGGGCGGGTGTGCTGCCGACCGGGGCGACGCCTAACGTAAGGGTGGCCTAAGACCGTCTGAGTACGTTCGGATCATCCGTGATCACCCCGACCCGGCCTCTCCTCCGGGGGCCCAGGAGCACCAAGATGTCTCTCTCCCTGTCCGTACGACGCCGGGGCACCGCCGTCGTCGTCGCCCTGGCCGCCGCGTTCTCCCTCGCGGCCTGCGGCGCGGGGGACTCCTCCGGCGACGGCTCCGGCGCGTCCGACGACAGCGGCGGCAAGAAGGCCGCCGTCGCCACCGGGGGCAAGGACTTCGCCGACGCGGCGAAGAAGACGGCGGCGTACGGGACCGACGCCGCGCCGGGGCGGTTCCCGCGCACGGTGACGCACGCCATGGGCAAGACGGTGATCGACAAGCGCCCCGAGCGGGTCGTCGTGCTGGACGTGGGCGAGTTCGACAACGTCGTCTCGCTCGGCGTCCAGCCGGTCGGATACGCCCCGACCGAGGGTGACGCCTCCCTGCCGGGCTATCTGAAGAAGGGCGCGGGCAGCCCCGACAGCGTCGGCACCATCAACAACCTCAACCTGGAGGCGGTCGCGCGGCTCAAGCCCGACCTCATCCTCGGCAGCCAGCTGCGCGCGGCCGACAAGTACAAGGCGCTCTCGGCGATCGCCCCGACGGTCTTCTCCATCCGGCCCGGCTTCACCTGGAAGGAGAACTACCTCCTCAACGCCCAGGCGCTGGACCGCACGGCAGAGGCGGCGGCCCGGCTCGCCGCGTACGACAAGAAGGCCGCCGCGCTCTGCCGTGCGG
>NZ_QQNA01000323.1 GCF_003346515.1 Streptomyces corynorhini
CCCCGGACGGCCGTCCGGGGAATGGGGCCTTCCTCTTCAGCGCTGTCACTGGGTATGACTGAACTACGCAGGCTCGGAACGTCGGACCTCAATGTCTACCCGCTCAACCTCGGCGGCAACGTCTTCGGCTGGACCGCCGACGAGGCGGAATCGTTCGCCGTACTCGACGCGTACACCGCCGCGGGCGGCAACTTCGTCGACACCGCCGACACGTATACGTCCTGGATCCCGGGGCACCAGGGCGGCGAGTCGGAGACGGTCCTCGGAAAGTGGTTCGCCGCGCGCGGTAACCGCGCGGACGTGGTCCTCGCCACGAAGGTCGGCTCGCACCCCCGCTTCAAGGGGCTGGCCCCGGCCACGGTCAAGGCCGCCGCCGAGGCGTCGCTGACCCGGCTGGGCACGGATTACATCGACCTCTACTACACGCACCTCGACGACGAGACCGTGCCCGTCGAGGAGATCATCACCGCTCTCGACCAGCTGGTACGGGAGGGCAAGGTGCGCGCCATCGCCGCCTCCAACATCTCCCCCGAGCGGCTGACCGCCTCGCTCGACTTCTCCCGGCGCGCGGGACTGGCGAGTTACGTGGCGCTCCAGCCGCACTACAACCTGGTCTCCCGCGACACCTACGAGGGCGCGCTCCAGGACATCGTGGCCGAGCACGGGCTCGCCGCCGTCCCGTACTTCGGGCTCGCGGCGGGCTTCCTCACCGGTAAGTACCGGCCCGGCGCGACCGTCGACAGCGCGCGGGCCGGCAGCGCGGCGAAGTACCTGGAGAGCGACCGGGGCCCGAAGGTCCTCGCCGCCCTCGACCGCGTCGCGGAGGCGCACGGCGCCGCACCCGCGACCGTCGCCCTGGCCTGGCTCGCGGCCCAGCCGACCGTTGTCGCGCCGATCGCCTCCGCCCGCTCGACGCGGCAGCTCCCCGCGCTGCTCGCGGCGGCCGAGCTGGAGCTGACGGCCGAGGAGCTGGCCGAACTGACCACCGCGTCCCGGTAGCGGGCACCGCCGCCGCTGACCGCGTACGCGGTCGCCGGGTACGTGCTCGGTCGTCGGCACGTACGCGGGCGCCGGTGACGTGGTCGGTCGCCGGTGACGTGGTCGGCCGCCGGGCGCGCGCTCAGTACTGGCGGTACGGGTTGTAGCCGTCGTAGTCGACGTACGGCGGCGGCGCCCACACCCGGCCGGTGGCCCGCGCCGCATAGGTGAGCGCGGGCCCGGCCATCTCCCTGCGCTGCCACAGATGGTGCAGCAGCTCCCGCTCCCGCTCGGCGAAGTCCGCGCCCACCGCACCGCGCTGCGCCCCGTGGCGCAGAAACGCCAGCGAGGTCGCGAACGCCTCGTACTCCCCGACGGAGTCGGCCGCCCGCGGCCCGAACGTACGGCCCGCGAAGTCGCGCGCCATCCGGCGGGCCCGCATCGAGGAGAGCGCGAGCGGCGCCGCCGGGTTGATCCACCCGGCCAGGGCGTACGCGGGCAGCTCCCCGGCTATCGTGCGCAGCTCGCGCTGCCGGCTCCAGATCGCCAGCCAGGTCAGCAGGGCGAACGCCGGGACCATGAACGCCGCGTACACCGCGTAGAAGCCGAGCGGGCCGAAGAGGTCCCCCGAGCCGTTCCACAGCGCGTGCATCCCCATGGCGAGCGCCAGGCCGAGCAGCGGGAACGCGACCCGGCGGACCTTGCGGCGCCGGTCGGCGGCGGCCGCCAGCCCGAAGCCGATGCCCGTGAGCACCGTGAACAGCGGATGCGCGAAGGGCGACATCACGATCCGTACGAAGAAGGTCGCGGCGGTGACGGACCGGAGGCCCGAGTCGCCGGTGTGCTGGTCCTCACCGAAGGCGCTGCCCAGATAGAGGATGTTCTCCGTGAAGGCGAAGCCGGTGGCGCTGAAGCCCGCGATCACGACGCCGTCGACCAGCCCGGTGAACGACCGTCTGCGGAAGAGGAAGATCAGCAGCACCGCCGCCGCCTTGGCGCTCTCCTCGACGACCGGCGCGATCACCGTGGCGCCCAGGGACTCGGCGCCCGCCGGATCCGCGGTGGCGGTGGCTATCCACTCCGTCGCGAACGAGTTCGCGATGATCGCGACGAGGGCGGCGGCGAACGCGCCCCAGGAGAAGGCGAACAGCAGATTGCGCCAGGGCCCCGGCTCCACCCGGTCCAGCCAGCGGAACGCCGACACGAGCAGCGGGACGGGCAGGACGGCCAGGCCCAGGCCGACCAGGAACCCGCGCGTCCCGGTCTCGTCCCGGACGAGCGCGAGGATCACCAGGGCGCACAGGGCGAGCACCAGGCTCACGGCCCCCGTCCGCACCACCCGGCGGCGCCAGAACGCGCCACGCGGCCGGTAGCGCCTGCGGGCGGGCTCCGGCACGGCGCTCCACAGCTCGCCGAGACGCTCCTGCTGCGCGTAGACAGGGATCGCCGGACGCTGGTCGAGGCGCTGCGAGGACGGTTCTGACACCCAATGACCCTAACGAGCGGCACTGACAACCGGTGAGGCGGCGCGGAACCGCCCGCCTCACCCGCCCGCGCGTAATCGCCCGCCTCACCCGCCCGCGCGGCGGAACAGCAGGTCGCGCACCACGTGCCCCTTGTCCAGTCCCTGGCCCTCGAACCGGGTCAGCGGCCGGAACGCCGGCCGCGGCGCGTAACCGCCCGCGCTCTCGGTGTTCTCGTAGTCGGGATGGGCCGTCAGCTCTTCCAGCATCTGCTCGGCGTACGGCTCCCAGTCGGTCGCACAGTGCACCACGGCGCCGGGCCCGAGCCGCCCCGCCACCAGCGTGAGGAACTCCTCCTGGATCAGCCGCCGCTTGTGGTGCCGCTTCTTGGGCCACGGATCGGGGAAGTAGACGCGCAGTCCGGCCAGTGAGGCGGCGGGCAGCATCTCCCTGAGCAGGATGATCGCGTCGCCGTTGGCGACCCGGATGTTGGAGAGCCCGTTCTCCTCCGCCAGCCGGAGCAGATTGCCCTGGCCCGGGGTGTGTACGTCGACGGCGAGGATGCCGGTGCCGGGGTCGGCGGCGGCCATCCGCGCCGTGGCCTCGCCCATGCCGAAGCCGATCTCCAGCACCACCGGCAGGCCGCCGAACATCTCGTCCACGTCGAGGACGCGCTGCCCGTCGATGTCCAGGCCCCACTGGCCCCACAGCCTGCGCAGCGCCTCGGCCTGGCCGGTGGTCACCCGGCTGCGGCGCGGCTGGAAGCTGCGGATGCGCCGCTCGAAGTGCGAACCGGCGGGGTCGGCCGCCGGGCCCGTGCCGTCCGGGAACAGCCGGCTCGTGAGCTGGGCGCCGGCCGCACCGGTCACCTCGCTGATCTCGGGGATCTCGGGTGCCTCGGCCATGTCGTTCATCCGTCTCGGTCCGCTGGAGCTGGTGGGTCTCCCAATTCTACGGAGCGCGCCGGGCGTGCCGGGCGTGCCGGGTGTGCCGGGCGTGCCGAGCGCCCCGGGCGGGCTCGCCCCGGCCCCCGGGTGGGCTCGCCTCGGCCCTCGGGCGGGCTCGCCTCCGGCTCCCGGGCGGGCTCGCCCCGGCCCCCGGGCGTGGGCCCGCGTCGCGCCCCGCTCACCCCTCCGCGAGCGCCGCGAGCGCCCGCCGCGCCACCGCGCGCCCGATCGGCAGCGAGGCCGTCGCCGCCGGGGACGGCGCGTTCAGCACGTGGACCGTACGGGGCGCGCGCCGGATGACGAAGTCGTCCGCCAAGGTGCCGTCGCGCAGTACCGCCTGGGCGCGTACCCCGGCCGCCGCCGGCCGCAGATCCGCGTCCGTGACCGCCGGGAGCAGCCGGCGCACCGCCGCCGCGAAGGCGCGCTTCGACAGCGAACGGCGCAGCTCGCCCGCGCCGTACCGCCAGTGCTCGCGCGCCGTGTGCCAGGTACCGGGCCAGCTCAGCGTGGCGGCCAGCTCCGCCGGGCGGACGACCGACCAGGAGTAGCCCTCGCGGGCCAGCGCCGGTACGGCGTTCGGCCCGACGTGGACGGTGCCGTCGACGGAGCGGGTCAGATGCACGCCGAGGAACGGGAACGCCGGGTCGGGCACCGGATAGACCAGCCCCCGTACCAGCTCCGGCCTGGCCAGTTCGTAGTACTCGCCCCGGAAGGGGACGATCCGGGCCCCCGGGTCGTCGCCCGCCAGCCGCGCCACCCGGTCGGACTGGAGCCCCGCGCAGTTCACCAGGGCGCGCGCCCTGACGATCTCCCCGGCCGCCGTGCGGACCGCGACGCCCCAGGGGCGGCGGTCGACCGCCGTGACCCGGGCGCCGTAGCGCACGGACGCCCCCGCCTCCCGCGCCGATCCGGCGAGCCGCTCCGCGACCGCCGCGAAGTCGCACACCCCGGTCGTACCGACCTGGATCGCGGCCAGGCCGCGCACCTGCGGCTCGTACTCCATGATCTGCGCCGGGCCCAGCTCGCGCACCGGGATGCCGTTCTCCCGGCCGCGCTGGACCAGCGCGTGCAGCCGGGGCAGCTCGTCGCGCCGGGTCGCGACGATCAGCTTGCCGGTGACCTGGTGCGCGATGGCGTGGCGCTCGCAGAAGGCGACCAGTTCCGCCGAACCGCCCACCGCGTAGCGCGCCTTGAGCGAGCCGGGGCGGTAGTAGACGCCGCTGTGGATCACGCCGCTGTTGTGGCCGGTCTGGTGCCGGGCCGGGCCCGGCACCCGCGTCGTCGTCCTGGAGAAGGAGCCGGGCCCGGCCCGGCACCAGACCGGCCACAACAGCGGCGTGATCCACAGCGGCGTCTACTACCGCCCCGGCTCGCTCAAGGCGCGCTACGCGGTGGGCGGTTCGGCGGAACTGGTCGCCTTCTGCGAGCGCCACGCCATCGCGCACCAG
>NZ_QQNA01000324.1 GCF_003346515.1 Streptomyces corynorhini
AACTGTCGACCTTCCCCGAAGCTGTGCCCGCTTCGGGGAAGGTCGACAGTTTCCAGTTCCCGACCCGTGTGGCACCGGAGAGGCGGGAGGGCTGGGTGGAGCGGGCCATCGCGGTCGCCGGGGTCCTGGGCACCGACTTGATCAGGGTGTTCTCCCATCTGCGCGTCGTCGAAGGTCTCACCGAATCGTTCCTCCACGATCCGCTGCTGTCGCACGCGCTGAAGCGGGCCGAGCACGCGGGGGTCCGTCTGCTGCTGGAGAACGAACCGGTGTGCACGATCGCGTACCCGTCGCCGCTGCTGGAAGTGCTCCGCGCACACGAGGGCCTGGGGCTCTGGCTCGACCTGGGGAACCTTCACGAGGTCGGCCACGGCACCGCAGATGCTGTCGAGGCGCTGGCGCCGTTCGCCGAATACGTCCACGTCAAGGACTACGGGCTCGGCGAAGACGGATGGAAGCACTTCGTGGCCGCCGGCTCCGGAAGCGTGCCGTACGAAGAACTGCTGCCAGTTCTGCACCGCGCCCGCCCCGTTCTTCCGTATGCGCTGGAGACCCATGTGCGCGTCAGCCCCGTCGACGCACTCGCGCAGGGCGCGGCGTACCTGCGCCGCACGGTTCCGGGCGGTCTGGCGTGAGGCGGGTCCTGCTGGTCGGCGCCGGTGAGGTCGGGACCAAGCACCTCGGCGCCCTGGCCGGCGTCGGGGGCATGACGGTGGTCGGTGTGGCTGACCCCAGTCCGGATGTCGAGGCGCCGGCGGGCGTCCCGCTACTGACCCGGTGGCAGAACGCTCTGCCCGCTCTCGGGCCTGATCTTGTGGTGGTGGCCACGCCGCCAGGGATCGCGCTGGAGGTGGCGCGGGCCGCCGCGCGGGGCGGGGCGACGGTGCTGGTGGAGAAGCCGGTCACGCTCGACCCCGCCGCCCTGGCCGAGCCGGACCCGGCCGACGGGCGGATCTACGTCGCCTTCCAGCCGCACTTCGCGCACGGCCTACGTGAGCTGCTGGAGCTGGCCCCAGTGGTGCACCGGGCCGAAGTAACGCTGATATGCCGCCGGGACCAACCGTACTACCGGACGTGGCGTACGCGGATGGCGACCTCCGGAGGCGTGCTGCATCAACAGGCCATCCACGGCCTGGCCCTGGCCCTGCGTCTGCTGCCGTCCGATCCAGTCACCTCCTGTACCGCCCGGATACGGCGCGAGCGGAAGTGGGCCGAATCCGAGGACCACGTCACGGCCCACGTCTCCTTCGAGGACGGCGCGGTCCTGACCATCGACGCGCGGGTCGACGGCGACCAGACGCCCCGTCACGAGGTAGCGCTCGTCCTGGCGGACGGGCAGCGGCTGCACATACGGGGCCGCAACCTCGAAGCCGGGCTCGGCCGCTCGTCGGCCGCGCCCACGGACCAGACGCTGCGCCACGCCATGTATCGCGCACTGCCCGCTCCGGGCGGGCGCCCCGTTCACCCGTGCCTGTTCCCTCTCCCGGCGCTCCGTCGCTCCTTGGAGGTCATCGATCATGTCTACCGTGCCGCCCACCAGGTTCGCCCGGCCGATTCTGCCGCATGACCTCGGCGTCGAGGTCGTCGAGAGGAAAGGGCTGGGGCACCCGGACACCCTGGCCGACTCGATCGCCGAACTCGCGTCGATCCGCTACAGCGAGTACTGCCTGACCGAGTTCGGCGCCGTCCTCCACCACAATCTCGACAAGGTCGCCGTCCTCGGCGGCCGGGCCCGCTTCGGCGACAGCGACGGAACCTACGACCGTCCTGTCCGGATCGTGTTCGGCGGCCGGGCCTCCGCGTCGTTCGGCGGCCGTGCCATCCCGCTGAGGGAAATCCTTGAGGCCGCGGCAGCCGAGCAGTTGCGTTCCGCGCTGCCAGGGTTCGAGCACATCATCTGGGAGGTACGGCACGAGACCACCGACTCCTCCAAGTTCCCTCACTGGTTCGCCCCGAGGCACCTTTCGGACCTGCCGGAGCGCCCCGTGGCGTTCTCCAACGACACCGCGCTCCTGGTCGGGACGGCACCGCGCACCCTGGCCGAGACCGTCGCGCTGCTCACCGAGTCGCACTTCCGGCGTCGACCGTGGGCGGGCAGCGACATCAAGGCCCTGGTGATCCGGAACGGCTCTGCGTTCACGGTCACCGCGTGTGTGCCGGCCGTGGCCGGGCACCTGACGACTTCGGCGGAATTCGAGGATGCCGTCACCGACGCGGCCCGCGACCTCACCGCGCAGCTCGCCAAACGTCTGCCGGGGCCGATCGAAGTGGTGTGCAACACCCGCAACACCCGCTCGGGTCCGCTGTCCGGGCAGTACTTCACCGTGTCCGGCTCGGCGATCGACTACGGCGAGGACGGGCTCGTCGGCCGAGGCAACGCCCGCTCGGGGCTGATCACCCCCGGCCAACAGGCCGGGAACGAGGCACTGTTCGGGAAGAACCCCGCCTACCACGTCGGCAAGGTCGGCGGGTGGCTGGCCGATGAAGCCGCCCTCGCCCTGGCCCGGCGGACCGGTCCGTGCCGCGTCTCGGTGATCTGGCACAACGGGGCCCGCTACCCCGAGCCCGCCGCCTTGGAGGTCTCCACCACCCCCGGTGTGCCAGTCCTCGGCGAATACGCCGATCTGGTCCGGGAATCTCTGCGCCGCACCGACTGGATGCCCGAACTCGTCGGTGCCCGACGCTATCTGCCGGTGGTCCTTCCGGCGGACGTGCTGCTGGCCGAACTCGACGCGTCCCCGGCGCCATGACCGGGGCCGCCCTGACGACCGGCCACCTCACCGCTGCGCTGGATCTGCCGCCAGACCTCGATACGGGCCCGGCCGCCGCGGCTGCCGACCGGCTCCCCGGCGGCTGGCAGCACCATGCCACCGCCGAACGCGGCGACGGCCCGGCTGTCACGGTGGAGAACGCCGTCACCCCGGCCGTCACCGTGCGGGGACAGCACATCCGGCTCCGTCTTCCCCCGGCCGTCGCCGGTTCGGTCACCCTCGCCTACGCGACCTACACCGTCCTGGAACGCGCCCGCCAGGAACAGCGCATGCTCACCCTGCATGCCAACGCCGTGATCACTCCCGACGGCCGGGGTGTCCTGCTCCTCGGGAACAAGGGTGCGGGCAAGACCAGCGTCACGCTCGCCCTCGGCGCACTCGGCTGGACCCACGCCGGCGACGACCTCACCGTCCTTGCCGAACTCGGTGACGAGCTGATGGTCCTGCCGGGTAGACCGACGGCCGCCGTCAGGCCGTCGGACCCCACCCTCTGGCAAGCCCCGAAACCTGTCGTGGCGCTCACGCCGTTCGCGCGCGTGCCGGTGCCGCTGGCCCGAGTCTTCCGGCTCACCGTCCATCCCGGCGTTCCGCACGCGCAGACGACAGCGGCCACGCCGTTCTCCGCGAACGAACAGCTCCGCCTCCACGAGGCCCTGGCCCGTTACGTCTCCGGCCTGCCCACACCCCTGACCGGTCCCAACGGGACGCCCTACGGACCCGTGTGGCCGTTGGACACCCCGGCCCTGGCCCGCTGGCGGTCACACCTGATCACCCGCCTCGAACAGCACCCGTACACGTACTTGTACGCGCCCGATCCGCGGACCGCCGCCGACCTGATCACCCAGGAGACCCACGCGTGAGACCGTCCAGCGCCGCGATCCTGCCCAGTCGCGACGAACCCGAGACCATCGCCGCAGTGACCGCCGCAGTCGATGCGGCGCTGGACGACCCGCACGCGGTCATCGTCCACGCCGACGCATCCGACCACTCCGAGACAGCGGCCCGGTTCACCGCGACACCGACCCGGGCCCGGAAGATCAGCCTTACCGGCCTGCCTCGCGGCAAGGGTACCCAGATCCTGCACGCCCTGCCGCACCTTCCGGACCCCACCGGTGCGCTCCTCATCACCGACACCGACACACGCAACCCCGACGCTGATCTCTACCGCGCTCTCCTCGCCCACGCCGACAGCGGGTACGCGATCGCCGACTACCCGCGCTACTGGGACGAGGGAAACCTCACCTCACACCTGGCCCGCCCGCTGATCGCCGCCACCACGGGCCATGACGTCCCCCAGCCGCTCGCCGGCGACCTCGCGCTCTGCGCCGGGATCATCAACGCCGTCCGTACCGCCGACGCCGCTCTCCCACCCCGCCTCGCCACCGCCGTCAACGGATACGGCATCGACGCCTTCCTCCTGCTCACCGCCGCCGCTGTGGGCCCCATCACCACCGTCCCCGCATCGTGCCCCAAGCAGCACGCCGCGAGTTTCCCCCACCTCCCGCAGATCTACGACGAAGCCGTCCCCATCCTCCTGGCGCTCGCCGCCAACGCCCCGGCGCCGCCCGCACCGCGCACCAGACCACCGCGCTACCGACCCGCCGACCGGCACCTCACCCCGGACCAGCAGGCGTTCATGCTCACCGCACTCGACCGCCTCGCACCTCGCTCCTCCCGCTACGATGCGCGTCCGTGGCCGCTCCCCTTGGTCGACGCCTGGCACGCCGTCAAAACCGGCGTCCTGCCGAACGACGCGGCACGTACGCTGCGACCGCACTACGTCCACCGCGTCCGTCTCTGGCTCACCGCCACCTGGACCACCGCGGAGCGAGCCGACATCCTCACCGACGCCCACACCCGGCTGATCACCGAACTGGCCGACCACCCCGTATGGAGCCACACCCCATGAACCCGATCACCGCCTTCTCCGCGTTCGGACTGGAGCCGTTCCCGACCATCACCGTCGGAGACGACCTCGCCTCCGTCATCACCGGTGTGCTGAAGGATCAGGATGTCGCCCTGCACGTCGGCGACGTCGTCGTCGTCGCTTCGAAAGCTGTATCAATCGCGGAAAAGCGCTACGTCGATCTCGCGGCCGTCACACCCGGCACCGAGGCACTGGCCCTGTCCGCCCGCACCGGAAAGCCGGCCGAGGTCGCCCAGCTGATCCTGGACGAGTCGACCGAGCACTTCGTGGCCGGCGAGCGCGGACCGATCATCGCCCGACACCGTCTCGGCTTCCAGCTCACGTCGGCGGGCGTGGACCGGGCCGGTACCGAAGGCGCGTGGCTGCTGCCCACCGATCCTGACGCCTCCGCCCGCGCGCTGCGCGACGCGATCACCGCCGCGACGACCACGCCCGTCGCCGTGGTGATCGCCGACTCCGACGGGCGCCCGGACCGCCGCGGCGCCACCGTCATCTCCATCGGCGCCGCAGGGATCGCACCTCTGCGCATCACCGAGCACACCGAGCCCGGCGGCAGGACAAAGCGCCAGGAGGAGACGTTCACCGATCTCATCACCGCCGCGGCCGGACTGATCCTCGGACAGCGCGGTCGCGGCGCGCCGGTCGCCGTACTGCGCGGGCTCTCCTACGACCGGACCGACGAAGGCGTGGCCGCCATGATGCACCGGCCGGCACCGTGAAGCTCGCCCTGCTCGGCTCGCCCGTCCACAGCGCGCTCTCGCCGGTAATCCACCGGGCCGCCTACGCCGCGCTGGGCCTGAACTGGACGTATCACGCGGTCGAGTGCCGGGCCGAAGACCTGCCACGCATCCTCGCAGCGGCGCGCTCAGGGGAGTGGGGCGGCTTTTCGCTGACCATGCCACTGAAGGCCGCGGTTGTTCCGTTCCTCGACGATGTCACGGACGTTGTCGTACGAACGGGAGCGGCGAACACCATCGTCGTGAACGGCGATGGTCGGCTCTCCGGGGAGAACACGGACGTGCACGGGATGGTGCAAACACTGCGCGCGGTCGGCATCACCGACGTGTCCTCGGTCACCGTGCTCGGTGCGGGAGCGACTGCCCGTACGGCTCTGGCCGCAGCCCGCGAACTGGGCTGCGGCCGAGCTGTCGCCGTCGCCAGGGACAACGCCAGAGCCCAGTCCCTTGCCACCGCGGCCGCGCGGATCGGGACCGATCTGGTGATCCGGCCGTGGACGGACGCGGCACGCTGTCTCTCCGCCGACCTCGTCATCTCAGCCGTACCGCCCAGTGCCGCCGATGTCCTTGCGCCCATGTGGCCGGCCGGCCCCGGCACACTCATGGATGTCACTTACCGTCCCTGGCCCAGCGCCCCCGCTCAGGCGGCCGAGTCGGCGGGATGGCGCGTCGTGGGCGGGCTGTCCATGCTCGTGCACCAGGCAGCCCGGCAGGTCACTCTTCAGACGGGACACTCGGTGCCTCCCTTCGACACGATGCTGGACGCCGCCACGGCGGCGACGAGCTGAGAGGGGCCGGCTTTCCGCCATCGCCGTACAAGGCTCCTGATCCGCCTGGTCCTGGGCTGAGCGCCGGGCTTCCCGGGGTACGTCACCAGTTGGCGGAGCGGGAACCTTGGTCTCCTGACTGAGGGGAGGAAGTCCCACCTGACGGGCCCTCCCCGGTGGGCGGGCGACCGTGCGGCCGACCGCCCACCGGGGAGGCGGGCAAGCGGGTGTTACTTGATGCGCACGACCTGCGGGTCGTGGTCGCTCGCCTGGTCGGCGAACTCGGCGTTGATGTGCACGACGTCGTAGCCGGGCTTCTTGATCGCCGAGCTGACCAGGATGTGGTCGAGCGTCTGCGAGTTGCCGTCGTAGACGTAGCTGTAGCGCTCGTTCTTCGGCAGCGTGTTGATCAGGTCGGTGAGCAGGTTGCCCTTGGTGAGGTTGGTCAGGGGCTTGGAGAACTGGTAGTCGTTCAGGTCGCCGAGAACGACGATCTTGGCCTTCTTGTCCTTGGCGAGCAGGTCGGAGACGAAGCCGCGGACCTCCTTGGCCTGGGCCAGGCGCTGGGTCTCGGAGCCGAGCGTCGGCGGCTGGTTGACGCCGTGCGCCGGCTGGTCGCCGCCCTTGGAGTTGAAGTGGTTGCCGACGATGAAGATGCGCTGGCCGCGGAAGTCGAACTCGCCGACGAGCGGCTTGCGGCTGCTCTTCCAGGCGTCCGAGGTCGGGTTGATCCGGCCGGGGGAGACCGACAGCGAGACCGTCTTCTTGTTCTTGCCCGAGGTGACGACCTCGACCGGCGTGGTGGCGTCGCCGCCGGGACGGTCGACGAAGCTCACGCGCTGGGGGTTGAAGAGGAAGACGTTACGGATGTTGCCGCCCGGCTCGCCGCCGTCGGCCTTGTCCTGCGGGTCGATCGAGCGCCACTCGTAGGAGGGGCCGCCCTTCGCCTTGATGGCGGCGATGAACTTGGCGAGGGTCTGGTCGGCCGCGACCGTACCGTCGTCCTTGTTGCCGTTGTTGTCCTGGATCTCCTCCAGGCTGACCACGTCGGGAGCGGCGAGGTTGGTGACGATGCCGTCCGCGAGCCGGTCGAACTTGGACTGCGCGTTGGTCGGGGCGAGGTTCTCCACGTTGTACGTGGCGACCGACAGCTCGTTGTCCTTGCCCTTCTTCGCCACCTCCGGCTTGAGGCCGCCGGACTTGATCTTGCCCAGGGTGGTGGTCTGGAGGGTGTAGCCGCCGTAGTTGGAGTAGTCCAGTACGCCGGCGCTGGTGCCGGTGAGCGTGTCGCCCACGTTGGCGGTGAGCGTGTCGCCGGTCAGCGAGATGAGCTTGAGACGGCCCGAGTTCACGTCGTTGTAGCCGGTGTAGACGGTGCCGCCGCGCGGGGTCGGGTTCTGCTTGGGCTTGGTGGTGACCCAGGTCTCGCCGTACGAGTTGGAGGCGCCCACGACGCGGCTCTCGCCGATCTGGAGCAGCATGCCCTCGCGCGAGGCGAACCAGTCGAGCGCGAACTTGTCGGGCTTGAGGGCGAGCGGCTCGATGTTGAGCCCCTTCGCCTTCGGGGCGTAGGTGTCGGGCAGCGTCTTGGCGTTGACGACCTCGGGCGCGGGCAGCTTGTTGCCGGAGGAGAGCACGGTGGTCGTCGGGCCGGACAGCTCGGTGAGCGACTGCGATCCCGAAGCCTGGCCGCCCGGGTAGTACTGGACGACCTTGGCGGAGACCAGGACCGAGTCCCCCACCTTGACCTGCGGGGTGCTGGAGCCGGTGAAGACGAAGACGGCCTCGCTGGTGGCGGGGTTCTTGTCCGGCTTCGTGTCCTGGATCCAGAAGCCGCGCGACGTGCCGGTGGAGCGGACGGCGGTGACCACGCCGGGGACGTTGCTGACGCTCTTGCCCACGTACGGCGAGATCCGGGTGGCGCCCTGGATGTCGTGGATGCGCAGCTCACCGGGGGTGGTGTCGGTGGGCGAGGGCGTCGGGGACGGCTCGCCGCCCCCGCCGGGGGTCTCGCCGTCGCCCGCGCTGTTGCGGGGGGTGGGCGTCGCACCGCCGAGGTCGACGGAGTTGTTGTCCGTGTCGGTGAGCGCGGCGTCCCTGGTCACCGAGTGGGTGTTGTCGGCGCCGGTGGCGGGCGAGGTCTCCTTGACGGCGGCGGTGCCGAAGCCGACGAGGTCCTTGATGTTCGTGTCGGCCGCGCAGTCGTCGGTGGTCAGGCAGGTCAGCGCGGTGGTGGAGTGGACCAGCGCGACGGTGCCGCTGCTCGCCGACATGGCGACGGTGCCGGTGGCGTCCGGGGTGGGCAGCGGGGTGTCGCCGCCCGCGCCCTTGGCCTGCTGGATCAGGTAGCTGCCGCCCGCGGGGATCGCGCCGTCCAGCGGCGTGACCGACCACTTGGTGGTGGCGGAGGGCGAACCGCTCAGGTACTGGACGGACCAGCCGGTGAGGTCGAAGGAGGCGCCGCCGGCGTTGCCCAGCTCGATGAAGTCGTGGGTGAGGCTGGCACCGGAGTTCCCGCCGCCGCCGTAGACCTCGGCGATGACCGCGTCGGGGGACGGGGTCGCCTGCGCGGTGAACGGGAGCGCGATGAGGGATCCGACGATACCGACGGGAACGGTGATGGCGATGATCCGGGCGCGTCTGCCGCGCAGGGCCGGGGGTATGGAAGGGGACACGGTTGATCTCTCCGTCGCGTGTTGTACTGCGTTCCGTGTTGTGTGGTGCGTGAGGTGCGTGTGGTGCGTGTGCTGTGTCGCGTGTGGTGCTGGTGGCTCTGGTGGCTCTGGTGCGCGTCCCCGGCCACGTGAGGTGGGGGCAGACGGTGCGGGAAGGCTCAAAGTCGGCTCAAGATACGCGCGTAGATACGGCGCCAACAAGAGGGCGGGCGGGCCAAAGGGGCAATGTTTCCCGACTGTTCGCCGGATTTAACCTGGTTGTCGGTGGCCGAGGGGCACGTGTGAACGAGGGGTGGACGCGTCGGCGGCCTCGTCGCGGGGCCGGGGCGCCGACGGATCGTCACCTTCGCGCGGTTCGCCCTCGCGGCGCCCCCGCCGTACGGGCCCGGGTGACGGCCGGACGGGGGCCGGTAGAGTGGGCGAGGTCGCCTTCATGCCCGTATCGCCCTTATCGCGGCAAGCCGGTACAGAACGGCACTGAACAGCAGCTCCGCAGGAGAGGCCCAGCCCGCCATGACCACCGTTCGCCGCTGCACCGCGGCGCTCGCCGCATCCGCCGTGCTCTGCGTGGCGTTCGCTCCCCCCGCCGCGGCGGGGGGTGACAGGTCGCCGGCCCCGGAGCCCACCGCGGGACGGAGCCCGGCGACCGCACCGTCCGCGATGCGCACGGACCCCTCCTCGGCGCCCGCTCAGGACTCCTCGGGGACGGGATCCGCGGCCTCGGGGACGGAGTCCGCCGCCGGTACGGGATCCGCGGCCTCGGGGACGGACTCCGCCGCCGGTACGGGATCCGCCGTCTCCGGAACCGACTCCGCAGCAGCCGGTACGGGATCCGCCGCCTCCGGAACCGACTCCGCAGCAGCCGGTACGGGATCCGCCTCGGCGGCGGGCGCCGCCCCGGGCGCCGCGACCATAGTGATTCCCCCCGGTCTGTACGGCGACAAGGACCCGACCCGCGACGGCGTGTGGCGCCAGTCGCTGTCCATGCTGGGCCAGGCCGCCGCCCACGTGCGTCCGGGCGACCAGGCCGTGATCTGGCTCAAGTCCCAGCAGTGCGCGAGCGGCGCCTTCCCCGCCTTCCGCGCCGACCCCTCCGTACCGTGCGACGAGAAGACGGCCGTCGACACCCGGTCCACCGCCGCCGCCATACAGGCGCTCTCCTCGCTCGGCGAGCAGCAGCTCCCGATGGATCACGCGATCAGCTGGCTGCGCTCCGTCCAGAACGCGGACGGCGGCTGGGGGCAGCGCCCCGGCACGGCCAGCGACGCGGGCTCCACCTCCCTGGTGATCGGCGCGCTCACGGCGGCGGGGGTACGGCCCAGCTCCGTCCGTACCCGCAACAACGCCCCCTCCCCCGAGGGCAAGCACGCCTTCGACGCGCTGGTGCGCCTGTCCATCCCGTGCGGCGCGGCGTCGGGCGCGGACGCCGGGGCCTTCGCCCACCGGCCGGACGCGTCCGGCCGGCTCACCGCCGACGACGGCGCCACGGCCGCCGCCGTACTCGCCGGGGTCGGCAAGCGGATGGTGACCTCGCCGGTGGCGCCGGGCGCCGCGCCGACCTGCGCGAACATGAAGGGTACGGAGACGGACCCGAACGCCGACCTGCCGCCGGAGCGGGCCTCCCGCAACGGGGCCTCCTATCTGGCCGCCGCGCTCGCCACGACCGGCCACCTGGAGGCGCGCCCGACGGCCGGGGCGGACGACGGGATCAGAGCCCCCTCGCCCGACTTCGAGAACACGGCCGCCGCGGTGGTCGCGCTCACCACCACCGGATACGGCGACCGCGCGAACATCGCGCTGGAGTGGCTGAAGCAGAACTGCGGCGCCTGGGCCCAGGCCAGCGGCCCCGCCGCCTACGCCCAGTTGATCTTCGCCGCGCACGCGACGGGCACCGACCCGCGCAACTTCGGCGGGATAGACCTCGTCCAGCGGCTGAACGAGACGGGCCCCGCCCCGAAGTACATCGCCCCCGCTCCCGCCCCCGGCGCCGCCACCGGTACGGGCCCCGGCGGCGCGGCCACGACGGCGACGACGGCGGCGGAGAGCGCGCTCGGCGCCGACGAGCGCGGGGTCCTGTGGCTCGTCGGAATCGCGCTGGTGGGCGGGGTCGGTATCGGCTATCTGCTGGGCAACCGGCGGAGGACCGGCCGGGCTTGAACCGGAGCGGCCCTGGACGCGCCGCCCGGGGCCGCGTCCAGGGCAAGACCGTGCTCACGGTCGGTGCGGAACGGCCGGTGCCGAACGGTCGGTGCGGAACGGCCGGTGCGGAACGGCCGGTGTCCGGGGCTCGGCTCGTCAGCCACCGGACGCACCCCCGTCAGCGGCTCCCGGGGCGGGCGTTGAGCCGGGCGGCCTGGCGCGTCAGGTGGTCGCGCTCGGCGAGGTTGGACGCCTTGCGGGCCGCCTCGGCGTACAGCCGGGCCGCTGTCGCCGGCTCGCCGTCCCGCTCGTGGAGGTACGCCGCCACCGCGGTGTGCCGGGGCAGGGAATCGTCCAGCGCCGCGAGCGCCGTGAGACCGGCGCGCGGCCCCTCGGCCTCACCGACGGCCACCGCGCGGTTGAGCCGGACGACGGGGCTGTCGGTCAGGCGCACCAGTTCGTCGTACCACTCGACGATCTGCGTCCAGTCGGTCTCCTCCGCGCTGGGCGCGTCGGCGTGCAGCGCGGCGACGGCTGCCTGCGCCTGGAACTCGCCCAGCCGGTCGTGCGCGAGGGCCGCCCCCAGGATCCCGATGCCCTCGGCGATCGCGCCGGTGTCCCACAGCCCCCGGTCCTGTTCGGCGAGCGGCACCAGGGCCCCGTCGGGCGCGGTCCTGGCAGCGCGCCGGGCGTGGTGGAGCAGCATGAGGGCGAGCAGCCCCGCCACCTCGGGGTGGTCGATCACGGCCGCGAGCCGCCGGGTGAGGCGGATGGCCTCGGCGGCGAGGTCGACGTCGCCGGAGTAGCCCTCGTTGAAGACGAGGTAGAGGACGCGCAGCACGGTGGCGACATCGCCTGGCCGGTCGAGCCGCACCCCGGAGACGGTGCGCTTGGCCCGGCTGATCCGCTGCGCCATCGTCGCCTCGGGCACCAGATACGCCTCGGCGATCCGGCGGGTGGTCAGCCCGCCGACGGCGCGCAGCGTGAGCGCGACGGCGGACGACGGCGTCAGCGCCGGGTGGGCGCACAGGAAGTAGAGCTGGAGCGTGTCGTCCACCGCGGGCGCGGGGCCGGGTACCGGCTCCTCTCCGACGACGCCCTCCCGGCGGCGGCGGGCGGTGTCGGCACGGGCCGCGTCGAGGAACCGGCGCCAGGCCACGGTGACCAGCCAGCCCTTGGGGTCACGCGGCGGGTCGGCCGGCCAGACCCGGACGGCCTCGACCAGCGCGTCCTGGACGGCGTCCTCGGCCGCTGCGAAGTGGGCTCCGCGGCGGACGAGGATCCCGAGCACGTCCGGCGTGAGGCGCCGGAGCAGGACTTCGTCGACGTCGGGGTCGCCTGCCACGGGATCGCTCCCCGCTCGGGCGCCCGCCTCGGGACCGTCCACATCGAGGCCACGCACGTCGGGACCGCCCGCCTCGGGACCGCGCACATCGGGACCGTCCGCATCGGGACCACGCGCGTAGGCATCATCCACATCGGGATCACCCACGTCGGCATCACTCCCCTCGCGGTCGCTCGCCTCGACGTCGCCCACCTCACCGTCGCTCACCTCACCGTCGCCCACCTCGACGTCACTCCGTGACAGTGGGCGGCGCGGTCAGGAACGGGCGCAGCTCCAGCCACTCGTGGATCGGCTTCCCGCCCGCCCCGGGCGCGGCCGACAGCTCCCCGGCCAGCTCGATGGCGCGCTCCTGGCTGTCGACGTCGATCACCATCCACCCGGCGATGAGGTCCTTGGTCTCGGCGAACGGGCCGTCGGTGACCGGCGGGCGTCCCTCCCCGTCGTACTGGACGAACATCCCCTCGGGGGCGAGCGCCTGGCTGTCGACGAACTCCCCGGTCTCCTCCAGCCGGGCCGCGAAGTCCTGCATGTAGCGCACGTGGGCCGAGATCTCGTCCGGGGTCCACCGGTCCATGGGGATGTTGTTCACCGCGGCCGGGGCGCCTCGGTAGTGCTTGAGCATCAGGTACTTCGCCATCGCTGTCTCTCCTCGGTGCTGCGCGGCCTCTTCCGGTCGCGTTCACTACGGGGACGGAGCCGGTCACGGGTTCTCGACATCCTCGCCCGATTTTTTTCGGGCCCCGTCGGCAAGCCTGACCGCACCCGCCCTCCGCCACCACCTCGGAGGCGTCACCGGTTCCCGTGGGCACCGGGCCCCGTGGGCCGATCGCGCCCTCTCCGTCCCCGGCCGGAGAGGGCCTTACGCCCGGAGCGGGCCCTACGCGCGGTCGGACCCTACGCCCGGTCGAGCCCCGGTCGAGCCCCGGTCGAGCCCCGGTCGAGCCCTACGCCCGGTCCCCCGCCCCTTGCCGTACGCCGTCCCCGTCCGGCGCCTCCCGGCCGGCCGGGACGGTCGGGCCGGGCCTCGCCGGTCCCGTCGACGCCGTCCCCGTGGCCGCCGGACCGCCGTCCTCCCCTTCCGGGAACGGGCCGCCCCGCTTCGCCGGAGCCGGAACCTCGACCGGAACCCCGACCGGAACCCCGGCCGCGGCCTCAGCCGGAACCCCGGCCGGGGCCTCGCCTGGGCCCCCGGCCTGCCGCGGCAGCAGCTGCCGCCGCCCCGCCAGCAGATACGTCAGGCCGAAGCCCGCGCCCACGACCGTGGCACCGCCCAGCGCGTCCAGCACCCAGTGGTTGGCCGTGGCGACGATGGCGCAGATCGTGAAGAGGGGGTGGAGCAGGCCGAGGAGTCTCATCCACAGCTTGGGGGCGAGCACCACGACGACCACACCGCACCACAGCGACCAGCCGAAGTGCAGCGAGGGCATCGCCGCGTACTGGTTGGTGAGCGCCGTCAGCGCGCCGTAGTCCGGATTGGTCAGGTCCTGCGGGCCGTGCACGGTGTCGATGAAGCCGAGGTCGGGCATCAGCCTCGGCGGGGCCAGCGGGTAGAACCAGAAGCCGACGAGCGCCAGCACCGTGGCGAAGCCCAGCGACGAACGGGCCCAGCGGTAGTCGGCGGGGCGGCGTGCGTACAGGACGCCGAGGATGGTCAGCGGGATCACGAAGTGGAACGACGTGTAGTAGAAGTTGAAGAAGCTCTCGGCCCACTTGGTGTTCGCGACCGCGTGGTTGACCCAGTGCTCGATGTCGATCCCGAGCGCCCGCTCGATGGAGTGGATCTGGCGGGCGTGCTCCTCGGCCGTCTCGCGGCCCCCGGTGGCGACCAGCCGGATGTGGGAGTACGCGGAGTATCCGACGCGGATGGCGAGCAGTTCGAGCAGCAGGTTCGGGCGGCTCAGCAGCCGCTTCCAGAACGGGACCAGCGGCACCCGGCCCCAGCGCGAGGGCACGGGCCGCGCGTACTCGGTCGGTACCGGCTTGTCGAAGTACGGCGAGGTACGCGCCAGGAACGGCACCGCGCACGCCGCCGCCAGCGCCGCGATCAGCGGCACGTTGTCGCGGAGCGGGACCAGCGCCTTCATGTTCGGCAGCATCATCTTGCCGGGCAGCGTCATCACCAGGATGACGACCGCGGGCCACACCAGCCGGTCCCTGGCCCGGGTGCCGACCCGGCCCACCAGGGCCAGCAGCACCCACAGCAGCTGGTGCTGCCAGGCGGTCGGCGAGACCGCGACGGCCACGCACCCCGTCAGCGCGACGGCCAGCAGCGACTGCCCGTCCTGGGCGTACCGCGCGGCCCTGCGCAGCCCGAGGAAGACGACGGCAGCCGCCAGGACGAGGACGAGCCCGACCTCCAGCGGTCCTTCGAGGCCGAACCGCAGCAGCGCACCGTGCACGGACTGGTTGGCGAGCGAGTCCGCGCGCGCGCCCAGACCGGCGCCCGCCACGTGGTGCACCCAGTACGCCCAGGAGTCGCCCGGCATCACCGCCCAGGTCAGCACCGTACCGGCGGCGAAGGTCCCCGCCGAGGTGACGGCCGCCTTCCTGCGGCCGGTCAGCCAGAGCAGCGGCGCGAAGAGCAGTACGGCGGGCTGGAGCGCGGCGCCGATCCCGACGAGGAGCCCGGAGCCGCGTTCGCTCCGTACGGCGAGGGTGCCGAGGAGCACCAGCAGCACCGGGATGATGCTGGTCTGGCCCAGCGAGAAGCTGTTGCGCACCGGCAGGGAGAGCATGAGGAGGCTGACGGCGACCGGCGCGGCCAGCAGCCGGGTACGGCGGGAGACCTGTCCCGGCAGCGCCCGCGCGGCGACGAGGCCGAGAGCAACGACCAGCAGCAGCGTCCCCAGGGTCCAGACGATGCCGAGGCTCTCCTCGGCCGAGCGGGCCAGCGGTTTGAGCACCAGGCCGGCGAACGGTGTTCCGGTGAACTGTCCGGTGTCGTAGAGCGATCCCGTCACATGCAGGACACCGTCGTCACCGATCCAGGTCTCCAGATCGGTGAGCCGTTCACCGGGCGGCTGCCGCAGTACCGCCGCCGCCTGTCTTACCGCCAGCACCGCGGCGACCAGCCACAGAACCGCGCGGGCTCTGCCGAGCCCGCCTCCCGCGGTACCCGCCGCCGCACCGCCGTGCACGCTGTGATCTGCATTCGCCACGCCGCGCCGACCCTCCGTCCCGATAACGCCGTCCCTGGGGCATAGAGCCTCGCACTGCCCCTTCGCGAAGACTCAGGCAACCCCCTCTTCGCCTGACTGTCACCCCTGTTTTGGCTTAATGCCCCTGACTTCCGGACTTCCGGCGAGAAACAGAGATCGCCCCCGATGGTACGGACCAGCTCTCCGTCCGGCCGTTCCGTGTCGACGGACGGACGCCGGAAGACCGCGCCGTGTTCCGGTCGGGATAACGTTTCGGGAACCGATTCCGGCACTCTGAGAGGCCCTCATGTCCCAGGAGCAGTGGACCGCGGTCGACAGCTACTTCACCGACCGGCTCGCCCCCGCCGACGAGGCGCTCGCCGCGGCTCTCACGGCCGCCGACGCGGCCGGTCTGCCCGCCATCAACGTCGCGCCGAACCAGGGCAAGCTGCTCCAGTTGCTGGCCCAGACGCAGGGCGCCCGTACCGTGCTGGAGATCGGCACGCTCGCCGGTTACAGCACCATCTGGCTGGCCCGCGCGCTGCCCGAGGACGGCAGGCTGATCTCCCTGGAGTACGACCCCGCCCACGCCGACGTGGCGCGCGCCAATCTGGCGCACGCCGGGCTGGACAAGATCGCCGAGGTGCGGACAGGACCCGCGCTGGAGACGCTCCCGGTACTGGCACAGGAGGGCGCGGGCCCCTTCGACCTCGTGTTCATCGACGCGGACAAGCCGAACAACCCGCACTACCTGGAGTGGGCGCTCAAGCTGACCCGGCCGGGCAGCCTCGTCGTCGTCGACAACGTCGTGCGGGGCGGGCGGATCGCGGATCCGGAGAGCACCGACCCCGCCGTGGTGGGCACCCGCCGGATGTTCGAGCGGATCGCGGCGAATCCGCTGCTGTCCGCGACGGCGGTGCAGACGGTGGGTGCCAAGGGGTACGACGGCTTCGCGCTCGTGCGCGTCCTCGGCTGACCGGGCGGCTCCCGCCGCACACACACGTACGGAGCTACGGGGAATCCGGTAGCTCCGTACGCCGTCGCGGTCATCGCGTCGGGCCGGGTCAGACGCGCAGCAGTCGTTCCGTCATCTCGCGGTAGCTCTGGAGGGCGAGCCGCAGCTCCTCCGTGCTGGAGCCGTCCGCCGAGCCGTTCCCTGCGGCCCCCGCGCCGTCGTCACCCGGCCCCTCCCAGCCCGCGCGCAGCGAGCGCGGCCGGTCGGCGAGCGCCTTCGTCAGCCGCCCGGCGGCCTCCTCCAGGACATCGGCGGCCTCCTCGACGGAGTGCCGGGGCCCGTCGACGAAGGTGCTCAGCGCCTGCTGGAGACGCTCGGCGAGCCGGTCGCTCTCGTCCTGGGGGATGAGCCGGGCGGAGGAGCTGCCTCGGTCGGGGGTGCCGGAGGCGACAGGAGTGCCGGAGGCAGCGCGGGTGCCGGTGGTGGCGGTGCCGGTCGTGGCGCGGGTGCCAGTCGTGGTGCCGGGAGGGACGGCGCTCTCCGGCTCGGCCGTGCGCTCGGCCTCGGCCTCGGTCTCGGCTCCAGCCTTGGTCCGCGCGGCAGTCGCGGCTCCGGTCCTGGCTGTCGGGGCCGCCGTCGGCTCGGACTTGATGTCGGACCCGGCCCCGGCCCCGATCCCGGTCCTGGATCCGGTCCCGATCCCGGTCCTGGATCCGGTCCCGATCCCGGACTCGCGCCCGGTCCTGCTCTCTGCCTCGGCCTCAGCCTCTGCCTCGGTCTCGGTCTCGGTGAACTCACCGGTCTTACGGGGGTCACGCTTCGCTTCGTACGTCATCACACTCCACTCCCTTTGGGCCGCAGTGAAAAGGTCTTGTCCCGACCGGCGCCACCGGGGCGGTCGCTGCCGCCTTCGTTCTCCTCCGGCCGGGCCAGGATCAGCCGCTCGAAAAGCTCGCGCGCGCCGACCATCGCCTCGCGCAGTTCCTCCGTGGTCGCGGCTCCGCCCGTACGCGCACCGTCGGCGGTGCCTTCGGCGGTGGCGGTGCCGTCGTCCGTGCCCGGTTCGGTGTTCGTGCCCGGTTCGGTGTTCGCGCCCGGGTCGGTGTTCGCGCCCGGGTCGGTGTTCGCGCCCGGGTCGGTGTTCGCGCCCGGGTCCGTGTTCGTGGCCGTACCCGTACCCGTGCCCGCTCCTGCGGTCGGGAGCGCCTCGTGCACCCTGCGGTAGCCGTCCACCTGGTGGGCGTGGTGGACGGACAGGGCCTCCACCTGATCGTCGTAGCGCGCCCCGGCGGGGTAACCGCACTCTTCGGCGAGCTGGGCCACCAGCCGGTCGGCCTCCTTCACCGCTTCCCGGGGCGAGTCGACGAAGCGTTCCTGGAGACCGGCCCACTGGGCCACGTACTGCTCGCGCCGCTCCTCGGAGAGGGACCGAGGCCGCAACTCGCCGTGCCGCTTGACCCGTTCCGTCAGCTCCCGCTCAGCGGCCCTGGTGTCGCCGTCGTGCCGGGCGACGACACGCTCGTACTCGGGGCCGAAGCGGCGCTTCAGTCCGCCGCGGCCGCCGCGGCCGTTTGCTCGGCCGGGCCCTGTGTACAGGACCGCGGCCACGATGATCACGAACGCCACGATGAGAGCGACGATCAGAACTGTGGACATGTCTGCCTTCCTGGCTCGTACTCGGGTCGTAACGACTCGTTCACCGAGTCGGGTTGCCCCGAATCCCTCCGCCAAACGGGCCTGGAGGCAAGGCTGTCGCGCGCCCGTACGGGTCAGGACACCCGGCCGCGCGGACCGGCCAGGTCAACGCGGTGCCGGTTCACTCCTCGACGCGGGTGACATGGTCGCGCGGGGTCAGGGTCCCGTTGGGGCGCTCGCTCTCGGAGCCGCACAGCTCGCCGTTCAACTCCGCCACCAGCCGCACCAGATCGGTCGGCCGGTCCGGCCCCCACCAGTCCCCCAGCAGCTCCGCGAGCGACTCCTCCCGGGCCAGCGCCAGCACCTGCGCCATCCGCGCGCCCCGCTCGCTGAGCCTCAGCTCCATCCCCGCGCGCTCGACGAGCCCGCGCTCCTCCAGCTGCCGGGACGCCGAAGTGATGGACGCCAGCGGCACGGTGCCTGCCTCGGCCAGCTGGGCGGGGCGTACGACGCCGTACCTGCGCACCCGCAGCAGCAGCCAACTGGCCGCCGGGAGCAGGTCGTACCCCGCCTTCTCGGTGATCGTCTCGTAGATCCGCCGACGGCCCTCGCGGGTGCCGAGGACGGACAGGGCGCGGGCCACCTCGTCGTGCGAGGAGCGCTCCACGGGGTTGGAGGCCAGCGTCTCGGAGATCTCCGGCGCGGTCACCGAGCCGCGCAGTTTGTCCTCCTTGAGGAACCACGCCACCGCGAACGCCGCCAGCACCACCGGCACGCCGTACAGGAAGACATCGGTGATGGAGGTCGCGTACGCGTGCAGTACGGGCGCCCGCAGCGCGGCCGGCAGGCTGCCCAGGGCCTGCGGATCGGCCGAGAGCCGCCCCGCGTCCACACCGGGCGGCAGCGTCCGGCCCGCCAGCGCGTCCGTGAGCCGGCCCCGGAGCAGATCGGCGAAGATCGTGCCGAAGACGGCGACGCCGAACGAGGCTCCGATGGAGCGGAAGAAGGTCGCGCCGGAGGTCGCGACGCCGAGGTCCCGGTAGTCGACCGCGTTCTGCACCACCAGCACCAACACCTGCATGACCAGGCCGAGTCCGGCGCCGAAGACGAAGAAGTAGGCGCTCATCAGCCACGTACCGCTGAACTCGGTGAGGTGGTGGAGCAGGAGCAGCCCGAGAGCGGTGATACCGGTGCCGAGGATCGGGAACGCCTTCCAGCGCCCGGTGCGGCTGACGATCTGCCCGGACAGTGTGGAGGTGATCAGCAGCCCGAGCACCATGGGCAGCAGATGCACGCCCGACATGGTCGGGGTGATGCCGTGGACGACCTGGAGGAAGGTCGGCAGATAGGTCATCGCGCCGAACATGGCGAAGCCGACGATGAAGCTGATCACCGCGACGAGGGTGAAGGTCCTGATGCGGAAGAGGCGCAGCGGCAGCACGGGCTCGACGGCGCGTCGCTCGACGCGGATGAAGACCGCGAGCAGGACGAGGCCGAGGAGCGCGAGTCCGATGACCTGGGCGGAGGCCCAGGGCCAGGTGGTGCCGCCGAGCGAGGCGACCAGCACCAGGCAGACGGCGACGGACGCGATCAGGAACGTACCGAGGTAGTCGATGGTGTGTTTGGCGCGGTGCACCGGGATGTGCAGGACGGCGGCGATGACGAGGAGGGCGACGACGCCGACGGGCAGGTTGATGTAGAAGACCCAGCGCCAGCTGAGGTGCTGGGTGAAGAAGCCGCCGAGGAGCGGGCCGAGGACGCTCGTCGCGCCGAAGACGGCTCCGAACAGGCCCTGGTACTTGCCGCGTTCGCGCGGCGGTACGAGGTCGCCGACGATCGCCATCGACAGCACGATCAGCCCGCCGCCGCCGAGGCCCTGGAGCGCCCGGAAGCCGATGAGCTGGGCCATGTTCTGGGAGAGGCCGCAGAGGGCCGAGCCGATGAGGAAGATGACGATCGCGGTCTGGAAGAGCTTTTTACGGCCGTACTGGTCGCCGAGTTTGCCCCAGAGGGGGGTGGCGGCGGTCGAGGCGAGCAGATAGGCGGTGACGACCCAGGAGAGATGGTCGAGCCCTCCGAGGTCGCTGACGATGGTCGGCAGGGCGGTGGAGACGATCGTCTGGTCGAGTGCCGCGAGGAGCATGCCGAGCAGGAGGGCGCCGATGGCGACGAGTACGGTGCGCGGCCGGTGGCCCTCGTCGGGGGCCACCGGCCGCGCACCGTA
>NZ_QQNA01000325.1 GCF_003346515.1 Streptomyces corynorhini
CGGCCACCCCCACCGAAGGGACCGCCGAACGGCGGCCCGAACGGCCCGAAGGCCCCACGCCGCCCCTCGAAGCCGCCCCGGCCGTACTGCCCGGGTCCATGGTGACCGGCACCCTGTCCATGTTCGTGTCCATGTGAACGCATCGCTACGCTCCCTTCTATCGTTGATCTGTCGCGATGCCTCAACGATATATCGGAACTGTTCTCAGAGCAACCCTTTCCGATAGGGCGGGGCCTCTGAACCGTGGCAGCGACCCCGGAGCCCTGCAGGAGCCGGGAACGTCGGTTCGTTGCAGGTCAGGTCGCGGCTGGCCGCCCAGAGGCGTGCCGCGGTCGTGGTGTCGGCGAGGTGGTTCCAGAGGGTTCGGTCCTGGGCGTACCGCGCAGCCCGAACTGTCGAGGGCTCCACAGCTGGCCGCCGCGGACGTCCGGGTCGAGCACGGCCCGGACCGCGGGCCATGCGGCAGCGTCCTTGCCCTGGACGAGAAGGCCGAGCGGCAGATGGAGCAGCCGCTCACCGGTGGTCAGGGCAGGGAAGTGCGGGCGCGACGGCGTGAGGGAGTCGAGCGCGCCGCCGGGATGAACGACCACGCTCAGCGTCGTGCTGCCGACGGCTCGCAGACGGCGGTCGAGTTCGAAGGCGAAGAGGATCTGGGCCAGCTTCGACCGCGCGTAGGCGCGCTTGGGCCGGTAGTCGCGTGTGCTCTGGAGATCGTCGAGGTCCAGGCGTTCGGACTTGGCGGCGAACCCGCCCGGGACCGCGAGCGCGTCGTTACAGTGCTCCCCATGGGGGCTTCACAGCGGCCGACTTCGGCCTTCCACGCGGCCAACGTCCGTACGTCCGACACCGACCGGCTGGTCGGCGCGCTGGACTCGCAGGCATCGAGTGCGGGGGTGCGGCGGCTGCGCGCCTGGGCGCACGATGCTCTGGCGGCGCGGCCCGGCGAGCGGGCGGTCGACATCGGGGCGGGTACGGGGTCGGAGACCCTGACGCTCGCGTCCGCCGTGGCGCCGCACGGCCGGGCGCTCGGGGTGGAGCCCCATCCCGGGCTGCGGGCCGTCGCGGAGCGGCGGGCGCGGGAGGCGGGCGACGCGGTCCGCTTCGTGGCGGGCGGCGCGGTCCGCTTCGTGGCGGGCGACGCGCTCGCGCTGCCGGTGGCGGACGCGGAGGCCGATGTCGTCTGGTGCGAGCGGGTGTTCCAGCATCTCGCGGAGCCGGAGCGGGCGGCGGCGGAGATCGCGCGGGTGCTGCGGCCGGGCGGCCGGGTCGCGCTGCTGGACACCGACTGGGCGACATCGATCCTGTACCCGGGCGAGCCCGAGGTGGTCGCGGCACTGACCGGCGGCGCGCTCACGGCGGCGGCCAACCCGTACGCGGGACGCAAGCTGGCGGGCCAACTGGCGGCGGCGGGACTGGAGATCCACGACCTGGGCTCCCAGGCCCTGATCCAGGACCACCGGAGCCTCGACCTGTCGTTCATCGGCGTTCTCAGCTCGACGGCGCTGCGGCGCGGCCTGATCACCGAGCCGCAGCGGGACCGGCTCCACGCCGACCTCGCCGAAGCCGCCGAGCGCGGTGGCGTGCACATGTCGGTGACGATGTTCGGCGTCATCGCCCACCGCCCGGCCTGACGCCCACGCCCCGAGGAACCCGCGGCCCCGCCTGACGCCCGCGGCCCGAGGAACCCGCGCCCCGAAGACAGCCGGTGCCGACCTCGCCGTCAGGCGCGGGGGCCTGCGGCCGAAGCAGAGGCGTCCGACGGGATCACCGGCCGCGGGGATTCAGGAACCCCCGCGGCCGGGTACGCGGCTCTGCCGGCTGCCGTACGTCCGCGAGCATCGCTACCGCTACCGCTGGGGCTGCGGCTCCTCGGCCTGCGCCGGGGCCGGGGCCGGTTCGCCCTTGCGCACCGCGGCGGCCTGTCCGGTGCCGCCGCGCAGCGGCACCTCCTTGATGAACAGCACCAGCACGAGGGCCACGAGGGACAGCGGCGCCGCGTACAGGAAGGTGTCCGCGACACCGTGCCCGTACGCGCTCTCCACGACGGCGCGCACCGGGGCCGGAAGCGCGTCGAGGTCGGGGATCGAGCCGCCGGCGGATCCGGTGCCGGTGACGCCGAGTCCCTTCAGCCCGTCCGCCATGTAGTGCGTGACCCGGGTACCGAGCATCGCGCCCAGCGCCGCGACACCGGCGGCGCCGCCGAGCGAGCGGAAGAAGCTGACCGTCGAACTCGCCGCGCCGAGATCGCGCTGATCGACCTGGTTCTGGGTGGCGAGCACGAGGTTCTGCATCATCATGCCGACGCCCAGGCCCACGAGCGCCATGAAGCACGCCGTGCGCCAGTACGGCGTGTCGACGCGGATGGTGCCCAGCAGGCCCAGACCGGCGGTGACGAGCGCACCCCCGGAGACGAGCCAGATCTTCCACTGGCCGGTCCTGGTGATGATCAGACCGGAGAACGTGGAGGAGAGGGCGAGCCCGCCGATCAGCGGGATGGTCATGAGGCCGGCCATGGTCGGCGTCTCGCCGCGTGCCATCTGGAAGTACTGGCTCAGGAAGATGCTGCCGGCGAACATCCCGACGCCGACGAAGAGACTGGCGACGGAGGCCAGGGTGATCGTCGCGTTGCGGAAGAGCCGCAGCGGAATGATCGGCTCGCTCGCCCGGGTCTCCACCAGGACGAAGACCAGACCGAGCAGCAGCGCGCCGCCGGTCATGACGGCGGTCTGCCACGAGGCCCAGTCGAACTTGTCGCCCGCGAACGTGACCCAGATCAGCAGCAGACTGACGGCGGCGCTCATGAAGAAGGCGCCCGCCCAGTCCACCTTGACGTCCCGCTTGACCACGGGCAGCCGCAGCGTGCGCTGCACCACGGCGAAGGCGATGGCCGCGAACGGCACCCCGATGTAGAAGCACCAGCGCCAGCCGAGCCAGCTCGCGTCCACGATGGCGCCGCCCATCAGCGGTCCGGCCACGGTGGCGACGGCGATGGTCGCGCCGATGTATCCGCTGTAACGGCCCCGCTCACGCGGTGAGATCAGGGCGGCCATGACGATCTGTACCAGAGCCGTCAGACCGCCGGTGCCGATGCCCTGGAGCGCCCGGAAGAAGATCAGCGTTCCGACGTTCTGGGACAGCCCGGCACCCAGCGAGGCGGCCAAGAAGATCACCAGCGCTAGCTGGACCAGCATCTTCTTGCTGACCAGGTCCGCGAGCTTGCCCCACAGCGGCGTGGAGGCGGTCATCGCGAGCAGCGCGGCGGTCACCACCCAGGTGTAAGCGTTCTGACCGGCGTCCAGATCAGAAATGATCTTCGGCAGGGCATTGGTGACGATCGTGGACGAGATCATCGCCACGAACATGCCGAGCAGCAGCCCGCCCAGCGCCGACATGATCTGCCGGTGCTCCATCGGGACATCGCCGTCGGCGGGAGCACGGGTCTCCCCCGCTCCGGCCGGTGATGAAGTCGTACTCATCGTCACCCTCTCACTCCACCTGACAATCGCCTGATTGCCCAAGGCAACTTAACACAAACGGAGGATCACCTCCGATACAAGACGGTCACTCCGCGCGACAGAAGGTGAACTTCCGTACCAGAAGGGAGGAATGCCGCTCCCGCCCCTCGCGGGAGTGGTGTAAAACGGAGGTGACACTCCGGGACGTAGCATGGACCGATGAGTTCCCAGCATCAGACGTCCGGCGAGGCCGGAGCCGCCCCCTCGCGCGCGCTGCGGGCCGACGCCGAGCGCAACCGCGCCCGGCTGGTCGAGGCGGCGCGGAGCGTCTTCGCGGAGAACGGCATCGACAGTCCGCTGGAGAACATCGCCGAGCGCGCGGGCGTGGGTATCGCGACGCTCTACCGCCGCTTCCCGACGCGCGAGGAACTCGTCGCGGCGACCTACGAGGCGAAGCTCGCCGAGATCGCCGACGCCACCGAGGCGGCGTCCCGCGCGCCGGACGCCTGGACCGGGTTCCGCGACTGCGTCGAGTACTTCTGCGCCGTCCAGGCCGAGAACCAGGGCTTCACCAGCGCCGTCATCATGGCGCTGCCCGTCGCGACGGAGGTGTCGGCGCACCGCGAGCGGCTGCGCGAGAGCCTCGGCACGGTCATCCGGCGGGCCCAGGAGGACGGTTCGCTGCGGGACGACTTCGTCCTGGAGGACATCGCGCTGCTCCTGATGGCCACCGGGGCGATCCTGCGCGTCACCCGGGAGGCGGCGCCGCACGCGTGGCGCCGGCTCCTCGCGTACCAGCTGGAGGCGTTCCGCGCACCGGGCGACCCGGCAGCGCCCCTCCCCACCGCCCCGACCGCGATGCAGCTGCGCCGGGCGTCGGAGGCGCAGCTGCATCGCGGTCGG
>NZ_QQNA01000326.1 GCF_003346515.1 Streptomyces corynorhini
GCCCGCCGCGTCTCCACGACGAACCGGGACCTGCTACCGGGCACTCCGGTGTCTACCCGGACGGGACTTCCACCCGCAAGCCTGGACCAGCTTTCAGGACGCAACATGCAAGCCACCCTAAGAGGCCGCGCGAATAGGTGGGGTGGCGTCGCGGGGCGATGGGCGGCGCCTGGCGGCGTTGTCGTCGGTCCACGACGCTCCGCGTCGCCTCCCTCCTCCGCCTTGCCATGCTTGCCCCTCACCCCGCTCCTTCCTCCCCCCCACCTATCCGCGCGGCCTCTTACTTCGCGGGCTCGGGCTCGGGGAGCCGGCCGACCTCCTGCTCCCCGGCCCTCGGCAGATACCGGGCGATCAGGAACTTGTACAGGAGCCCACCGAGCGGGCCGCCGACCAGGGGGCCGACGATGGGCACCCAGAAGTAGAGATTGCCGTACTGATCACGCCACGCCCCGTGGTACCCGGTGATGAAGCTCGCCAGCCGGGGGCCGAGGTCGCGCGCCGGGTTGATGGCGTACCCCGCGTTCGTTCCCCAGGCCATGCCGATCGCCACGATCAGCAGACCGATGATCAGCGGGGCGAGGTTGGCGCCCGGCGGGGTGTTGAGCAGATCGGTGATCGCGAAGAGGACCAGGATCAGGATGGCCGTGCCCATGATCTGGTCCCGCAGCGCGCCCCACTCGCTCACCGGGAAGGTGCCGTTGCCCGGGAGGGTGTTGAAGACGATCTGGGTCTTGTAGGTGTGGCCCGGGTCGAACTTGGCCAGCACCTCGGTGTAGTTCCAGCGCACCAGCAGCGCGGCGACGAAGGCGCCCGCCGTCTGCGCCAGCATGTACGGCAGGACCTTGCGCCAGGAGAAGCCCCGGAAGATGGCGAACGACAGGGTCACCGCCGGGTTGATGTGGGCACCGCTGATCCGGCCCGCCACATACACGCCGAGGGTGACACCGAGCCCCCACGCCCAGGCGATGCTGTCGTGGTCACCGAGTCCGGCGGCCACCACCTGTGCCACCACCGCGGCGCCGAAGAGGATGAGGATCATGGTCCCGGCGAACTCCGCGGACAGTTCGCCGACGATCCCGCCGCCTCTCCTGCCCGCGCGGTTGCGTACGCGTTCCTTCATGGGTTCTCTGCCCTCCGCGATCCGTGGGACGAATGCGCTGCACTTCTCGGCATTCTGTGCCGGGGGCGGAGGTCCCGCGACGCCCCGGCCCGGCGCGGCACACTGCGCCGGGCGTGGCGCGGGCGGTGGCGCCGCTGCGGTCGGGCGCCGCCCGGGGCCTCCTGACGGAGTTTTCGCCCGGGGGCCATTGGAGTGGCGGCGCCCGGTCAGTCCCGGGGCGTCGGCGTACGGGCGTGCAGGAGGCTCGCGACCTTCGGGCCGAGTCGGCGCTTGAGCCCGCGCAGGACGTCGAGCCGCTCCACCGCCCTGTCCAGCCGGTAGTACAGCGACGGCGGAAGGTGCGGCAGCAGCGGCGAGTGCCGCTGGCCGAGCAGCGCGAACATCCGCTCGGGCGGCAGCCCGGTGTAGCGGGGCAGGTTCTCGTACCACTGGGCGCTGTAGCGGGCCGCGCTCTGCACCGGCAGGAGCGCGGCCCGGCGCTCCCGCTCGTAGCGGGCGAGCGCGGCGTCCCGCTCCCGCTCGGCGCCCAGCGCGCCCGCCAGCGCGATGGCGTCCTCCAGCGCGAGAGTGGTGCCCGCGCCGATCGAGTAGTGCGTGGTGTGCGCGGCGTCGCCCAGCAGGACGAGGCCGTCGCGGTACCAGCGGCGGTTGGTGAGCGTACGGAAGTTCAGCCAGCGCGCGCTGCCGTCCTCGTGGGCCCGGCCGATCAGCGGGTGCCCGTCCAGCGGTTCCGCGAACAGCTTCTCCAGGACGGCGAGGCCGTCCGCCTCGTTCGCCTCGTGGAGCCCGAGCCCGGTCCAGGTCTCGGCGGAGCACTCGACGACGCAGGTGCCGCGCTCCGCGCCGAAGCCGTAGCCGTAGCACCAGATCCAGCCGTGTTCCGTCTCCACGAAGGCGAAGGTGAAGGCGGAGAAGACCTTCGTGGTGCCCAGCCAGATGTACATGTTCCGGCCCGCGACCGCCCGGGTGCCGAAGTGGTCCGCGTGCCGCTCGCGCAGCGCGCTGTTGACGCCGTCGCAGGCCACCACCAGATCGGCGTCGGGCGGCTCGGCCCCGGCGAGGACCTCGTGCTCGAACTCCACCCGCACGCCGAGACGCAGGGCGCGCTCGGCCAGGATGCCCAGCAGCCGGTGGCGGCCGATGCCGAACCCCTCGTCCCCGTGGTGCACGGTCCGGTGGTCGCGGATGTGCGCGACCCCGGCGCTCCAGCGGACGGAACTCTCCCTGATCGCCCGCGCGGACTCGGCGTCGTGGCCGTGCAGCTTGTCGATGAGGCCGCCCCAGTACGTCACCCCCCACCCGTAGGTCGACCCCGCCGGGTTCCGTTCGAAGACGGTGATGTCGTGGGACGGATCCTGCCGCTTCAGCAGGATCGAGAGGTACAGGCCGGCGGGCCCGCCGCCGACACAGGCGACCTTCACACGGACTCCCTGAGGTCACGTGAAGTGATGATGGAGTCACCAAAGGTAGCGTCGGGGCCCGGGGGTGGCGGCGCGGCGCGCGGTGTGTGCCGCGCCCGGCGGTGGCGGGGCGAGGTCATTCGGCCACCATGTACGGGTAAAAACTTGCTATATTGCGCAAGCGTGCAATTCACTGGGGCGACACACTCTCGTACCGCCCAAGGAGACCCTCCATGCCCCTCACCACGGGAGCCCGGCCGCGGCGCCGATCGCTCCTGGCCCTGGTCACGCTCTTGCTGGCCGGAGCCGCCGCCCTGCTCGCGCCCGGGACCGCGTACGCGGCGAGCGGCCCCGCCGAGGTGGCCGAAGCGCTGAAGAAGGGCCCCGTCTACGTCGACCCCCGGGCCGCCGGGCAGCTGCCGAAGGCCGACGCCGAGGCGCTCGCGAAGAAGATCACGGACGCGGACAAGCCGGTGTTCGTCGCCGTGCTGCCCGCGGCCGACGAGTTCCCCCGTGCGACGGTGATCTCCGACGTGCGCACGCTCACCGGGGTCACCGGCGTGTACGCGGTCCGGCTCGGTGACGCCTTCAGCGCGGGCTCGGATCCGCAGGTGATGTCCCGCGGCGCCGTCGACAACCTGCGGGGCGCGGTGCGCCGCTCGTCGCCCGACGACGCCACCGCCCAGCTCGACGGCTTCGTGGACCAGGCCCTCCAGCAGGCCAAGGGCAGCGCCCCCGCCTCCTGGGCCGACGGCGCGGACGACGAGGAGGGCTCCGGCGGGTCCGGGGCGCTGATCCTCGGCGCGGTGGTGGTCGCCGGCGGAGCGGGCGCGTACGTCCTGTACCGGCGCGGGAAGCGGCAGCGCGAGGAGCGCGAGCGGGCCGAACTGGCCGCCCTGCGCACCGTGGTGGACGAGGACATCACCGCCTTCGGCGAGGAGCTGGACCGGCTGGGCTTCTCCCCCTCCGAGCCCGGCGCCGACGACGCGATGCGCCAGGACTACGGCCAGGTCCTGGACGCCTACGAGACGGCCAGGACACAGGTCGCCGCCGCCACCCGGCCCGACGAGATCCGGCCGGTCGTCGAGACCCTGGAACAGGGCCGGTTCGCGCTGGCGAGCCTCGCCGCCCGCCGCGCCGGTGACCCGCCGCCCGAGCGCCGGGTGCCCTGCTTCTTCGACCCCCGGCACGGCCCGTCGGTCTCCGACGTGCTGTGGGCGCCGCCCGGCGGGACGGACCGGGCCGTGCCCGCGTGCGCCACGGACGCGGAGCTGACGGCCCGCGGCGGGACGCCGCGGTCCCGCATGGTCGACACCGCGCAGGGCCCGCAGCCCTACTGGAACGCCGGACCCGGCTACGCGCCCTGGGCGGGCGGCTACTTCGGGGTGGCCGCCGGAGCCGTCGGCGGTCTGCTCATGGGAACGATGATCGGCTCCATGCTCAGCGCCCCGTCGGCCTTCGCGGACTCCGGCGCGGGCCTGGGCGAGAGCCTCCCCGAGGGCGGTGACGTCTCCGGCGCGGACTTCGACACGGCGGACTTCGGCGGCGGGTTCGGCGGCTTCGGCGGCGGATCGGGCGACTCGGGCGGCGACTTCGGGGGCGGCGACTGGTGAGGCCGGGCCTGGGGCCTCTCGTTTGGGTCATGCCGGGCTCGCGAGCCCTGGTGCCGCGCCTCGCCGCGTTGTCGTCGGTCGCCTACGCTCCGCGTGGGCTCCTTCCTCCGCCTTGCGATCCACGGCACCGCACCCCGCTCCCTCATCCGGCCTGATCCAAACGAAAGACCCCAGCCCTGGACCGCACAGCCCGGAGAGCCGCGCCCCGCATCGGTCACGTACCGGTGCGGGGCGCACGTGCCGGTACG
>NZ_QQNA01000327.1 GCF_003346515.1 Streptomyces corynorhini
CGTCGCACGCCGGTCCGCGCGCGGACCGGCGCGAGGGCGCGCGGACCGGCGTGCGACGAACCGCGCAGACCGGCGCATTCACCTCTGTGGTCATTTCCCAGCGCAGTTGGGACCTTTGGTGGCAGTCTGCTGAGCAGTAGATACGTACAGCTACGCAGCCGGAGGTGCAGTTTCCCGTGGCGTCCAACGTCAATCCCACCGTCAGGCGACGCCGATTGGGCCAGGAGTTGCGGCGGCTTCGCGAACTCAAAGGCATGACGGCCGAAGAGGTGGCGGAGCGCCTGCTGGTGTCCCAGTCGAAGATCAGCCGGCTGGAGAACGGCCGTCGTTCCATCAGCCAGCGCGATGTGCGCGACCTCTGCGGGGTGTACGAGGTCGAGGACACCCGCATCGTCGACTCGCTGATGCAAATGGCCAAGGACTCCCGCCAGCAGGGCTGGTGGCACGCCTTCGGCGACATCCCGTACAGCGTCTACATCGGACTGGAGACGGACGCGGCCTCGCTGCGCGTGTACGAGCCCCAGGTCGTTCCGGGGCTGCTCCAGACCCGGTCGTACGCGGAGGCCCTGATCAACGGCGCGCTGCCCGAGTCGGCGGTCCCGGACGTCGAGAAGCGCGTCGGGGTACGGATGCGCCGCCAGGACCGCGTCAACACGCCGGACAACCCGCTGCGGCTCTGGGCCGTGGTGGACGAGGCGGCGCTGCGCCGGGTGGTCGGCAACAAGCAGCTGATGCGGGAGCAGTTGGAGCATCTCGTCGAGCAGTCGCAGCTGCCGCACGTGACCGTGCAGGTGTTGCCCTTCGAGATGGGCGCGCACCCCGGAATCACCGGGCACTACGCGATTCTGGAATTCCCCGACGCCGCCGACTCCAGCGTGGTGTACATCGAGGGCGTGACGAGCGACCTCTATCTGGAGAAGGCGAATGACGTGCAGCGGTACAGCGTGATGTACGAACATCTGCGCGCCCAGGCGCTGAATGTCGATCAGACGCGCGTTTTCATCGAGGACATCGTGAAGGAATACGCCCTCTGAGGAAGCGCCCGCCCCGGAGCCGAGGGCCGCACGGGCATGGGCGCAGGCACGGGACCAGGCGCAAGGCCAGGCACGGGACCAGACATGAGCAGGGGTACCAGCAGGGGCACAAGCCGGGACACGAGAGGGCAGACCGACCGGGAGCGAGAGAACGCGGCCCTCACCGCTTTGGGAGGGAATGCCGAATTCACCCCGTTCGACCCGCACAGCGGAGGCAATGTACACCTCAACACACCTCCTCGGGAAGGCTCTCCCGGCATAAGCCATCAGTACGAGTGAACGGCTGCCCCGCCCATCGAGTGAGGCGAGTAGCGTCGATCATGCCAACAAGAAGTTGGCGCTATTTTCCTTCACTTGCTGAACCGGAGCGAACATGGCAATTCTTCAGGGCGCTACGGACACGTGGACGAAGTCCTCGTACTCCGGCGGAAACGGCGCTTGCGTAGAGGTCAAGTCCCCCATCGTCCAGGCCATTGCCGTCCGGGATTCGAAGGCCCCCGAGGGGCCGTCGATCTCCTTCGTACCGACCTCATGGAACACGTTCGTGCAGGAAATGAGCAAGGGCGCCATCGACCTCGACTGAGGCCGCGGCACCCCGCGACAAGCACCGCAGAAGAGCCCTCTCGACCGGTCCGCCGTCCTGGCCGAGGGGGCTCGGCCATGCCCGCGAGCATGGCCCGCGCACCCCCCTCGGGCAAGCCCCGGACGCGCCAAGAACGGGCAAAGCAGCGCGGATCCAGCGGTTCGACCCCGTGACCGTGGTTCAGGTCCATGACCAGCCATCGCTGTGCGAACCCTTGACCCACCACCGAACCAGGCGATAAATGAAGCACGGACGAAGCGCTCCATGTTCATAAGGCGGAACCCCTGGAGGGGATATGAACAGCCTGGACTGGACCGTGCTCATCGCGTATTTCGGCGTGATGATCGCGATCGGCCTGTGGTCGCACAAGCGGGTGGACAACGTCAGCGACTTCTTCACCGCGGGCGGCAAGATGCCCTGGTGGCTGTCGGGCATCTCGCATCACATGTCCGGCTACAGCGCGGTGATGTTCACCGGATACGCCGGTATCGCCTATCTCTACGGCGTTACCTCGTTCGTCACCTGGTCCCTGCCCATCGCGATCGGGATCGGGATCGGCGCGAAACTCTTCGCGCCCCGGCTCAACCGGCTGCGCTCGCGGCTGCACGTCGCGTCGCCGCTGGAATATCTCAAGAACCGGTACGACCTGAAGACGCAGCAGGCCCTCGCCTGGTCGGGGCTGTTACTCAAGATCGTCGACGTCGGCGCCAAATGGGCCGCCATAGCCACCCTGCTCTCCGTCTTCACCGGTATCTCCCTCCATCAGGGCATCCTCATCACCGGCGTGATCACGGGCATTTACTGCACGGTGGGCGGGCTGTGGGCCGACGCCCTCACCGAACTCGGGCAGTTCGTCATCCAGCTCTTCGCCGGTATCGCGATGCTCGTCGCCGTGATGGGCAAGCTCGGGGGCTTCAGCGCCCTGTGGACGGTCTGGGACAAGCTCCCCGACGGCCACGCGGAGCCGACGGCGGGCCCGTACACCGTCACGTTCCTGCTGGCGTTCCTCTTCATCAAGACCTTCGAGTACAACGGCGGCATGTGGAACCAGGCGCAGCGCTACATGGCGACCTCCAGCGCCCGCGAGGCCACCCGCTCGGCGCGGCTCTCCGCGATCCTCTGGCTCGTCTGGCCGCTGGTGCTGTTCTTCCCGATGTGGTGCGCGCCGCTGCTGGTGAAGGCCCAGAAGCCGGACGCGTCGGACTCGTACGCGCTGATGACCGAACAGCTGCTGCCGCACGGGCTGCTGGGCCTGGTCATCGTCGGCTTCTTCTCGCACACGATGGCGATGTGCTCCTCGGACGCGAACGCCATCTCCGCCGTCTTCACCCGGGACATCGCGCCCGTCCTGTCCAGGGCGGCCCGCGACTGGTCGGCGCGGGCGGCGCTGGTGGCCGCGCGGCTGTCGACCATCGCGTTCCTGGCGCTGTCGATGGCGATCGCGACCCAGGTCAACTCGCCGACGTTCAAGGACATCATCACCGTCGTGATCAAGTGGGTGGCGGGTCTGATGGGCCCGATCGCGATCCCGTTCATGCTCGGTCTGCTCAAGACGTTCCGCAGGTCGGGACCGACGGCCGCGATCGTCAGCTGGGCGATGGGGCTGCTGGCCTTCTGGCTGGTCAACTATCCGATCAACTGGAACGTGGACGGCGGGGTGCCGCTCCAGTACCAGGTCTCGGTGCCGCTGGCGGTGTCGCTGGTGCTGTACATCGCGATCGGCTTCCTCAAGCCGGAGGACACCCCGGAGCGCGATGTGCTGCTGGCCCGGATCAACGGGCAGGGCGACGGCGACGGTTCGGGTCTGACGGCGGCCTCTCTGCGGGTGCCCGCGCAGGCGCAGGCGAAGACACCGACGCGGACGGAGCCGGGAGACGGCGCGACGGCGCGGGAGCGCGGAGACGGAGACGGGGCCGGGGCCGGGGACGCGGGCTCGGGCACCTGACGGCCCACGGCCTACGGCCTACCGCGTACGGCCTACGGAGGCGCGGGGTACGGCGCGGTGTGTCGGGGAAGGGACGGCCTCAGCCGCGCGGGTACCGCGTCAGCCAGCCCGACGCGGTGTCCTCCGGGCCGTGCAGCGCGCGCCCCTGGGTCATCTCCATGGCGAAGTCGTCGGCGATCTCCAGCACCGTGGACCGGCCCTCCAGCTCCGCCACCCACGCGGGCGGCAGCGCCGTCTCCCCGTGCAGGGTGCCGAGCAGCGCCCCGCACAGGGTGCCGGTGGCGGCGGAGGGTCCGTCGTGGTTGACGGCGAGACGCAGCCCGTGGCGTACGTCCTCGGCGACCAGCGCGCAGTACACGGCGACCGCGAGCGCGGACTCCGCGGTGCGCCCCTCGCCGAGCGACGCGACCGTCTCCGGCCCGGGTACGCCCTGCCGCACGGCGGCCAGCGCCTGCTGGAGCGCCTCGGAGACGGGCTGGTTGCCGGGCTGCGGCGCGATCAGGGCGAGGGCCCGCCGTACCCCGGCCTCCAGCGTCTCGCCGCGCGCCAGCGCGTGCACGATCACGGCGAAGGCGCCGGGCCCGAGGTACGCGCCCGGGGAGCCGTGCGTCTGCACCGCGCATTCCAGCGCCAGCTGCCCCACCAACTGCGGCTCCCAGCCGACCAGCAGCCCGAACGGCGCGGACCGCACCAGCGCGCCCGGGTCCCGCGCGATGGGGTTCTTCGGCCGGTCGAGCGAGCCCATGACGTCGTCGCCGAGCCCGGTGAGGGTGGAGATCGTCGGGTCCCTGCGCGCGTAGAGCCACTCCTCCTGCGCGAGCCAGCCGGTGTCCTTGCGGCGCAGATCGGGCCCCCAGTCCCGCTGCGTGGCGGCCCAGCGCACATGGGAGCGGTAGACGTCCGTGGGCGGATGCCAGGCGCCGGTGTCCCGGCGGATCTGCGCGCGTATCAGCCCGTCCACGGTGAACAGCGTCAGCTGCGTGGCCGCGGTGACCGCTCCCCTGCGCCCGTAGGCGGGTACGAGGTCCACCACACCGTCGCCGCCGTACGCGGCCCGCATCTCGTCGAGCGTGAGCGTGGACACCCCCGCGCCCAGCGCGTCGCCCACGGCACCGCCGAGCAGACAGCCCCGTACCCGGCTACGGAAGTCCTGCTGCTCCCCACGGCCCCAGACGGCACCGGACGGTGTGCTCACGCGCCCCTCCCTCACCCTGTGCCTCGCAGCGGCTGCGCAGCACTGTAATCGAAGGGGAACAGGGCGTTGAGCACGGGCCTTAGGCAAGCCTAAGGATCACGGAGCCGGTATGGGGGTCCGTCGTCCGGGAGGTCGCTTTTGGGGCGCCGCGAAGGAGTGCAAAGGTTCGGCGATGAACGGGTGACGGAACGGTTACGCCCAGCGAGCGGCCACGGCGTCCCGCGCGGCGGTGAGGCGGGCGAGGCGGGGGCGGAGGAGGGCGGTGTCGATGCCGGGGGCGTGGAGCAGTTCCTCGAAGTGGCGGACCAGATCGGCCAGGTCGTCCCAGTGCCATGCGAGCGCGAGCGCCTCGGCGAGCACCACGTCCAGGCGCGGCCGGTCGGCCCCGGCCGTCGCACTCAGCGCGGTGGCGTACGCCCGTACCCATTCCGGCCGCGGCGTCCGCGCCGCCACCTCCACCGCCCGCTCCACCGCCCGCCAGTCGGTCGCCGCGGCCTGGGCACCCGACCGCGCGGTCACGGTCATGGCTCGGGCGAGCACCCCGAACAACGGGTCGTCGCTCCGCAACCGCTCCGCCGTGGCGTGCGCGGCGTCCCACCGGCCGGTGCGGCGCTGCGCCTCGGCCCGTAGCCGCAGGTCGTCATCGTTGTCGTCGTCCGGGTACTCCAGCGCGTCCAGCTCGTCGAGCGCCTCGGCGGGCTGTCCGCCGAGGAGGTGCAGGCGCGCCCGCGCCCACCGGGCGAGGTTCGGGTACCGGGTGGCGCAGGAGCCGAGTTCCGCGCGGACGAGGTCGAGCCGTCCCATGGCCAGTGCGATGGTGATCCGGTCGCGCTGCACCCATGTGTACTCCGGACGGACCTCGGTCGCCCGGTTGAACTCGGTGAGCGCGTCGCCCAGCCGGTGCAGCGCGCGGTAGGACCTGCCTCGGTAGACGAAGGCGAAGCCCAGATCGGGGGTCAGGTCCAGGGCCCGGCCGAAATCGGCCACCGCCTCCTCGTGCCGCTCGCTCAGAGCCAGCAGCCGGCCACGCCCCAGCCAGTCGAGGTCGAAGGTCGGAGCCTTTTCGACGGCGCGGCTGAGATCGGCCAGGGCTCCCGGCAGATCGCCCAGCGCCTCACGCGCCCTGGCGCTCAGGGACAGCGCGAACGCGTTCTTCGGCTCGCGCTCGGCAAGCCGCTCGTAGTCGGCCAGCGCCTCCGTGAAGCGTCCCCGCTCGTACCGGACCGCTCCACGGGACATCAGCGCGAGGGGGGTGTCGGGGGCGAGGGCCAGCGCCCGGCTCAGCTCTCGCTCCGCCTCCTCGTGACGCCCGGCCCGCCGGTACAGCTCACCTCGTTCGTACGGGACCGACGCCGGATCGGTGGCGATCTCCTCGGCCAGGGCCAGCTCGGCCAGGGCCCGGTCCAGTTCGCCCAGTTCACCCAGCACCTGGGCCCTGCTGGTGCGCGCGCCCACGTCCGCGTCGTCCAGTTCGAGCACCCGGTCGAAATCGACCAGCGCCCCGGTCGGATCCCCCAGTTCCCTCCGGCAGACTCCCCGCGTGTACAGGTAGTCGCGGTCGGCCGGTACGAACGCGACGGCCCGGTCCAGCACGGCGACTGCGTCGGTGTACCGGTCGACGAAGCGCAGCGCGGCTCCGTAGTCGCCGAGGATCCACGGGGTGCCGGGGGCGAGTTCGTCGGCGCGGCTCAGGTCGGCCAGCGCGGCCGGCAGATCCTCGTGCAGCATGTGGGTGAATCCGCGGCCGTGATGGGCCCGGTAGTAGCCGGGGTCGGCTTCGAGCGACCGGCCGTACTCGACGAGGGCCCGCTCGTAGTCCGCGTCACGGCGCAGCTCCCGCGCCCGCACCTCGTGCGCCACCGCCCGCCCCGCCGTGGCCAGCCCCGGCCCCGGCCGGTCGAGCAGCAGGCCGAGCGGCGCCAGGACGCCCCCCTCGTCGTCGCCGAGCGCGGCCACCAGCCGCCGCCCCCACTCCCGTACCTCCGCGTCGCCGGAGTCCTCGCCCGCCTCGGCCAGCACCCGCGCCGCCCGGCGTGCCGTCGCCACGCCCTCGCGGCAGCCCTCGGCCACGTCGAGCAGCGCGTCGGCGAGCGCGGCGCGCGGTGCGGCGCACAGGCGGTGGTACGTCTCCTCGAAGCGCGGAGCGCGCCAGTGCGCGCGCTCCCACCGCTCGTCGGCGCGCAGATCGGCTCCGGCCGCTGTCCGCAGGTCGGCGAAGTACGCGGCGAGCGCGGTGTGGCGCTCGGCCCAGGCGCGCGGCGAGCGGGCGCGCTGGAGGCGCAGCATCGGGCCCCGTACGACGTCGTGGTAGCGGACTCCGCCGTCCTTGGGGGCCACGAAGGGCAGGGCGCGGAGCCAGTCGTAGAGCGCGGCCACGTCCGCACGTTCCGGATCGTCCAGTGACTGCCGCACCTCGCGGAACACGTCCTCGTCCAGCCCGCGCGGCAGCGCGCAGGCGAGGGCCGTGGATCTGCGGGCCGGGTCCTGCTCCCACTTGAGGAAGCGCTCGACGGCGGTGGCGCTGGGGTCGCCGACGTCGGCGGGGTCGGAGGGCTGGTTCTCCGCGAGAGTGGAGACGAGGACGGGCAGCCCGCCCGAGAGCCGCAGGATCTCCGCGACGACGGACTCGTCCGTCACGTCCTTTCCCGCCAGCAGGCGGCGCGTCTCGGGTTCGGTGAACGGTTCGAGGCGCAGCTCGGTCATGAAGTCCGCGAAGCCGCCCCAGCGGGCGGCGTCGAAGGGGCGCTGCCCTGCGACGGTCACCACCACCTGGACGGGCAGCGCGCCGTACGTCTCGGTGGTCATCAGCTCGCGCAGCCAGGCGTCCAGGAAGGGCGCGGTGCGTTCGTACGTGTCGAAGAAGAGCGCGATCCAGCGCGCGTCGTGCGCCGCCTCGGCCAGCTCGTCGACGAACACGGGGGTGAGCACCCGGTCGGGCGCGAGGACGAGCTGTACGTCCGCCTGGTCGCGGAAGCGCGCGCTCAGCGTGGCCCGCAGCCGGTCCGCCCCGGACGCGAGCCGGTCGGCGTCCAGCGCCCCGGCGAACGGCCCGACGACGGGGACCATCCCGAGCCCGATCACGCCCGCCGTGGCCATGGCGGCGGAGCCGGCCGAGGGCCGCCGGGGCTCCGGGGAGCCGGGACCCGGGGAGCCGGGACCGGCGGAGGCGCCGGGCGGCCCGGCGGCGAACACCGGGGCCGCCGCGGACTCGGCCTCGTGCCGTCGCTCCCGGTACGTGGCCAGCAGCCGTTCGAGCTTCTTGAACGGGTGCCCCTGGCGCTGGAGTTGTTCCGCCATCCCGGCGAGCGCCTCCGGCACGCTGCTCACGGACTCGTCCACGTACGCGGTCAGCGCGCCGCGTTCGCGGGCGGCCTGCTCCAGCTCCCGGACGAGGAAGGTCTTGCCGACGCCCGCGTTGCCCTGGATGTGGAACAGGAAACGGTGGCGTTCGTCCTCGGGCGCGTGGCCGAAGTTGTCGCGGAAGGCGCCGAGTTCGTCGCGGCGCCCGATGAAGCCCGTGCTGCGGCGCCGCCGGATCAGCTCGGCCATCGACGGCTGCCCGCGCGCCATGTGCCCCTCCCCCGTCGCCCGTCACCCGTCATTCTTCGCCGGTCACTCGTCGCCGGACATTCGTCGCCGGACATTCGTCGTCTGTCACTCGTCGCCGGTCACTCGTCGTCTCAGTCTGACAGCGAGAGCACCCGCTGGGCAGGGGGATCGCGCCGTACGCGCAGCGCGGGCCGCTCCAGGTAGGTGGCGGCCCGCAGCAGCCACTCGACGGGCCCCATCCGGAACCGCTTCAACCACCAGGCGCTCCACGCCAGTTGTATCCCGTAGATCGCCAGTGCGATGGCGATGACCCCGGCGTAGGGGACCCGGCCGACGAGGCCGAGCCCGATACCGGTGAAGATCAGCCCGCAGAGCAGCGACTGGCTCAGGTAGTTGGTGAGCGCCATCCGACCGGGCCGGGCGAGCGCCTCGGCCAGCCGGGCGCCACGCCCGGTGCGGAAGACGCGCAGGAGCGTGGCGACATACGCGGCGGTGAGGAAGGGCGCGGTGACGAGGACGCTGGTCTCGGCGAACAGGTCGTCGCTCCCGGCGAGGGTGTAGTACACCGAGCCGGCCAGTCCCACCGGGAATCCGACGCCCTGGATCAGCTTCAGCCTCCGCTCGTGGCGCGCCGGTTCGGCGAGGACCCGCCGTTTGCCGGCGGCCAGCCCGACCAGGAAGGCGGAGAACGCCAGCGGCCCCTGGAAGAAGAGGGTCAGCGGCACGACACCCGCCAGCGCCGACACCCGCTCGCCGATCACCGCCCCCATGCCGCCCCGCATCGCCTCGGTGCTGGCGCGGCCCTCGGCGAGGGACGCGGCGTGTTCCGCGGGGGTGGCGGTCAGGGCGGCGCCGTCGACCAGCGCCACGAGCGTCGCCAGCCCCAGGAAGACCAGCGCGATCGTTCCGGTGACGATCCCCGCCACCCACAGCGCCCGGCGCGGCGAGATCCCCCGCATCAGGAACAGCAACAGGCCGAACACGGCGTACGTCATGAGGATGTCGCCGTAGAACAGCAGAACCGCGTTGGCGACGCCCAGCAGGAACAGCGCCCCGGTCCGCCGCAGAAACCGCGGCCGGAAGGCGCGGCCACGCGCGGCGGCGGAGTCGATCTGGAGGGTGAGGCTGTAGCCGAAGAGGAACGCGAACAGCAGATAGAACTTCGACTCGAAGAAGAACCGGACCACGCCCTCGGCCAGTTCGTCGTGCCAGGCCCCCCGGGCCGGGTCGGGCACCATCGCGAGGGTGTAACCGCTCGCGAAGAAGGTGATGTTGACCATCAGAATGCCGAACAGCGCGACGCCGCGCAGCGCGTCGACGTCCCTCAGACGGCCGGGTCCGGGGCCGGGCGGAGCTGGTGTTGTCATACGTACGACCCTATGAACACACCTCGGGTCCCCGGAACCCGACCAAAGTAGATCGTGCCCCCCATCGGTCTCCGCCCGGCCCCGGACCCGG
>NZ_QQNA01000328.1 GCF_003346515.1 Streptomyces corynorhini
CCGGGGGTCGCGCGCTGCGGGTTGGGGGGCGCGCGCTGCGGGCCGGGGGCCTCGCCAGTCCGTGCCTCGGTTCAGCTCCGGTGCAGCAGCTTGTCCAGCTCGCTCTCCACCTCGATGCCCTGCCGCTCCTCGCCCGCCGCCACCAGCGCGTACGAGTTCCGCAGGAACCGGCGCAGCGGCGCCGAGTCGAACTGCACCACCGCGACCCCGTCGGGCGAGTGGAACTCCAGCACCGTCTGCGCCCGGCCGCACGGCCACACCTGGACGTCGCCGTCGCCCGAGGGCAGCCGCAGCCCCGATTCGAGGAGGTCGCGGGCGAAGGCCCAGACCACTTCGCCGCGCTCACGGTCCAGGGAGACCTCGGGCGGGAAGACGATACGCATGGCCAGCGGATCCGCTCCGTCGTAGCGGAGGGTCACGGAGACGGTCCTGGGGTGGGGGGCGTCGGTGATGAGGCGGGCCTTGGCGGGCTGTTCGACGACGGGTGACATCGAATCGCTCCTCGGCGTATCGGTATACCGAATCTTTTAGTACTTAATCCTACAAACTCTGTCAATTGGGGCGGTCGCGCAACCGCTGCTCCCCCCGCGCACCGGTTCGCATGTCTCTCGCTCTTGCGAACTATTTGCAAGAGGGCTCTACTATCGGACGGTTCACCGCCGCACGGTCCTCGCAGGAATAGGGAGCGGAGCCCCGACATGCATGTGCCCGACGGATTCATCAACGTCCCCGTCTCGGTCGCCACCGGCGCCGTCGCGGCGGGCGCCGTCGCCGTCAGCCTGCGCGGCGCGCGCCGCGAGCTGGACGAGCGCACCGCGCCCCTCGCCGGACTCGTCGCCGCCTTCGTCTTCGCCGTACAGATGCTGAACTTCCCGGTGGCCGCCGGGACGAGCGGCCATCTGCTGGGCGGGGCGCTCGCGGCGATACTCGTCGGCCCGTACACCGGCGTCCTGTGCGTCTCGGTCGTCCTGCTCATGCAGGGCATCCTCTTCGCGGACGGCGGGCTCACCGCGCTCGGTGTGAACATCACCGACATGGCCGTGGTCACCACCGTCGTCGCGTACGCGCTCTTCCGCGGCCTGGTCAAGGTCCTGCCCCGCACCCGCGGCTCCGTCACGGCCGCCTCCTTCGTCGCCGCGCTGGTCTCGGTACCGGCCGCCGCGCTCGCCTTCACCGCGATGTACGCGCTCGGCGGGACCACGGACATCCCGATCGGCAAGGTGCTGGCCGCGATGGTCGGCGTCCATGTGCTGATCGGCGTGGGCGAGGCCGTGATCACGGCGGCGACCGTCGGCGCCGTCCTCGCCGTACGCCCCGACCTGGTGTACGGGGCGCGCGGGCTGAGCGCGCCGCTCAAGCTGCGGGTGGGCGGGGAGCTGGTCGACGCGGCGCCGCGGGAGACGGGGCCGCGGGAGACGGCGGCGGCGGGCCCGGTGGCGGCGGCGGGCCCGGTGGCGGCGCGCTCCACCCGGGCGTTCTGGGCCACCGGGCTGGTCACCGCGCTGATCCTGGCGGGCTTCGTCTCCTTCTACGCCTCGTCCAGCCCCGACGGTCTGGAGAAGGTCGCCGCCGACCAGGGCATCGACGAGAAGACCGAGCCGCACCACACCGACGGCTCCCCGCTGGCCGGCTACGGCGTCAAGGACATCGCCGACGGCCGGGTCTCCGGCGGCCTCGCGGGCGTGATCGGTGTCGGCGTCACCGTCGCCGCGGGCAGCGGGGTCTTCTGGGCGGTGCGCCGCCGGCGCGGCTCCCAGGAGTCCGGCCACGCCGGTCGGTCGGGCCAGGCACCCGCCGGGAGCGCCTGACATGGGCGCGGGCCACGCCCACAAGCTCTACCGGCACGGCCACTCGCCGGTCCACGGGCTGCCCCCGCACTGCAAGCTCGCCGCCGTCTTCTGCTTCGTCGTCGTGGTCGTCTCCACACCGCGCGAGGCCGTATGGGCGTTCGCGCTGTACGGCGCGCTGCTCGCGGCGGTCGCCGCCGTGGCCCGGATCCCGGCCGGGTTCCTGCTGCGGCGGCTGCTGATCGAGGTCCCGTTCGTGGCCTTCGCCGTCCTGATGCCCTTCGTCGTCCCCGGCGAGCAGGTCACGTTCCTCGGCCTGTCGCTCAGCGTCCCCGGCCTGTGGGGCGCCTGGAACGTGCTGGCCAAGGGGACGCTGGGCGTGGCCGCCTCCGTGATCCTCGCCTCCACCACCGAGCTGCGGGCGCTGCTGCTCGGCCTCCAGCGGCTGCGGCTGCCGCCGCTGCTCGTGCAGATCGCGTCCTTCATGATCCGCTACGGCGATGTGATCACCGACGAGATGCGCCGCATGTCGATCGCCCGGCGCTCACGCGGCTTCGAGGCGAGCGGCCCGCGCCACTGGGGCGTGCTGGCGAAGTCGGCGGGCGCGCTGTTCATCCGCTCGTACGAACGCGGTGAGCGGGTGCATCTGGCGATGGTCAGCCGGGGGTACACGGGGACCATGCCCGTCATCGACGAGGTGACGGCGGACCGTACGCAGTGGGCGTACGCGGCGGCCCTCCCCGTATCGGCCCTCGCGGTCTGTCTGCTTGGCTGGACGCTATGACCCCTCCCACCGCGCCGCCCCCGTCGCTGGAAGTGCGCGGGCTCGCGTACGCCTATCCCGACGGCCATCAGGCCCTGTTCGGCGTCGACCTGACCGTCGGCCGCGGCGAGCGGGTGGCGCTGCTCGGACCCAACGGCGCCGGCAAGACCACGCTCGTCCTGCACCTCAACGGCATCCTGACGGCGGGCGCGGGTACGGTCGCCGTCGCCGGGCTGCCGGTCGCGAAGCGGAACCTGGCGGAGATCAGACGCCGGGTCGGCATCGTCTTCCAGGACCCGGACGACCAGCTGTTCATGCCGACCGTACGGGAGGACGTGGCCTTCGGCCCGGCCGCCGCCGGGCTGCGCGGCGCCGAACTGGAGGCGCGGGTCGTCGCCGCGCTGCGGCGGGTCGGCATGGCGCGGTACGCGGACCGGCCGCCGCACCACCTCTCCTTCGGTCAGCGCCGCAGGGTCGCGGTGGCGACCGTCCTGGCGATGGAGCCGGAGATCCTCGTCCTGGACGAGCCCTCGTCCAATCTGGACCCCGCCTCGCGGCGCGAACTCGCCGACATCCTGCGGTCGTTGGACATCACCGTGCTGATGGTCACGCACGATCTGCCGTACGCGCTCGAACTCTGCCCGCGCGCGGTGATCCTCAGCGACGGAGTCATCGTGGCGGACGGGCCCACGGGCGGGCTGCTGGGCGACGAGGAGCTGATGGCGGCCCACCGGCTGGAGCTGCCGTTCGGCTTCGACCCGGGGGCGGTCAGCCGGGCGGCCCGCCCGGCGGTCTGACCTCGGCCGCCCGGCCCCGGCGGCGGTGTGCCGCCGGGGCCGGGGAGTGCGGGGAGCCGATGCGGCGTCAGCAGTACTGCGCCTGCTTGCCGATGGAGCGGTACATGCAGTCCGCGTTCTCCAGCAGTTGCAGCACCGCGTCGCGGTTCCTGCTCGTCTCGCGGCCGATCACCGAGGCGGGCGGGTAGAAACCGCCGGACGAACTCGTCCTCGGATACATCTCGTAGGTGTACGCGAAGATCTTGTGCGTGCCCCACAGCCAGTCGTCGATCGAGCCGTCCGTGATGTAGAGGGCGCTGGACTGCTGGGCCGTGTAGCCGTTGCTGGCCGCCATCTTGCGGCCCACGGTCGCGAAGGCGTCCCGGTCGTCGGCGGTCAGGCCGGCGGCGGTGGTCGCCGTGGTGTAGCCGTACGGCCACATCACCAGCTCGCTGTAGGTGTGGAAGTCGATCGCGGCCTTGATCTGCTGCACGCCGCCGACGACCCGGCCGCGCACGAAGTTCGCCACGACCTTCACCTCGGGAGCGGACTCGGCGGCGCTGCCCCGGTAGGTCTCGGAGGAGGTGGTGCCCGAGGAGCCGCCGCAGCAGCCCCAGCGGTAGGCCCAGTTGCGGTTGAGGTCCGTACCGACGGCGGTGGAGCCGGAGTTGGGCTGACGGTTCTTGCGCCAGCCGCGGTAGGAACCGGTGGCGATGTCGTACTCGCCGCCGTCCGGGTTCAGATCCGGGATGATCCAGATCTCGCGGGTGTCGAGCAGGGTGGTGATCCGCGCGTCGGTGCCGTAGCCGGAGGTCAGCTCCTTGAGCAGATACAGCGCCATCTCCACGGTGAGGTGCTCACGCGCGTGCTGATGGTGGGTGAAGAGGACTTCGGGCTCGTTCTCGTCGACCGCCACATTGCGGCTGATCTTGATGGCGACGATGTTCCGGCCCTCGTACGAGGTACCGATGACGCGCTGGCTCGCGAGGGTCGGATGGGCCGCGACGACCGAGTTGATCTCGGCCGTCATCCTGGCGTAGTTGTGGTACGCCGAGTCGCCGGGCGGGAAGTCGTACGGTGTGACCACGCCGTCCCCCGCGCGGTCGGGCACCGCGTCCAGGGCCGTGGGCTCGTAGCCGAGCGCGCGCAACTCCGCCAGCTGGCCGGGGCCCGCCGAGACGACCACGCGCTCGCTGTCGGACTCGTCGACGCTCACGCCGGTCCTGGCGAGCGCGGTGCGCGTCGCGGACGTGGCGTGCAGCTGGATCTCGTACTGGCGGGTGTCCCGCTCACCCACGGCCGTGGTGGCGCCCGGCCGTGGGGGACCGGCCGCGGCGGTGGTGGCGGTGGCGGCGAGGCCGAGGGTGAGGAGCAGTGCCGCGGCCAGGGTCGCGGGCCGACGGCGGCCGATGCCGCCGATTCCGCGTAATCGCGTGCGCATGAGACCTCCAGGGGGTGTGGAGTGGCGGGGTCATCCTGAGGGCATGGCATGCTCCGGTCAAGAGTGCGATCCGGTCGGGGCGGCCCGGCCGGTGGGCCGACGGGGATGCTGCACCATAGAGGGGGGCCGCGCCGCCGGGGCGGGGCGGGACGACGGGCAGGTGTGCGGGCGTGGACGTCCAGGGCACGGTGGCGGCGGGCTTCGAGCCGGTCAGGGACGCTTTCGTACGGAACTTCGACCGGCTGGGCGAACAGGGCGCGGCCGTCGCCGTCTACCGGGACGGCCACAAGGTCGTGGACCTCTGGGCGGGCACCCGCGATGTGACACCGACAGCCCCGACAGCCCCGACAGCCCCGACAGCCCCGACAGCTCCGGCTGCCGCCGCCGCGGCGGGGGCGGACCGGGCCTCGGCCGCGGCTGCCGGTGACGCGGCGCCCTGGGCGCTGGACACGGCGCAGGTCGTCCGCTCGGCCACCAAGGGCGTGGCCGCCGCCGTACCGCTGCTGCTGCACCAGCGCGGCCAGATCGACCTGGACGCGCCGGTCGGCACGTACTGGCCCGAGTTCAAGGCCGCGGGCAAGGAACGGGTGCTCGTACGGCATCTGCTGTCCCACCGCGCGGGCGTGCCCGTCCTGGACCGGCCGCTCACCCCCGCGCAGGCGCTCGACGGCGAGTCCGGCGCGGCGGCGCTGGCCGCGCAGAGCCCCGTGTGGGAGCCGGGCACCGACCACGGCTACCACGCGCACACCTACAGCTGGCTGATGTCCGAGCTGGTCAGACGAGTGACGGGCCGGTCCGTCGGACGGTGGATCGCCGAGGAGATCGCCCGTCCGCTGGGCCTCGACTTCTGGGTCGGGCTGCCCGCCGAGGAGGCCCACCGGGTGGGCAGGATCGGCTCGGTGGAGGAGCCCACGGCCGTCGGGAGCGCGCTCAGGCTGCGGCCCAAGCGGTCCGTCTCGGCGGCGTACGGGGACCCCGAGTCGCTGACGCGGCGGGCCTTCGCCGTCGTCGAACCGCTGCCGGACGAGAACGACCCCGCCTACCGCGCCGCCGAACTCCCCGCCTCCGGCGGCATCTCGACCGCCCGCGCGCTGGCCCGCTGCTACGCGGCGATGATCGGCCCGGTCGACGGCCACCGCCTCTTCGCGCCCGCGACGCTCACCCTGGCCCGTACGGAGGAGTCGGCGGGCCCCGACCGCGTCCTGGTCGTCAGCACCCGCTTCGGCCTCGGCTTCATGCTGCACGGCCCGGCGGCGCCGCTGCTGGGCCCCGGCTCCTTCGGCCACCCGGGACGCGGCGGCTCGCTCGGCTTCGCGGACCCGGAGTCGGGGATCGCGCTGGGGTACGTGACCAACGGGATGCGCAAGGGCGTCACGGCCGATCCGCGCGCCCAGGCCCTGGTGCGGGCGGTGAAGGCGGCGACATCATCGCCGGATGAAACCCACTGACGAACGGTCCCACGAGAGCACCGACGCGCGCACAGGCCGCCGACTCGACGGCTACGGCGTGCTGATCACCGGAGCCGGACGCGGCATAGGCGCGGCGACCGCCCGGCGGCTGACGGCCGAGGGCGCCCGCGTCCTGGTCACGGACCGGGACGCGGACCGGGCGGCGGCCACGGCCGAAACCCTCCCGGGCGCCCGGTCGTTCGGCTGCGACGTGGCCGACCGGGCCTCGGTCGAGGCGGCGGTGGCGTACGCCGTCGAGCACGTCGGCTCCCTCGACGTCCTCGTCAACAACGCCCACTCCTGCACACCGGACGCCCCGCTGTTCGAGGACGAGCCCGACGAGGACTGGGCGCTGGACCTCGACATCACCCTCACCGGCGCCTTCCGCTGCGCCCGCGCGGCCCTACCACATCTGGTGGCGTCGGGCCGCGGTTCGATCGTGATGATCGGCTCGGTCAACGGCGCGCGGGACTTCGGCAACCACGCCTACAGCGCCGCCAAGGCGGGCCTCGCCGGTCTCACCCGTACCCTCTCGGGCCACGCGGCCCCGCGCGGCGTCCGCGTCAACCTGATCGAGCCCGGCACCATCCACACCCCCGCCTGGGCGGGGCGCGAGGCGGTACTGGACCGCGCGGCGGCCCTCTACCCGCTGGGCCGGGTGTGCACGCCGGACGACATCGCCTCGGCGGTCGCCTTCCTGGCGTCGGCGGACGCCTCCTGGATCACGGGTGTCACGCTGCCGGTGGACGGCGGGATCCTGGCGAGCGACGTGGGGCTGCGGCGGGCGTTCAGGGGCGCGGAACTGTAGCGGCGGGGCCGTGGCCGTACCCCACCGCGTCACGGGCCGACGCGTTCGCTCCCCCCGGTCATCGACACCGGCGCCACGTTGGTGGCGTCCACCGCCGGGCGCAGCGCGCGGGCCAGCCTGACGGCGTCGTCCACGGCCCAGAAGTGGGCGAAGAACAGGCGTGGTTCCTCGGTGAGGCCGTGGTTGTGCAGCTCCACGAGTTCGATCCCGCCCCGCCGCAGCGTGCTCAGCACCGGCTGGACCTCGTCCGCGACCATGGCGAAGTCCCCGTTGACGGCGGCCCGGCCACCGCCCAGCGGCTGGAAGTTGAAGGCCGAGGTCGCCGCCAGCCCCCGGGGCAGCGCCCTGCCGTCGTGGATCACGGTCTCGCGGCGGGCGAACACGGACTTGTAGATCCCGCCGTCGTTGGAGCCCGCCACCCCGAGCGCGGCCTCCATGCCCGCCAGGTCCAGATCGAGGGGCGGCGGCGGTCCCGGTTCCATGGCGGGCGGGCTCGCGGTGCGGCCGATGGCGGCCCGCAGCCCGCGCGCCAGCGGTACCGGGTCCGTGCCGTGGGCGTGGATGTGGATCCACCAGACATCGGGGGTGTGGGCGAGGAGATGCTTGTGGAGCGCGGTCACCTCGATGCCGTGCTGGAAGAGCGAGTCGGTCACCCGCTGCAGTTCGCCCTCGGTGACGTTGAGATCGCCCATGGCGGAGACGGTGCCGTCGGCGTACCGGACGAACGCCATGTGCGACCCGAGGGCGAGCCCCGGCGACACGGTGACGCCCCGGGTGACCACGTGCAGATCCCCGCGCGGGAAGCGCGTGTGGTAGAAGAGCCCGCGCACCAGACTGCCGGACCGCCCCAGCGCCCGCGCGACCCCCTTCCAGTCCGCCACCGTGGTCGGCACCGGCTGCACCGGCCCGCCCGGCGCGGCGTCTTCCGCCGCCCTTGCGCCTGCGCCTGCCCCGGCCTCGGGCGCGGGTCCTGACCGGGCACGGGCGGTGCCCACCCCGACCCCGGTCAGGACGGGCGCCAGCAGGGGCGCGAGCGCGGCGGCGGCGAGCAGCCGTCTGCGCGGGGTCGTCCCGCGCCGGCCCGTCCGCTTGTCCGGCGCGGGCGGATCGACGGGACCGCCCTGAGGGAGCGAGGGGAGAGCCTTATCTTGTGATTCTCTTTTCATCACACTTACACCTCCGGGGCGGATGAAAGCATGACCGACCGGAGGAAACGCGACCCACGCTCCCGCGCCGCGCCCGCTCAACTCGTGTGGAGCATGAGCCCGATCCCCACCACCATCAGCCCCGCCGCCGCGATCCTGGGCGTCCCGAAGCGCTCCTTGAAGAAGACGGTCCCTATCGCGGCGCCCACGATGATCGACGACTCGCGCAGCGCGGCGATCGGCGCGAGAGGCGCCCGGGTCTGTGCCCACAGGACCAGGCCGTACGCGAACATCGAGAGGGCCGCGCCGAGCAGACCCAGCGTCAGATGGGGGCGCAGCTGGCCGAGGAGCCTGCCGCGGCGGGAGTGGAGGGCGTACGCGGGGATCAGGACGCCCTCCAGGATCATCAGCCAGGCGAGGTAGCCGAGCGCCGAGCCCGAGTTCCGTACGCCCACGCCGTCCACCACCGTGTACGCGGCGATCGAGAGCCCCGTCGCCACGGCCGCCGAGACCGCGGGCCCGCGCGGGGCCGTCGCGGCGCCTCTGATGCCCCACAGGGCCAGCGCGAGCAGCCCCACCGAGGCCACGGCGACCCCCGCCAGCTGCCAGGCGTCGAGCGACTCGCCGATCAGTACGGCGGCCACGATGGTCACCACCAGGGGCGCGGTGCCCCGGGCGATGGGATACATCTGGCCGAAGTCACCGAGGCTGAAGGAGCGCATCAGCAGCAGCTGGTAGCCCACGTGCAGCACTCCGGAGACCGCCAGATACGGCCAGGCGGCCGCGGCGGGCAGTGGCGCGAAACAGGCGATGACCGCGCCGATCACCGCGGCGCCGCCGCCGATCAGCGTGAACGCGGCCAGCTTGTCGTGGATGGTGTGCGCGATCGCGTTCCAAGCGGCGTGCGTCACGGCGGCGACGAGCACCGCGACGGCCACGAGCGGGGTCACGCCCGCGACTCGCGCGGGGCTCCGTCAGGACGTGGGCGCAGGGCGTGGGGGCGGCCGGCCGCCGGATCCGAAGTGGTCATGGCTCCGTACGCTAGCGCGGCCCGAACCGCCCGGACCAGGGGGTTTCACCCGCCCCGGGGCCGGACGCGCCGGTTTCGGACGTTCCCTCGGCCCGCCGCGCCGCGCCGCGACCCCGCTCCCGTGCCGGGCCCCGCGCCCCGAGCCGCGCCCGCGAAGGTGCTCAGCCCGCGCCCAGCACCGCCGCGACCACCGGGCCCGCCGCGTCGCCGCCGTGGCCGCCGGCCTGGACGACCGCCGCCGCCGCGAGGTCGTCGCGGTAGCCGGCGAACCAGCTGTTCGACGTTTCCTGACCGTCGACCTCGGCCGAGCCGGTCTTCGCGCCCTTGTCGCCGCCGAGGCCGGACATCGCCTTGGCCCCCGTACCGCTGGTCGCCGTGATCGCCATCATCCGGCGCAGCTGCTGCGCCACACCCGGCGGGAGCGGGCGGGCGGCCGTGGCGATCTCGCGGTCGTCCAGGAAGGCGGGGACGATGACGGGCTGTTTGAAGCCGCCGTTCTTGACGGTCGCGGTGATCGACGCCATGTTGAGCACGTTCATCTGCACCGTGCCCTGCCCGATGTACTGGGCCGCCGCCTCGCCGCCCTGGGCGGCGGGCACGCTGCCGTCGGAGGTCGGGATCCCGGCCTTCCAGTTGTCGAGACCGATCCCGAAGACCTCCTCGGTCTCCGTCTTCAACGCGGAGTCGTCGTTCACGTCGTCGATCAGTTTGATGAAGGCGGTGTTGCAGGAGCGCGCGAAGCTCTCCGAGAACGGCCTGTTGTCGAGCGAGAACTTGTCCAGGTTCTGGAAGGTACGGCCCATGTACATCGCGGTGGGCGGACACTCGGTCGGCTTGTCCGCCGCCGCGAGGCCCTTCTCCATCAGCATCGCGGCGGTCACGATCTTCATCGTGGAGCCGGGCGCCTGCTTGCCGAGCATCGCCGCGTTGAAGCCGTCCGAGCGGTTGTTGGCGATGGCCAGGATCTCGCCCGTACTCGGCTGGACGGCCGCGACCGACGCCTCGCTGAACTGCTTCACCGACCGCTCGGCGGCTGCCTGGACGTTCGCGTCCAGGGTGGTCGTCAGCTTGCCGGGGGTGCCCTTGGAGAGCGTGAGCAGCGTCTCGGCCGCCGGGTTGGACGCGCCCTCGCCGTCGCCGCGCAGCGCCAGCTCGATACCGGACGAGCCGCCCGCCTTCTCGCCGTACCGCTCGCGCAGTTCGTTCAGGATCGGCCCCAGCGACGGGTACTTCTCCTTCGTCAGCTCGACACCGTTGCGGTCCACGGCCTCGATCTGCGGGGCCGAAGCCTCGCCCGTGACCAGCTGGTTGGTCTTCGTCAGCTTCGGGTGGATCACGGAGGGGGCCCAGGCGACCAGCGGGCGTCCCGTGCTCTGCCCGCGCACCACCGTCAGCTCCGAGCTGTACGACCACGGCGCGCTCTTGCCGCCGAACTCGACGGTGGCCTTCACCTCGAAGGGGACCTTCGTACCGACGGCGACGCCCGGAGTGATCACCGCGTCGGTGACATGGGCCTGATCGCGGTATCCGTCGATGACGCTCGCCGCCGCGGCGGCGTCGTTGGTCAGCTGGGCCAGGGTCGCGCCGTCGTCGCCCTTCGCCCATCCGGCGAGGAAGTCCTTCGCGGCCTGGTCGATCTCCTCGGCGCTCAGCGGCCCGGTCTTCACCTCGTGCTTCGCGGAGACGCTGCCACTGCCCCCGGTGAGATTCCCGTACGTCGCGTACGCGCCGTAGCCGACGCCGCCGGCGACCACCAGGAAAACTCCGCCTATGACGGCTGTCTTCGCTCCACTGCGCATGAGTGCGGTACCCCTCCCCAGGAGCCTCCTTGATCACCTGTGCCATGTTCAAGGAACGTTCGTGCCGCACTCTACGGGACCACCGTGGTGAGGGGGGCGAGAGTTATCGGACCGAGAGTTATCCGACAGAGGGCTGTCCCACGGGACTTGGCGGAGCCGGACCGGCTCCGCCCGTACACGAGGCCCCGTCAGCCGTGTCAGCCCCGTCCGCCCCTCCGCCGGTCCCGTCCCTCACACCCAGGTGTCCAGCCACATCCGGGAGCGCCACGAGTCGATCGGGATCGCCGTCCCCGTGTACAGCGGCCAGAAGTAGATGAAGTTCCACACGATCAGCAGCACCAGCACCCCCGCCCCGACGGCGCCGATCGTCCTGCGCCGTTCGTCGGACCCCGGTGGCCCCACGATCGCGCCGATCAGCATCGCCACCGCCAGACAGAGGAACGGTACGAAGACGACCGCGTAGAACAGGAAGATCGTCCGCTCCTGGTACAGGAACCACGGCCCCCACCCCGCCGCCACCGCGCACGCGATCGCTCCCGCGCGCCAGTCGCGGCGGAAGAACCAGCGCCACAGCACGTAACAGAGCGCGAACACCGCCGTCCACCACAGCAGCGGCGTGCCGATCGCCAGCACCTCGCGGGCGCACTTGCCGGCCGTCGACGCCGGGCAGCCGTCCGTGCCGGCCGCCGGGTCCTCGTAGAAGTACGAGACCGGGCGGCCCAGCACGATCCAGCTCCACGGGTTCGACTGGTAGGTGTGGCCCGACGTCAGATTGACGTGGAAGTCGTAGACCTCGTTCTCGTAGTGCCACAGACTGCGCAGCCAGTCCGGCAGCCAGGTGGAGGAGCCCCCCTGGCCCGCCGTCGCCGCCCAGTTCCTGAAGTACCCCTTGTCGGTGACGATCCAGCCGGTCCAGGAGGCGACGTACGTGCCGATCGCGACCGGGACCGTCGAGAAGAAGGCCGGCACGATGTCCCGCTTGAGGACGCTCGCATACGGCGCCCGCGCCCCCGCGACCCGGCGGGCGCCCACGTCCCAGAGCACCGCCATGACCGCGAAGGCGGCCAGGATGTAGAGGCCGTTCCACTTCGTCGCGAACGCCAGCCCGAGCATCACCCCGGCGGCGATCCGCCAGGGCCGCCAGCCGAGCCGCAGCCGGTCCGCGACCTCGGCGTCCGGGCGCAGCACGCCCTCGTCGTCCACCGGCAGCGCCGCCGCCAGTCCGCGCCTGGCCCGGTCGCGGTCGATCAGCAGGCAGCCGAACGCGGCCAGCACGAAGAAGGACAGCACCAGGTCGAGCAGCGCGGTCCGGCTCATCACGAAGTGCAGCCCGTCCACGGCCAGCAGCCCGCCCGCCAGACACCCCAGGAACGTCGACCGGAACAGCCGCCGCCCGATCCGGCACAGCATCAGCACCGACAGCGTGCCGAGCACCGCCACCATGAAGCGCCAGCCGAAGGGGTTGAACCCGAAGAGGTACTCGCCGAGCCCGATCACCCACTTGCCCACCGGCGGATGGACGACATAGCCGGGGTCGGTCGGCACCGGCACCGAGGAGGGATCCTTCAGGATCGACTTGTCGATGTCCTTGGGCCAGCTGCCCTCGTACCCCTGGTTGATGAGCGCCCAGGCGTCCTTCGCGTAATACGTCTCGTCGAATATCACCGCCTTGGGGCTGCCCAGGTGCCAGAACCGCAGCACCCCGGCGACCAGCGCCACGAGCAGCGGCCCGCCCCACGCCGACCAGCGGACGATGCGGTCCGCGAGGGCCGGGGAGATCCCGAGGACGGCCCACAGCCGCTCCGAGGGGCGGGTGTACGGCGGCACGAGCCGCTCGCGCAGCCCCGTCACCTGCCGTGGCGAATGGCCGAATCGGCGCAGCCGCCGCGGCCAGGAGGGCGGCGGGTCCTCGGCGTCGTGCCCCTGGAGGGCTGAGGGTGCGGTACTGGTCACCGCGCCATCGTAGGGAACGCCGCTGTGCGAGGGGCGCGTCCCGCCCTGCGAGGATGGCGGATGTGATGGAAACGCACGGAACGCACGCGACCCACAAGCCGCACGGGGCACACGGCACTCCCGCCACTCCCGGCACGCTCGTCCTCGCCGGGACGCCCATCGGCGACGTCACGGACGCGCCGCCGCGGCTCTCCGCCGAGCTGGAGACGGCGGACGTGATCGCCGCCGAGGACACCCGGCGGCTGCGCCGCCTCACCCAGGCGCTCGGGGTGCGCACCCGTGGCCGGATCGTGTCGTACTTCGAGGGCAACGAGAGCGCCCGGACGCCGGAGCTGGTCGACGCGCTGGTGGACGGGGCGCGGGTGCTGCTCGTCACGGACGCGGGCATGCCCTCGGTCTCGGACCCCGGCTACCGGCTGGTGGCGGCGGCGGTCGAGCGGGACATCAGGGTGACGGCGGTGCCGGGGCCCTCCGCGGTACTGACCGCGCTGGCGCTGTCCGGGCTGCCCGTGGACCGCTTCTGTTTCGAGGGCTTCCTGCCGCGCAAGGCGGGCGAGCGGCTCGGCCGGCTGCGCGAGGCCGCCGCCGAGCGGCGCACGCTCGTCTACTTCGAGGCGCCGCACCGGCTGGACGACACCCTCGCCGCGATGGCCGAGGTCTTCGGCGCGGACCGCAGGGCCGCCGTCTGCCGCGAGCTGACCAAGACGTACGAGGAGGTCAGGCGCGGCGGCCTGGGCGAGCTGGCCGACTGGGCGGCGCAGGGCGTACGGGGCGAGATCACCGTCGTCGTCGAGGGCGCGCCCGAACCCGACCCGGGCGAGCTGGACGCCGAGGAGCTGGTGCGGCGGGTACGGGACCGGGAGGAGGCGGGGGAGCGGCGCAAGGAGGCGATCGCCTCGGTCGCCGCCGAGACCGGCGTGCCCAAGCGCGAGGTGTTCGACGCCGTGGTGGCGGCGAAGAACGCGGCGCGGGCGGCGGGGACGAGCCCCTCGGCGGGCAAAGGACTATCGTGAAATGTAAAGCGCAGACCGCGTGCCGGGCCTTGTCCCGGGCCTTTGTGGCATGAGAAGGCCAAGACCACTCCATTAATCGACAGCGATGATGCGCTCCACGCCTTCGAAGGCGTCCACTGGACCAGTGGAGAGGAGCTGGCATGAGTGAGATCACGGGCACCGCCGTCGCCCACGAGGCATATGCCTTTTGCTGCATGCGCTGCGGACACGGCTGGGAGCAGTCCTACGACATAGAGCACTATGTCGACGGCTCGGGCCAGAATGTTGTCGTATACAAGTCGGACGGGATACGGGTTCCTTCCCCGCTGTCCAGCCCCAGTTGCGGGAATTGCGGCGGCCACGTCGTCCGCATCATGCGGTCCGGCCAGGTGTCGTCCGTCCAGGCGCTGATGACCGAACACCACCACCCGGCGAGGACGTCCCGGGCGGCGAAGAAGGCGGCGGAGGCGAAGGCAGCGGAGACCGCCGGGGCCGAGACCGCCGGGGCCGAGACCGCCGGGGCCGAGACCGCCGGGGCCGAGGCGGCGGCGCGGGACGCACGGCCGGACGGGGGGATATCCGACGGCCCCGACGACGCGGACCACACGCACCACCACTGGCACCTCGCCGATCTGCTGCACCCGTTCCAGCACCACCACCGCCCGTGAGCGCGTGAGGACATGAGCGCATGGCCGCCGGTCCCGCGGCTCTCGTAGGATCGGTCCCCATGAGTGCGAAGCAAGCTCCGCCGCCGCTGCCCGAGCCCCTCAGGGTGGCGGTCGCGGACGCGCACACCCACCTGGACATGCAGGACAGCACGGTCGCGGAGGCACTGGAGAGCGCCGCCGCGGTCGGTGTGACGACGGCGGTCCAGGTGGGGTGCGACCTCAAGGGATCGCGCTGGGCCGCCGAGACGGCCGAGGCGTACGAGAACGTGCACGCGACCGTCGCCCTGCACCCCAACGAGGCCCCCCGCATCGTCCACGGCGACCCCGACGGCTGGTCGCGTCAGGGCGCGCGCGGGGCGGGCGGCGACGCCGCGCTGGACGACGCGCTCGCCGAGATCGACCGGCTGGCCGCCCTGCCCCAGGTACGGGGCGTCGGGGAGACGGGGCTCGACCACTTCAGGACCGGACCCGAGGGCGTGGCCGCCCAGGAGCGCTCCTTCCGCGCCCATATCGAGATCGCCAAGCGCCACGGCAAGGCGCTCGTGATCCACGACCGCGAGGCGCACGCCGATGTTCTGCGTATTCTCACCGAGGAAGGCGCACCGGAGCGTACGGTATTCCATTGTTATTCCGGCGACGCGGAAATGGCCCGGATCTGTGCGAGCGCCGGGTATTACATGTCGTTCGCCGGTAATGTCACCTTCAAGAATGCTCAACCGTTGCGTGATGCGCTCAAAATAGCGCCACTGGGGCTCATTCTCGTCGAGACGGATGCTCCTTTTCTCACTCCGGCGCCTTATCGCGGGCGGCCGAATGCGCCCTACCTCATTCCGGTCACGCTGCGTGCCATGGCGGAAGTGCGCGGAATCGACGAGGACGCGATGGCGGAGGCGATCGCCCGGAACACGGCGCTGGCGTTCGGCTACTGACCTGCGGCCCGTGTGCGAAGCCGGGGCCCGCGTACACCCGGGGCCCGCGTAGACCCGGGGGCCGCGTACAACCGGGGTCCGTCCCCGCCCCGGGGCCCGCGTACACCCGGTCCTGGGCCCGGCTCGGTGTCGGTGTCGGCGTCCGACGGCCGACGGCCGTCGGACGCCGACACCG